>PKUE01000007.1 GCA_002869685.1 Desulfuromonas sp.
CAATGCAGCGCCTGTTCTACCGCCAGAATCAATCCGCAACCATCACGCGCCGGTGCCGTAATATGATTGGCGTCATTGGCAATCCCCCAACCACACAGCTCAATGTCGGTAGCTAATCCGTTGTCTCGCGCACTGTCCTCGTCCATCAGCACCACAGCTGTCGCGGCTTCTCCCAAGGTCAAACCACTGCGCTCAACATCAAAGGGGCGGCTGGGATGACGGGATAACGCCTGCAGGGCCGAGAAACCCGACAGCACAAATTCGCTGACCAGATCGGCACAGACCACAACCACGCAGCGTGCCTGACCGTGAGCAATCAGTGATGCTCCGCGGGCAATCGCCTGAGTCGATGACGCACAGGCAGCATTAATATTCTGGCCGCAATCGGTCAAAGCCAGTCTGTCGGCGACCCAACGGGTCATGGCCAGTGGCAGCGACGCCTGCAGTTGAGCCGATGCCAGTCCCTCTCGCCGGCCCTGTTCCAACAGGTCAATCGCCCCTTTGGTCGTGGCAGTGAACAAACGGGTATCGGCAGGTAACTCAGGCAGTTGGCCGAGCAACTGATCCAGCAACGGATACAACCGCGTCCCTTGACGGTCCGCATCCAGTCCGGGCACACAGGCCGCAACATTGGACAGGTAGTGCGCCGTTTCGAACCGCTCCACAGCGGCGATGGCGGTTTGACCGGCTTTCAAATCAGCCCAGGTGGTCTCAAGAGAGGTTCCCAGCCCGGTGACAGCACAGCCATGGGTGATGACAACATTCTTCACAACAGGGTTCCTTCTTTCCAACGACGCAAAAAGTCCTGATAAAACGGTGGCGGCACCACCATCAGATTATGATCCGTATCCAGCAGCATCTGCACGCTGTAGCCACGCGTCACCACCTGCTGTTGCTCATTTCTTAATATGAATTCGTAATTCAGCCGCGCCGCTTCCGTCCAATGCCACACGCCCTCAATGGTAAACCATTCTTCAAAACGCAACGGCTGGACATAATCGATGTGCAGTTTTTTGATCGGAGCGACCACCCCCTGTGCATAAAAATCCATGTAGCCCAGGCCATAGCAGGCGCCCAGCGCGACACGGGCATCCTCGAAATAACTCGGATAGCGGCCATGCCAGACAATTCCCACTGCATCCACTTCTTCAAAACGCACTTGCCTCTTAACCGTCAGTGTTAACGGTGAGGGCGCATCTTCGACCGCGGGAAACCAGCTTTTTTTTGCCATCGTGTTTCCCTTTCCGTCAGACCGACGTCAACCAGAAGGACGAGGCCAATTCGTCGCCAACATGCAGAGTGGCATCAATCACTGCTTTGCCGCGTACCATTTTAGCAACGCAGCAGATATCGATACGTTCCGCCGGTCGTAACTGACGGTGAAACTTCGCCCGTTCAACCGCTGTCGGCGCGTGCGAAATCAACTGCCCCTGCTCGGCGACAAGCTGTGCCATCAACACCTGGATCACCGCCGGAACAATCGGATAGCCGGGGAAATGCCCACCAAAGCCGATAAATGACTCAGGCAGAATGAAGGACTGCTCAACCCTCTCACCATCGACGACGACATCACCACAACAGCAGTGATTCAATTCAGAACGTAATGGACTGTTCATAAAAGGCGCACCTCTTCCACCCACAAGGTCAACCGGTAGTGATCGCCGGTAAGAACAATTTCAGTCGGAGCCCAGACCGTGCCAAACGCTTTATAGCTGCGATAATCAACCTGCCACGGTGATGACTGGTTATCACATGATGTGCGACGCAAACTCACCGGATCGCCGGCAAAAACAAAAGAACATCCCCGATCCGTCGGACTCGTGAGTCGATACGGTTGTCGGGAATCGCGCTCCTGTAAACAATCTGTCCGTTGCGGTTGTGGGGAGAGAAAAATCCGCCGCACACTATCCCCGACCACCTCGACAAAACGGGGCTGCTCCTGCAACAGAGGCAGCAGATAGTGAACCGTTTCAGTGTCCGCACTCATCGACAGATCAAACAGCTTGACTCCCATACTGTCCATAGCGACCAAGCGGGCCTCGTTAAGGCGCGTGTCAATGCGAATCACCCCTTGCAAGGGAACATCGCGCCAGGGTAAATCGAGCACGCCACTGTGACGGCACAGATAACGCTCTCCCGAACTCAGCCAGTGACCGGCGACCAGGTCCGCCACAGACAGATTATCGACAGTGGGCGGTGCATCAATGGGCACAGGCTTGGGAGTACATGCAACAATCAGGAACAGCAGCGCATATCCCCCCAGGCCTTTTGCTATTTTCTTCAGCATCTCGCCATCCTTCTCAAGAGCGACGTTGCCGCCCTACCCAGACATAGACACTGGGAATCACCAGCAATGCCGTAATCACCGCAGTGCTGATACCAAACAAAACCGTCAAACCAATGGATGACATGGCGGGATGACGTGCCAAGGTCAGTGACCCAAAACCAGCCAATGTGGTCAACGCCGAAACCAGCACAGCTTGATCGGTATGCATGCCACGACCATAGTGACAACGGTTCAGCATAAAAATGCCATAATCCACGCCCAAACCAACCACCAGAATCGCCGCAATGACATTGAACAGATTAAAGGGCAGACCGAACCAGCCCATCAAACCAAACATTGCCAGCAAACCACACGCCACAGGCAATAACGCCAGCAGGACATCACTTAAGCGACGATACCAGACCACCAGGACGATCACGACCACCAGCAACGCCCGCAGAATAAACCGACTGAAATCGGCTCCCACCTGAGCACTGAGTTGCTGACGAAAACGACCTTGATCCACCACTCGAACGCCAGCGATGCTTTCGAGGGAAGTCTGTAGCGCCTCCTGACCGACGGTGTGATGCAGTAATGACAGAATCGCCTTACCATTCGCCAGATCATCTACCAGCAGTCCGTCAACCACGGTTCCCAACCCGGCATCACGCCAGAAGGATAAATCAAGATGCGCAGGCTCATTCTTCAATTCAAGCAGAAAGGGTTCAAATGCTGACGCCGAAAAACCCTGTTCCGTTGCAAGACGAAGGAACCGTTCAAGCGCCTCCCGATGCTCAGTCCAGAACTGCTGCCAGCGGTTCACGTTCTCCTGCTGCACATTGTCGGCCGGAATCAGCGTTGCCAATGAAACCAGGGCATCGCTCTGACCATCTTCAGCAACCAAAGCGGCAACGTGGCTGTTGCGCATCAGTGCGTCATCCACCGTCGCACCAGTGGCAAAAATCAACGTCTGACTGCGGACATCCCCCCACACCTGTTTCATCAGCTGTTCCCCCTGATCGAGGGACTGGGACTGCACACTGAGACTGCGCAGATCACCATCAAACTGCACTTGAGGACAACCGAGAGCACACAGCGCTACCACGACCAACCATAAGAAAGTCCAGCCCGGTTTATGGTGCGGCTGTTCTTCTCGACTGCGGGCCATGACGGACTGGCTGCGACCACACAAATGGGGCATCACCACCAGAGCCAACAACAGTGCAGCAGCGATAGCGGTCATTGAAAACACCGCCAGTTGGCGCTGACCGGGCAAATGCGAGTAGAGCAACACGGCGAACGCCATAAAACTGGTCAGGGCACTGCCGATCAACGGTCGGCTCAAACGATTCAGTGTCACCGTTGCCGCACCACCGTGACGCAGGGCAAAAAACACGTGCAGGGTAAAATCGACGGTGATGCCAAGCAATACCGCACCAAAACCCAGCGTAATTCCGGACAAGGCCGGGAACCACAGTGCCACCATACCGGCAGCAATGCCGAGCACCGACGCGGGCAGCACAAACACCCAGAGGGCTCGAAGATTGCGCAGCAGCAGAATAAAAATGACCAGGATGGCAACACTGGCGACGGTGAACACCACGCGGATATCCCGCTGCACCGTCTGCGCATTAGCCACCGTGTAGGCGTGCCCGCTCACGACTGTGGCGCGAATGGACAGCGGCACCGCCGCTTTGACGGCCTGATCAATCCGGTCGAGCAACGCGACACTCCCGGTCAAATCGGCAATCACCACATCGGTGTCAACCATCAGCAATCGATGACGCCCATCCTGACTGACAAAAGCGGTTTGGGCCAGATCCGCACCAGCAAAAGGATTCAATTGCCGCAGATGTCCGGCAGCGAAATGCCACAACTGAAGAGGATCAGACTGCAACGTTTGCTTTGTCCACCACCCCTCCGGTGTCATCAACTGCGTCCTGATCTCATGCAACCGCCCGAGCAAAGCGTCATCCGTCAAACGCAATTCAATCTGACGGGCATCCTGAGCGGTAAACAGTCGCGGTAACGCCTGCTGCAAATGGCTCAAAAAGCGGCCATGCCGTTGCAAAGGAGGACCATCGGTCACCCCCAGAACATGGGGTCCTTTCAAAGCGTTGGCCAGAGCCTTTGTCGTGGCCGTCAACAGCGCCTCATCAGCGGAATCAATCCGCTCCAGATCGATAAAGACCTTTTGAGCAAACGGCGCACGCTGCAACCAGGCAAAATCCTCTTTGACACGACTGCCCGCCTGATCAGGCAACATGGCATCAAGAGTTTCCTGTGGCTCAACCTGCAAAAACAAGCCGACACTGATCAGGACAAAAATGCCATAGAGCAGATACAGCAACCGTCTGCGTAAATGAAAAAAATTGTACAGGCTTGCCAGCATCAGAGTGTTACAACCCCTCACGACCTGAGAACAACTGTGTTGCCAATGGCTGATTCATCTCGGTCTGACTGAAGAGAATCCGGGTATAATCACCGTCGTGTTCATGGATCTCAACTTCGGTGACATAGGCCGCAGAATCAGCGAACTGAATCAGCAGATGATCAAGAAACGCACCACCCTGCCCCTCGGGAGGGGTCAAACGCAAGCAGATCGGATCAACACCGATCAAGTCGATAGTATAGTGCGCCTTGAGCCAATCGAGATCAGCCCGCGCCCAGGCAAACAGCTGCTCGGCGATCAGACTCATGGCCGGGTCGTCCTCGAGCCGAAACGGCTCACTGCCATCGACCCGTTCGTGCCACCGTTCACCACGGTCACCATGAAGGACAAAGCCCGATCCCACCGGGGCTGTGAGCTCCCAGCGCAATTGATCAGGGCGTTGATAGTAAAATCGCCCCTGCGAGGTTAATGTCTCTGCAAACATGCTGAGAAATTTTTCCTGAACAAAATCACTGGAGAGGGTGTCAACCTGAGCTGCAGAAGAGCGAATCTGTTCTGCCATCGACTCGGGCAACGGCTCGGAGGCACACACCGCACCAGCGTTCCATAACAGGCCGGTGATCGCAAAAACGACCCATAACCGCACCGCAATCAATCGGTAATCCATAATTTCAGACTCCCTTCAGCGACAATTTCATCACCCCGCCGGATCACACCATCAACCACTGAAAACCCTTCGAGATGCCCGGAGGGATCAATATCGATCGTCAATCGGTCACCGACAAACACTTTGGCCAGCATGCTGACTTTACGCGCACCCACCAGATAACCCTGACGAACCGCAACGCCATCACGAGTGTCTTCGTACCCTTTGATCGTCGCGTAACCCTGTGCAATCAGTTCAATCATAGCCACCGCTTCAAGAGTGCCGTCATCATTGACGAACAGATCGTCACGGCGCACCTCGCTGACCACTGTCCCCCGCCCGTCAGAAAAATCAATCAGGGCATCCACCAGCAGCATCGGTGGACGGTGTGGCAACAACTGCTGTGCAGCCATCGGCAGAGTCAAGATCGGTGGTGAAGGCATTTTAAACCTCGCCCCAATAGCGGCTTAAATTGTCGAACAGTTGACTGGAAAACAGTTTTTTACGCATGGCCACCAGATCATCATGAAATACCCGGCTGTTGTCATAGACCTGAAACCCGTCCTTGAGAAGAGCGTAAATCCGGGCAGTTCCATGGCCCAAACGATCGGCGTTACGGAACGACAGTGCCTGCATATCGGCCAGCACTTCCATGGTAAGGATATGTTTGGCGTTACTCACCTGTTTGAACGCTTTACGCGCGGCTACAGTTCCCATACTCACCACATCCTGATTCGATGCGTTACAGGAAATGGAATTGGTGCTCACCGGGTTGGCCAGTTGGCGATTCTCAGCCGTGGTCGATGTCGCCAGATACTGCGACCCCATGAAACCCATGGTAAGGCCGAGAGTACCGGGGATCAGATGCTCAGGCAATCCCTCGTTGAGATTTTTGTCGAGCAATTTATTGAGACGACGCTCCGACAGATTACACAGGGTTGACAGACTGATGCACAGGGCGTCCATGGCAAAACCGATACTCTGGCCGTGGAAATTACCTCCGTGGATAATTTTTTTCTTGCCCGGGATAATGATCGGGTTGTCATTGGACGAGTTGGCCTCCACCTCAACGGTACGGGTGGCGCTTTCAATCATTTCGGCGGCCGGGGCCAGCACCTGTGGCGTGCAGCGGATGGAATAAACATCCTGCACATTGATGCTGGTTTCAAACACCAGCCCCTCTTGCTGCTGGTTACGAATCCGATCATGCATGTTTTCACGTAGAGTGATATTGCCGGAACCGCGGTAGAGGTTGCGAATCGTTTCGGCAATCTCCACCTGGCCGGGATGGGGCTTGACCCGGTGCAGATCTTCGTCAAACGCATCGTCAATGCCACCAAACAGCTCAATGCCAAAAGCACCGGTCACGCAACTGACACGTAACAGCTTTTTGGCACCAAAAATGGCAAAGGCGGCCAGCGCGGTCATGGCACTGGTGCCGTTCATCAGGGCGATACCCTCTTTATAACTCAAACGCATCGGCTCGCGACCAAGCTCGGCAAACACTTCGGCAGCCGGGCGCAGTTCATCGCGATAGTAGACGTTGCCTTCGCCGATAATCCCCAGGGCCAGATGAGCCAGATGGATCAGGTCACCGGAGGCGCCAACGCTGCCACATTCGGGGATATACGGGGCAATCCCCTCATTGATCATCCACTGCATGAACTCGAGCAGCTCAATCCGCACGCCACTGTAACCTTTGACGAGCGTATTGAGACGCACGAGCATCACGGCGATACCGATATAGGGTTTGAGCGGGTCGCCGAGACCGGCGGCATGGCTACGAATCAGATTGACCTGCAAAGTCTCGATCTGATTATCATCAATAATCTTATTGCACATGGGGCCGAACGAGGTATTGACGCCGTAGATGATGTGACGCGCTTGCACAGCCTCTTCCAGAAACGTGCGGCTTTCACGGCAGCGTTGCAGCGCCTGTTCATCCAGCGCGACGTTTAAATCACCGACACCAACGGCAATGATCTGTTCCACAGTCAGGTCGTTGCCGGTTAACACAACCAATTTTTGTTCTCCCATTTTTCCCTCGTAATTTCAGATAAGAATCGTGTCCCAACAGTTCATAAACACAGTGAAACATGTGAGATGTTCACTTCACATGCCATAACAATAAATTTCTTAGACAACCTCATCCGCTGACGTCATCTGCTACGCCAGTGACGAGGAGGACCCCGTACAGAGCTGCCTGCTCAACTTTATATCAACCATCAATGGCTAAGTGGATGAAACGCACAATTCGTTGACCTCAAGGGCAACAAATCGAATCCGTGAAATAAACGGGAAAACGATTCATCGCAGGTAGATCAAGAAGTCCGATAATCAAAAAACGTCACCGGCTTACGCTTGTCTTCCTGCAGTGTCTGACTCCGCACCGCATCAACATCCTGAATTACCACCTCAGGTTTAACGCGGATGCGCGCAGCCAGCAGTTCTTCCACGTGATGGGCCGTGAGATCTGGACAGCGGCTGCCCACGACGACCCGAATCTGATCGGACAACGCATAATCGTCGCGCACTTCAATATAAAACGCCTGCACTTCGGCAAGTTCCTGCAACACGGCAAAAATTGCCGGTGGATACACCGTTGTACCGCGATATTTGAGCATCTGATTCTTGCGACCCAACACTGGCCCGACCCGCCAACTGTTGCGCCCACATTCACAAGGGTCCGTGTAGAGTGTTGCCACATCACCGGTTTTAAACCGTAATAACGGCATACCCGTCACCTGAAGTGGGGTGGCAACAACTTCACCGACCTCGCCGGGCGCTACCCGCTGCCCCTGCTCGTTGACAATCTCGACCAGCATCAACTCAGGCGGCAGGTGGCCCCCACAGCCGTAACTGCAATCAACAAAGGTTGCCGCCATTTCCGTGCTGGCATAGGTGCCATGAACCTCGGCCTGCCACTTCTCTTTCAGTCGTTCACCCAAGACAGACAGATTCAAGGACTGATCAAGGACGGGTTCACCGATACACACCAGCCGTTTCACGCCGCACTGACAGGGATCAATCCCTTTCTTGTGTAAGATTTCAGCCAGGGCCAGAAACAGGGTCGGCACGCCGACCAGCGCGCTGGGGCGAAAGCGTTCGATCAACTGCGCCACCACAGCCACAGAACTGGAGCCACCACGGATCACTGTCGCGCCGATCTTTTTCAGGCCGAGAAAGTAGGCCATCCCGGCCATAAAGCAGCGATCGATAGCTGCGGCAATCAGGACCCGGTCATCGGCGGTCAGTCCCGCGGTACTAAACGCCAGGTATTCGTTAAATGCCAAGCGCTCCAAATCATCACGACTCTGCATAAACGCCACCGGCAAGCCGGTGGTTCCCGAGGTGAGACAAATATCCGCAATCTGCCGTTCCTCAATACAGAGGAATTCGTCGCCCCACTGTTCAAGGTCGGCTTTGGTCGTGAATGGCAACGCCGTCAGATCGTCATAACAACGCACGTCGTGCAGGTCGAGACCGTGTTCGCGAGCCATCCGCTGATAAAATATGGAATGCTCGGCCAGGTAAGCCATGTGCTGTTTTAACAGCAGTTGCTGTTGCTCGCGGATCACGCCCGGCGGTGCAAACGCCAACTGGTCAGAACAGCTCAACACGACGACACCATTTCGGCGGCTTCGGCAGGAATGTCCGTCATCTCTTTCAGCGCTTCGACCATCTGCGACTTGACTTTCTTCTTCAACGCCAGATGGCCCCCTTCGTGTTGGTAGTCATCAACAGCTACCGGCGGCAGGATGCGCAGCTGAACCCGGCAGGGACGTAAACTTTTACGCCCCGGCGGCAGCAAAATATCGGTGCCGGTAATGCACAGGGGCACCACAGGACATTGAGCGGCTACGGCCAATTGAAAGGCGCCGGAATAAAAACGCTGAATCTGACCGTCACGACTGCGATGCCCTTCTGGAAAAAACAACACCGACCCGCCGTGATTGAGCACCTCGGTGCCACGGGCGGTCGTCTCCTGCCAGCTCAGATCTTCCACTTCCAGATAGTTGGCCAAACGCATGAACAGCCGATACCAGAACATTTTGAACGGCCAGGAACGTACGGCAAAGGTTACATCGCTGTGCGGCAGTCCTGCCATGAAATAGGTATCGAAAAACGACAGGTGGTTGATGACAAACACGCAGCGTTCAGGGAGCTGATCCGGCGACAAACCCTCACGGCGAAACGACACAAACGGAGAAATCAACACCAGCCAGCCGCGTCCATACATCCAGATAATGTGGCGAACAGCACGATCCACCGGCCACTGATGCCGCCAGCGCAGAAAAACGATCTGCAACGGGCTCAAAATCACCCCGATCACCGTCCATAACACCAACAGGCTGTACACCCAGATATTCATGGCGATGACATGTAACAACGAATAAACAGTCATGGATAAAATCAGGATTCAGCAGCAAGTTTCTTGGCAACAAAAGCGTGAATATCGCCCAGAGTCCGGATCTCCTTCACGTCGGCTTCTTCGCGAATCTTGAAGTTAAAAGCCCCTTCAAGAACGATGACCATGTCAACCGTATCCAGACTGTCAAGCCCGAGGTCTTCATACAGGGAAACATCCGGTGTCATTTCATCCAGATCGAGTTCAAATTCTTCCGCCAGGGCCGTATTGACCGTGGTGATGATTTCTTGTTCAGTCATGGTTATATCTCCTTAAGACCAGAGAGGTATTCACCCCGCCAAGTGCAAAGTTATTTTTTAAAGCAACACTTAAATCAACATCAGACAACTGCTTGATATAGTTCAGTTCTGCACAATCGTTATCAACGTGATCGAGATGCAAAGTCGGCACCAGTTTTCCCTGGTTGAGCATATCGATAGTCGCGATGGTTTCCAGAGCACCACTGGCGGCCATGGTGTGCCCCAGATGCCCTTTTAGACTGCTCACCGCAACTGACGGCTCAAACACTTCGGCAATCGCCTGACTTTCGGCGATATCGCCCTGCTGCGTTGCCGTAGCATGGGCATTGACATAATCCACCTGTGCCGCATCAATGCCTGCCGACTCAAGAGCCTGACGGATGCACAAAGCCATCACCCGGGCATCGGGATTGGCAATACTGCCCGGATCGGAGACGGTGGCAAAACCAATCACTTCGCCAAGAATCTTGGCCCCGCGTTGCAAAGCCGAATCCAGAGATTCAAGAACCACAATGCCACTACCTTCCCCGCACACCATGCCATCACGGTCTGCCGCGAACGGACGCGGTGTCAGCTCCGCCCGATCATTGTAGGCCGTCGATGCGGCATGCATGACATCAAAGGTGGCACAAGTCAGCGGATGCAGTTCATCAGCACCGCCGCACAACATTATCTGCTGGTGACCCTGGGCAATCATCTCATAACCGTAGCCGATGGCCTGACTTCCCGTAGCGCAGGCTGCAGAGGGAGCAAGCAGCCGACCGGCGATATTGAAAGTCTGAGCAATGTTGGAGGCACAGGTATGGTTCATCATCTGGAAGAACAGCGTTGACTTCATCCGTTCCAAACTGTGATCCGTGAAATAATCCTCAAAAAAAGCCTCGGTCACTTCGGTACTGCCGACGGTGGACCCAACGGCGACACCCAGGCCACCGGAGGCACACATTGTCTCATCAATCCCCGCCTGCTGCATAGCCTCACTCGCCGCCAGAGTGGCGTAGACTGACATCTTCGACATGGATCGCCGATGCTTGCGGGCAATCTGCTTCGGATCAATGCCCTGCACCCGACTGGCAACCAGACTGCGCAGTCCCTGGACCTGACGAAGCGCATCATAATAGCTGACAGCACTGCGGCCTTCGTACAATCCGCTAAGCAGATCAGCAACCGTACCGCCAAACGGTGAAACGGCTCCCATTCCGGTGATTACGACTCTGTTCATTGCCACTGTCTCAACTCCTCTGCAACACGTTGATGCCCCAACAGGGTGCCACAGGTATAGAATGCCCCAATCATGGCGCCCATCAGCCCCGGTGCAGCCAAAGCCTGCCCCGACAGATATAGTCCCCGTACCCGCGTAGCGACCTGTAACGGGTATCGTGCCAACTGGTGACTGACGCCATACATTGCGCCCTGCGGATAGTGCAGATAATCACGCAGCGTCAGTGGTGTCGCTAAAAAAGGTTGTTGCAACGCTTGAGCGACCTCCGGTGCCGCCTGTTCAATCCGCTCAAGCATCTGCCCGCGACGCTCGTGCTTAAAGCGCAGATACTCTTCAGGGCGCTGGCCACGGCGGGTCGCCTGCCAGGGCTCGTAACAACGGTAATCCTCTGGCATAATACCGATAATGCCGCAGCGCTGGGCCACACCGTCGTCCGTACTGAGCTCTAACCCGGCCGAAGACAGGTATAACGGCCGCTGCGCCATTGACGCGGAAAACAACTCGGTCCCAAGGTGCAAATCAGCCAGGTATAAATTGCGGTCAGCCAGAGATTCAACAGGCCGCGCACTTTGTCCAAACAAGATCAAGGCGGACTGCGTTTCCTGCAGAGCCGTCAACCGACGTCGATACACCGGGCGAAAACACTTCTCGTCAAGCCAGTCCAGCAACAGACGCGGATCAGCGGCATGAATAACCTGCGCCGCGACAAGTTCCTGCCCTGAAGACAGGGTAACGCCAGTAATGTTATTGTCAGGATCGACCGACATGGCGGTAACCCTGGAGCCACAGTACAGATCAACATTCGCCTGTTGCAAACTGGCCGCGAAGGATTGACTTAATTGTCTTCCGCCGCCACGAATGCCATACACCGAACGGCAATAAGGGCCGACCACTGCCGCATGGAGGCGCAAAGGGATCTGATCCGGCGGGGTACCATGCAGCAAACAGTGCATACACAACACCGCCTGCAGACGTCGATCCTGTGTTAACTCAGCGACAAAAGCCTGAAGACTGATATCCTGGCTGTTGGCAAACAATGCATCTTCGCCAAAGGTCTTCTCTTTGTTGAGATACGGCAGAGAATCACAGATCGACAGCACCGTCTGCTGAAAACGATTAATCGCCGCAGCTTCACGGGGAAATGCCGCCAGGAGTGAATCACGCCAAGACTGCTCTCCGTAGCTGAATTCAACCACGTCAGACGTCGACTGATCGACAATACGATCAAACCCCTGCGCTCTTAACGGATAAAGTTCCATCCCCTGATTAAGGCCGAGGAAACGGAAAAAACGGTCCAATATCTCGCCGGGGCCAAGACCTCCAGCATAATGAAATCCAGTATCATGGTGGACACCATGGCGAACAAATCCATGTAGCAAAGGGGTCACATGGGCTTCTCGCTCAACAACAGCGACACGGCAACCGAAATGAGACAACACCAGGGCACAGGTCGCACCACTGATGCCGCCGCCAATGATCACCGCATCATACTTCAAAGGCTCTCCCCGAAATTCAGGACCAGACAGGCGTTCGTGCCTCCGAAACCGGCAGAATTACATAAGACGGTTTTCGGCGCCTGAGGCAGTGTCTGCGTAACGATGTGCAAGCCTCTGGCGGCGTCATCCGGTTCGGTAAAATTGATATTGGCGGCAATGAAACCATCGCGGGCCATCAGAGTGCAATACACCACCTGCGAAGCTCCGGACATCCATAATTCATGGCCGGTCATCGATTTCAATGACGAAACCAGTGGACCGTCATCACCAAAGACCGCCTGAATATTTGCCGCCTCAGCAGCGTCACCGGCCGGTGTCGAAGTCGCATGAGCACACAGGTAGTCGATCTGCTCCGGTTGCACGTTGGCCCGCTGCAGAGCCTGCAGCATAGCGCGTTGCAACCCGCCACGGCTGGGAACCGAAAGATTTTCACCATCGGACGAAAAACCGTAGGACAAAACTTCACCAAGGATGGTTGCACCGCGCTGCAACGCTTCCTCATAATTCTCCAGCACCACCGCCGCAGCACCACCACTGGGCACTAGGCCGTCACGGTCAGCAGAGAACGGACGACAGGCAGCCGTCGGCTCGTTTTCGCGCACGGAAAAAGCACCAAGACCGTCAAAACTGCACATGGATTGCCAATTGATCTCCTGAGCGCCACCACAAATCACCCGTTTCTGTCGCCCCAGAGCAATCAAGTCTGCGGCTTGACCAATGGCATGACCACCACTGGAACAGGCGGAACTCAACGACCAGCAGGCGCCTTTGGTCCCCAGCAAAGTATTGAGATTCATGGTCACGCATGAGGTCATGGAACGGAAGATCTGACCACTGCCGATCGATTTTGTTTCCTGACGCTCGCGCAGCAGATCAACCTGCTCAATCGCCGCCAGACAACTCGAATCACAGCCAAAAATCAAACCGGTATCCTCGCTGCGCACCAGCGACTCGTCCAACGCAGCCATTTCCAGCGCCTGACGGCTGGCCGCATAGGCCTGCACGGCAAAGTCTGGCATGCTCTTACGCTCTTTGCGCGACAAAACCTTTTTAGTGTCAAAACCATCAATACGTCCGGTCAGCGCACTGCGAAAACCGAGCGCCTTGCGCTCCTCGTCCACAACAATACCGGAACGACCAAGACGTAAAGCCTCGCTGACTGTATCGGCATCACAGCCAAGACACGAAATTATCCCGACACCGGTTATGGCTACTCGATTCAACGTCGTCATCGCTTCTCTACTTTGCTTAATGCCGTCAATTACGGCATGCAGGCTCCACCATTAACAGAGAATACCTGCCCGGTGATGTACTGCGCTTTGTCCGAGCAGAGAAAATCAACCATATCAGCGACTTCCTGCGCCGTACCAATCCGGCCAAGGGGAATCATCGGCAGAATCCGCTCCAGAGGCAACTCATCGGTCATTTCGGTTTCAATGAATCCGGGAGCAACCGCATTGACCAGGATCTTGCGTTTGGCCACTTCCATGGCCAGTGAGCGGGTAGCTCCGATCATACCGGCTTTCGCTGCGGAATAATTCGTCTGACCGCCGACCCCGGTCTGCCCCGAGGTGGAAACGATATTGACAACACGACCACACCGTTTGCGTAACATCAGGGGAATGACCTGGCGGGTCACATTGAAAAAACCACCCAGATGAACTGAAATCACATCGTTCCATTCCTTCTGACTCATCAAAGCCAGCAGAGTGTCTTTGGCAAAACCGGCGTTATTGATGACCGCAAAAGGAACATCATTTTCCAGATGTGGTTTTAGCGCCTCCTCACAGGCGGCGAAATCAGCAACATCGAACGGCAACAACAGGCATGTAGCACCGGCCTGTTCTACCAGCGCTCTGACCTGCTCGGCTGCCTGATGATCGGAACGGTAATTCAACCAGATATCAAAACCGGATTGAGCCAGGGTGGTGGCGATAGCCGCACCGATCCCCTTACTCCCCCCGGTGATTAAAGCAATACGTCGTGGCGCCTCAGGCATCGTTCTTCATCCCCGAATAGTAAACTAATTAGTCTGAAAAATTTACTGTAACAATGGGCGTATTCTATACAAATATGGTGGTTGGCACAACCGCTTATCCAGTCAAGGATTTCAAATAAAAATCTCTATAATTTTGACAGGATAGTGATCACTTAGACGGAACTAGCCACGCCGTTTTCCCGGCCAGTCATGAACACTCTGCTCCAGCTGATTAATGAGCCCGCGCAGGATATTCAACTCACGCACATCGGGTTGTGCCTGATTGATAAGACGACGCAAAACAGTAGGAACCACTTCAGGCCGACTTGGATTAGTATATCCGATCCGTTCTACAAGCGTTTCCATTTGACCAAACAACACCTCGATTTGTGACTGAGTGGGGAGGTTCTTCTCGGTCAGATCCTCGACCGTGCGTTGACGCGACAATTCATAGAGCGTAACAACAACAGCCTGGGCCAAATTCAGCGACGCAGTCTTTCCACTGGTGGCAATGGTGGCCGCATGGGAGCACATGGCAACTTCCTGCGTTGACAGTCCACAATCCTCGCGACCGAACACCAGTCCCAGACGGCTGCCGGACGGCAATTTCACCCCATGGGAAAACACCTCTTCAATTGTCTCCAACTCACCACGCAGTCGGCCGCCACGTCGTGTCAACGCCACACTGTAATGAACATCTTCCAGAGCGGACGCCAGATCGGAGAATAATTCCGCCTGCCCCAGCAATGGACGCGCACTGACGGAAAACTTGATCGCTTCGGGATGAAACGGGTCACAGGGATTTACCAGCCGCAGCTGATCCAATCCAAAATTAGCCATGGCCCGACATACGGCGCCGACATTCCCGGGCTGTTGTGGTTCAACAAGAATCACCACGGGGGTGAGATGATCTAACATCGTTTTCTCCCTGAAAGACAAAAAAAGGGTGCCATCCTCAAGATGGCACCCTTTCATAACACACTCTATCGAATCTGCTTAGAAGAAATACGTCAGATTCGCAGCAAACAGGTAGGCATCGCTTTTATACGTTCCGGTCTGGGTTTCGTTGTCAACCTTACGATCATCAAAATCAACCCACATGTAGGCAAAATCAAACACGGCCCGATCAGTGTGGTAACCAAAACCGATGGTGTAGTTATTACGGTCCGAATCAGGCAGCTCGGGCCCCAGTGTATCGTCGGGAACCGGCGTGTTATCACGCGCGTAGCCAACACGCAAATCCAACATTTCTGTCACCGCATATTGGGCACCAAAACGATAGGCCCAGACATCGTTCCAGTCCTTGCGATTCAATGAATCTGATAACACCGTATGTTCGTCAAACAGAATATCGAGGCTGTCGTAGGAACTCCAACCAAAGCGATCGGCATCAAACTCGACAGTCAGTCTGCTGGTCGGCGTCCAGGCAACACCAAAACTCCAGGTATCCGGCAAGGTGATTTCCGTCTTAGCGCCAACACTGTAAATAGCATCAGTATAGCCAACGGTAGAGCCATAAACACTCTGTCCGGCACTGGTAATCTGATAATCAGCATCACCGTCAAAATCAAGTTTGATTTCACTGCGATAGGCCACACCAAAAGATAATGTCTCAAGGGGCTTCCAGAGAAAACCAAAGTTATAGCCCCAGCCATCGCCATCAGCCTCAAGTTCCAACTCACCAAGTTGAACTGCGGCCAAACCGGGCATTGGCGTCATACCCAAGGCATAAGCATCAACACACGCCGATTTCTCCAACCAGACATCCGCATAGGTATAATCAATCCCCACGGCAACACCCAAGTTAATCGATTCGAATTGGTAGGCCACCGTTGGATTGACATTGATGGGCTTGATGGCAATCTCTTTGACTTCATCGCGGAACGGGCTGGTGGTGTCCCAGCGCTTGGCCAGCGGAAACAGGGAGCCGATGCCGATACCAAAGGCCCAGGGGGAACCCTCTTTACGTGTCGTCATATAAAAATTGGGCGGGAAAAAGATATCGTCGCGTGCTTTGGTGTTAACCTGTTGCTCAACACCAAGACCCGCAGCCACGTCTCCCGACTTGGTCGATCCGCGAAATTCGGTCTCCGGCACATTAACAACCGTTACCCCCAGGCTGAGCTGGGTTCCGGTCTGAAAGGCAATTCCGGCAGGATTGTAAAAGATCGCTGAAGGATCATCCGCCTGGGCCACAAAAGCATTCGCCATCCCCATGGCTTTTGTTCCCTGTTCACGGATATGAAACCCCGCAGCACTCACCCACCCCGGCAACACCAGCGCCAGGACAACAGCAGTAATCAATGATTTCAATGCTCGACTCCCTTGTCTTTGTTTAATGACACTCATTCAGTTTCATTACAAAATAGTCGGCATTATGTTCAAAAATGTATACTCATTCAAGAAAAAACGACTTATGTTCAGGATTTACGTTGACTCCAATATACAGCTCCATAAATAATGCCACAAACCAACACGATAAAAAATAAATTACCCAACATGGTTTTCTCCTCGTATATTCACCATTCAATATTGCCATTGGACAAAAGTATTGACATGGGCATGTTGTCCAACACTCTTATAAATTTTAATTTCATCCCAAGGTTGTTCTAAAATTCCGTCATGTATAGCCCAACTGCGTCCACGAACCGTTTTTTCCATCCCCGGCTGGCGAAACGGTGTGGAGCCGTCAAGACGGCGATGAAGAATCCCGCCAGGTTGAAATTCGCGGTCAATCCATAACATCAGCTGCTTGCCGGTAATATAGTCGAAGCCGTAGTACTCATATCGGATGGCATTACTGTAGGACAATGGTTCAGCAACAATAATATCGATTCCCAGTGAGGCGACAAACTGTTCGAACCGATCAAAAAAAGGCTTGAACGTTTTCAGCCCGGCCCGCACCTGATTAGGGGACAAACCAGCGGCCATGGCCTTGACCTCTTCATTGATGTTGCGCCGCATGGTCCCGAATGAGTTATCACGTCCCTGGATATCACAATCGACATTAAATCGGGGCGCATCAGGATCATTGATCAGGCAAAAGGAGAATTCCATTTGTCGATAAGGGGTATCCGCCACTTCAACAAAAAAAAGGTTATCGCGATCTTCAGGAGAACGACGCACCGCAATTCGCAACAAACCCAACCCCTCCGGACAGATAAAATTGATCCGCGATCGCCCGTCAGGACTGCAAAATGTGTCACGATCAAATCCGTAACGCTCGAAAACCAGCTCGGGGACCAGAGTGGAATAGATCCGCTCTTTCTCTGCAACCGGCAGGGCATTAATTTCCTTAAGAGAAAACAGCGGCAGGCCATTGGAGTCGATTAAATGGTGGGTGGCGGGAGTAAAGGGCATTACCGACCTCCCGCCCGCAGATGAAATAACGGAAAAATCTGCCGTTCCAGATAGGAACAGGTCTTATCAAGATGCTGCTGAGCGCGGGAGAAATCATCGGGCGACGCCAGATGTGGTGCATCCCGCAACCAGGTAATCTTTTCCCCCAACGTCTCGATAACAGGCAGAAAGCTTGGCGGCAACTTATCTGGAGCTTCCTGACCGGTCATTACCGCCCACAGCAAGGTCCAGGCACGCGCGACATTGAGACGATCATAACCACCGCCGCCAACGGCAACCCAGGGAATACCGGTGGCCAGAAATTGACGGGCCGCGTACTCCATAAAGGATGTGGTTCCCTCAAGACGGGTTAACGGATCAGTCCGCATAAAATCAGCACCCAATTGCGTCAGGAGCACATCGGGACGAAACGCCTCAATCAGCGGCAGTACAATCCGTTGAAGCGCCTGTTCAAAAATAAGATCATCCGAATGGGGAACCAGAGGGAGATTGATAGAATAGCCATAGCCGGCACCCTCACCCACCTCATCGACAAAACCGGAGTACGGGTAGAAATCTTTGCCATTCTCATGGATCGAAATGGTCATGACCTGATCGGTGGTATAAAAGGCTTCCTGGACACCGTCACCATGATGCGCATCAAGATCGACATACACCACCCGTTTACCCTGATCGAGCAGATGATTAATCGCAACCACGGAATCGTTAAGGTAACTGAAGCCGGAAGCACGGGCAGCATGGGCATGATGCCATCCCCCCGCCATATTGAATGCCGCCCGCATTCCCTGATCACACACCTGACGTGCCGCTTCCAACGTGCCACCACACATAAGCCGTGCCCAGTCGTACAAGCCGCGAAATACCGGATTTTCGACATCACCAAGCCCATAAAAGAAGTTGGCATGGACCTCATCATCGGCACTGAATGCGGCCAGTGTTTTCAGGTAATCCGGGCGGTGAAAGCTGAGTAGATTTTTTTCATCGGCATCGGGACATTCAACTTGAAGAACCTGGGGCGAAGCCACTAGCCCGCAGTGCTCCATCAACTCGTAGGTCAAGCGGTAACGATCCACTTTGAACGGATGGTGTTCGCCATACGAATAATGGGCGAAGCGACTCGAATATATCAGGGCAAACTGAGGAGACATAACCGCCTGTTCGAAAATGGACCAGTTACGAGAATAACCGTATCAGCCGCTGTTGAGAAAGATGTCAACAGCTGGTTCATTTGTACCGTGCACATGTTAGATCGTCAATAAAATTGGGGAATTGCTATTTACCAGCGCAACAGGTATAAAGAGGCACGCAGTCGTGTAACAAACCACACGCTAACACAGACCAGATTACATTAAGGAACCCATTGTGACCCCTTCGCTTACCGGTAAACAGAACCGATTTCTACGTGGCCTTGGCCATCACCTCAACCCAGTGGTTCTGGTTGGCAAAGATGCCATCAGTCAAGGCCTGATCGACAGTGTTGAAGAAGCGCTGAATCAGCACGAATTGATCAAGATAAAACTACAGGAGGGGTGTCTGCTGGATCGCAAAGAGGTTGCCTCCCAACTTTCAGAACAAACCAACAGTGCCGTTGTCCAGATTTTAGGGCGCACGATTCTGCTCTATCGCGACTCGGACGAGCACAAGATCGACCTGCCGAAGAAATAACGGAGAACGGCGTGAGAATTATCAGCGGCAAAGCTCGCGGCAAACAGCTTGCTACCGTTCAGGGGCAGGAAATCCGCCCCACCAGTGACCGGGTAAGAGAAGCTCTGTTCAGCAGTCTGACCTGCCGCTTGGGTTCGTTTGAACAGTTGGTAATTCTTGACCTGTTTGCCGGCACCGGAGCTCTTGCGCTTGAGGCACTCAGCCGGGGTGCTGGCGCAGCCGTTCTCGTTGATTCCGGGCGTCAATCCCAGCGCCTGATCGAGAAAAACAGCCAGATCTGCGGCTTGAGCAGTCAATGCCGATTACTGGCGGCCCCCGTAGACAAAGCCCTTCCCCGCCTATCGCGGCCCTTTGATGTTATTTTCCTTGACCCCCCTTATCGACAGGGGTTGGTCGACCACACCATCCTTCAAATCAGCGAACTCAATCTGCTTGCTGCGGGAGGAGTAATCTGTGCCGAGGAAGACAAGGGCACTCTGGTTTCTGATCTTCTGGGTCGCTACCACCGGGTGGACCTGAAACAGTATGGTTCCACAGCTTTGCATATTTTCACCCATGCTCCGACCGAGGAGGCGTCATGACACAACGTACCGCTGTCTACCCTGGCTCATTCGATCCCATCACCAATGGGCATCTCGATATCATTCAACGCGGTCTCAACGCTTTTGACACAATCATTGTTGCCGTCGCAAAAAATTCATCTAAAAAGGGGCTGTTCAGTATTGAAGAACGGGTCGAAATGATTCGCTCGGTAGTTGGCGACAATCCCCGCATTCAGGTGGATGTGATCGAAGGGCTCTTGATCGACTACGTCATGGGCAAAGGGGCACGGGTCATTCTGCGGGGATTGCGAGCGGTTTCCGACTTCGAGTACGAGTTTCAGCTGGCGCAGATGAACCACACCGTGCAAAAAGAAGTTGAAACCATGTTCATGATGACATCGGTACGCTATGGCTATTTAAGTTCGTCCATTGTCAAGGAAATGGCCTCCCTCAACGGTCCGATCAGTGAATTTGTTCCCGAAATTGTTCAAAAAAGGCTGGCCGATAAATTCTCTGGTGAGAAAAACGCCTGAAACACGTCCAAGGCTCCACTCAAAGAACAGCCAGATAGCAATGTGTCTGGGGCACTACTCGCACGGACAGTCCATAACCCGCCAACAGGGCCTGCCAGCGCAGTAATAGATTTCCGGGCACAGAACATTTCCCGCCGACCGTTTTAGGCTGCAAAAAAATCTCTGCCTGCGGTGCACAGCGTACCACCAATTCAGCGGCCCGGCTCAATTCATCCTGCGGGGTATTCTCCCCCACGACCAGCTTGATACTACAGGAACTTTCGGCCGCAGCGGTCATAAATTCGCCATGCGTTTGCCACGGCGTCTCTTCTCCGGTCTGGGAAGCCAACTTAACATCCATCACCACCCAGTTGATCCATTGCACGACACGACGTAACGCCTCGGGCAGAGTACCATTGGTTTCCAGTTGCACCGGTAGCAACTGGCTGATCTGCGGCAGCCACGTTGCCAGCATTTCAGCATGAAGTAGAGGTTCCCCACCGGTGAGTGACAAAGAGTGGTGCAGATGAGGCCAGTTTTGCTGCCACTGACGCAAGTGACCGAGCAACGCCTCCAGCGATACCGGATTATCCCAGACAACAAACTCTTCACAGCCGGGTTCAGACTCGACCTGACAGTGCTTGGCCATATGAAAATCGGTATCACAATAGGCACAGTTGAGATTGCATCCGGCCAGCCGCAGAAAAATCTGACGACACCCCACCAGAGGCCCTTCCCCCTGAATAGAGGAAAACAACTCTACAACAGGCAGATCAGTCGCGGCTGTAGCTGGCACAGGCATTATCCGATTCCCAGACGTTGACGGATTCAACGGCAACATTATCGCTATTGAGCATCTTCTCAAGGGACTCAAACAGATAGCGGGCAATATTTTCTGAGGAAGGGCTGGCTTCCTTAAACGGTGCCAGATCATTCAAATATTTATGGTCCAATGTTCCCAGCAACTCTTTGGTCCGTGCCTTGAGAACCTTGAAGTCGATCCCCAGGCCCGACTTATCCAATTCGATTGCTTGAACGGTGACATCAACTTTCCAGTTGTGGCCATGAAGATTCTCACAGTCACCATCGTAGTTGATCAGATTGTGGGCGGCCGCAAAATGCGTGTATATTTTAAGACGATACATGAAGTTCTCCGGTTATCTATTTGAATTATCGAAAGTTAAGCACCATAGTCGATGTCATCATCTGCTGCAGGGGCAGGATTTCCGGCGATGCGGTAATCCTCTTCAATCCAGCAGCCCAAATCAATCAACCGGCACCGTTCCGAACAGAACGGTCGCCAGGGGTTATCTTCCCAACGCGCTTTTTTCTTACAATGGGGACAAGGGACATCCACAACAAACTCCTTTTATACAATCCGTTGATTTGGAGTTGAATACTATACAATCTCTGGCAAAATGTAACCTTTTTTCAAATTGGCGTCCATTTAGACGCCGCGCCAGCTGGGGTTCATGCTACAATCCAAAAAATTTTTCACCAAGGAGAGTTGTCTTTCGTTATGGATATAAGCACTTTTACCATCCACGATCTCGACAGCGAAATCGCTGTTGACCACCGTTGTTCAACGCTATTAAAACAGTTCCATCGAAGCCTTCTTCAGGAACAGATCGACCCACTTGAAGCCGGTCAGCTGGCGCTTGGCGCAGACTATTTTGTCCGCGAATTCGTGGTTGGAGAATGCCAAGAAAACCTGTTTGAGATCAATCCTGTACGCGTTCGACAATTTGCCGGGCACTGGTATATTATTAAAACCCTCGAACCAAACCTTAAAGAACTGACAGGAATTTTGCAGGGCGTTGCCGTCTTTTATGCCTACCTTTTCCAACAAGGCTGGTTGGACGAAAAAAAACATCAAAAAATCAAGACCTACACCACTGATATCGACTTTTACCGTCAGCGGATAGATACATTTTGGGACATCAGCGGTGATGACGGCTACAGCAATTGGTGTCAAAAATGCCCACTGCCCCAGATTCAGGACGTTTGATGCAAGTAATGGAAAAAAAACGTCTTAAAGCAGCACGGCTCGCTATTCTCACCGCCACATCTCTGGCGGTGATCAAACTGACTACCGGCGTGCTTTCCGGTTCGATGGCCCTGATTTCCTCGGCAGCGGATTCTCTTCTTGACATCCTGATGTCGTTCGGCAACCTGGTGGCGCTGAAACACGCCCATAAACCGGCCGACGACAACCATCCTTATGGCCACGGTAAGTACGAAACAGCTGCAACCTTTTTACAGAGCATTCTGGTTGCAGCATCAGGTGGCTATATCCTCTTCGAGTCCGTGAAAAGAATTCAGCACGGCAAACAACTGTCACATGTTGATTATGGTATTGCCGTTCTGGCCTTCAGCGTCTTTGTCTCGTGGCTGTTGAGTCGGCATTTGAACAAGGTGGGCAAGGCAACAGATTCATCGGCACTCCGCGCAGATGCTTTGCATTATGCCACGGACGTGTACAGCAACCTGGTGCTGTTGATCGGATTAGTCGCCGTGGCCACATTCGGTTGGGATTGGCTTGACCCGGCCCTCTCTTTCTGCGTCGGATTGTACATCCTTAAGGCGGCTTACACCTTGTTGCGCTCATGTCTGGATGAGTTTCTGGATGCAGGACTGCCGCCGGAACAATTGGAAAAGATCACCCGATGCATTGAACAGCACCGCAGCGACGTGACCGGATACCACCACCTGCGCTCACGAAGAAGCGGAACCGTGCGCCTGATTGATTTCCATCTGACCTTCTGCCGATTCAAAACCATCCACGAAGCACACAGCATCGCCGATGGCATTGAAAAGGAGATTCACCAACAGATCCCCAACGCAGACATTACGATCCACCTTGAGCCGACCGAATGTGAGGTCTGTCGCAACTGCAGCAACTGCGAATCCCCCTGTCAGGCAAAAAAAGGAGAATAGCGGGATTAACGCCCCAACATAATCCCCAATTTCTCGGCAGCCTCAACTAATTCACCGTGTGGTGGCACCAGATTAAGAGAACCAACCGCTTCCTGTAACGTGGTCGATACCACGGAACGTCCACGTAATGCCACCATTTTACCGTAGTCACCAGCAGCGATCAGATCAACGGCTTTAACACCGAACCGAGAGCCGAGAATCCGGTCAAAGGGCGACGGAGTACCGCCTCGCTGCAAATGGCCCAGGACCACGGTCCGCACTTCCATGTCCTGACATTGGCTAATCTGTTCTGCAACGTGCTGACCGATACCACCAAGACGATCGACACCACCGCGGTTCTTCCCTGCGGTTTCCTGCAGAACGCGATCACCATCCAGAGGATGTGCGCCTTCCGCTACGACAACAATGGAAAAACGCCCTCCTCGCTCACGACGGCGCCGGATGGCATCACAGATCCGCTCGATGGAGTATGGAATTTCCGGCAACAAAATTACATCGGCGCCACCGGCGATCCCCGATTCCAAGGCAATCCAGCCAGCGTCGCGCCCCATCACCTCGACCACCATGACCCGGTGATGACTCTCAGCGGTGGTGTGCAAACGATCAAGAGCCTCCGTGACAACGCCAACTGCGGTATTGTAACCAAAGGTGACATCGGTGGCTTTAAGATCGTTATCAATCGTCTTGGGAATACCAACAACATTCATTCCCAATTCATAGAGACGCTGAGCAATCTTGAGAGTTCCATCACCACCAACGGCAATAAGTGCATCAGCTCCGGTTTTATTAAAATTTTCCACCACCTGCTCAGAAACATCCATCCAATGAACCTCGCCATTTTCCATTACCGGATAATGGAGAGGATTACCATGGTTACTGGTTCCGAGAAGAGTTCCACCCAGTTGCAGAATTCCGCGCACGGCTTTTAAATCGAGTTCACGTGTTTTCAGACCAGTGAGCAGCCCATCGAAACCATCTTCAATCCCGATCACCCGCCAATTTCGCGTACCAACAGCACTCCGGACCACACCACGGATAACGGCATTCAATCCCGGACAATCACCACCGCCGGTTAAAATTGCTATGGTTTTCATTCCCCCTCCTTAACATGGCATAGATTCAGGGGCATAGCCCCGACAGTCAACGTTTGGTCGTTTCCGGCTCAGTCGCAATCGCCAGCTTGGCAAAACCAGCCTGCTGGGCAGCATCCATCAGTTTCACCACCTTACCATGCTGGGCTTTTTCATCAGCCAGCAACACAAACGTGGTATGGCTGGCTCGGTCACCGAACCCAGCCAAATGTGCCTTAAGATCCTGAAAAGAGATTAAACGATCATCGAGATGTATCAACCCCGATTTCTCAAGATATACTTTAACCTCTTCGGGCTGTTTGTCTATTTTTTGATTTCCGGCTTGAGGCAAGTCAATATCAATCCCCGACGACTCAACAAAAGTTGTTGAAATCATAAAGAAAATCAGCAGCAAAAAGACCACATCAACCATGGAAGTCAATTCAACGCGAACCTCTTCTCGCTGTTTTCGTTTAAATGCCATAGCAAATCCTTGAATGGAAGGTCAGGGCACGCGTCATCAGTTGCTAGGCGCATCAGACGCGACCAAATCGACCAGATGGAGCGCATGTATCTCAAGTTGATGGGCAATATTATCGGACCGGCTGGTCAGATATTTGTGCAATAAAATGGTGGGAATAGCCACGGACAACCCCGTTGCCGTCGTAATCAACGCCTCGGAGATACCACCGCCTAACGTTGCCGGAGTCCCGATGCCCTGAATCGACAATTGGGTAAAGGCTCGAATCATGCCAAGAACGGTGCCAAGCAGACCGAGCAATGGAGCAATTGTGGCAATGGTGCCGAGCAAACCGAGATATCGGTCTAAGGTGACCGTATAACGACTGCCAACTTCTTCGACCAACGTCTTGATCTGCTCGCGGCTACGTCCGGCGGCATTAAGGGCGACAACATAGATGGGTGCCAGCAGAGTATCCCGTTCGCGGCACACGGATATCGCATCGGCAACGTGCTCGTTGCGAACGAGAAGCTCGACCTCATCTTTTAAGTGCCTGGATTGCTTGATCAACCCCCGGTACACCCAGACCCGCTCCAAAAAAATGGCCAACGCCAAAACAGAGCAGAACAGGATCGGATACATCAGGGGACCACCTTTTTGAAAAATTTCCAGCATAGCGAGGTCCTTATGTCATGGCGTCTTAGGATTGTTTGTTAACCGGTTCTTCTATCTCGGTTTCAGTGTCTTGCTGCGGTCCGGCAGGCAATTCAATAACCGTCGGAGGCTCAACCGCTTCGGGTGCGGCTTCAGATTCTTCATAGACGGCATCGCTAACGTCATCCGTGTCGGCAGCAGGCGGTTGCGGGCTGACAGTCGGCGCTTCTTCCGCAACAGCGGGGCTCTCATCTGCCACGGCTGTTTGCGTGTTTTCCTCCTTCTTGCCCTTCTTCTCTTTTTTGGCCGCCCGCTTTGACTCCTTGGCGTCCGTTGCCATTTCCGGCTGCAGCTGTTTCAGTTGGCGCTTGAGCTGCATGATTTTGATCGTATTAGCAAAAGAAGCCGAAATCATTCCCAACACAAAAGTGGTCATGATCAGCAAGAAAAGATAGATCTCCGGTGTTTGATAATCAAGAAAACTAATGACAACTTTTGTATCGTTGTCTTTACAGAAGATAAAAACCAGCGCAAGGCCAACCAGAGCCATGAAAAGCTTTACAAACTTCATTGTATTCCCCCCTGTACATCTCTTATTTTCAGTCTATGAATTTTAATTCAAATCTCGGCAGCGCCCAATATGGGTTGACGTTAGACGATTTGCTCCAAAGCGTCAACATTGATAATCTCGCCACGCAGTGATTCTTCAAGATAGAGAACAGCAACAGAATGCCAGGGCTGCTGACGCTTGTCAGCAGCGCTCCCAGGATTGACAACCAGCATTTTCCCGACTCGATGACACACGGGTCGATGACTGTGTCCATAAATCAGACAGTCAAGCTGCTGGTCGGCAAAGTGAGCGATCATACGAGGTTCAAGATCGTCACGATTTCCCCAACCATGAACAACCCCGATCCGCCAGCCGTCAAGGACCAGGATCCGTTGCATCGGGACACCGGGTTGGAAAATATCCATATTCCCCTGCACGGGATAGAACGGCACAGGTTCAAACAGTAAACCAAGGTCGGGATGAACCAGATCTCCGGCGTGAATGACGGCATCAACCCCAAGAAAACAGGTGGCAGACAGACGGTCAATAAGATTTCTCGCCTCTGAAAGCGTATTAAAATGGGTATCAGACACAACAGCTATTTTTTTCATTATATAAACAAAAAAGGCGCCACGAGGGCGCCTTAGAAATGCATGAGATCAATTAAGCCAGCTCATTTTCAATACGGATGAACAGACTGTCCTCTTTGCAGGTTTCAAGCTGATCGATTTTAGCCAGAGCCGCACGCACATTGCTTTCAACCGCATCATGGGTCATCAGAACGATCGGCACACAGCCGCCGAGCTCGCGATCCGGTTGAATCATCGAAGCAATACTGATGTCATGCTCACCCAGAGTCGCTGCGATCTGAGCCAGGACACCAGGACGATCATCCACCATCACACGGATATAATATTGACTGGTAATATCCTCCATCGCCTTAACGGGCAAGGTGGTGATATTCTTTGTCAGATAATTGAGCGATGGCGGCAGGAAACTGCTTTCACCAACCATTTGGCGTGACAGGCTCATCACATCCCCCATCACGGCACTGGCGGTCGCGTCCATACCTGCGCCACTGCCGACCTGAGTTACCGGACCGACAAAATCTCCGATAAGGCGTACCGCGTTCAATACGCCACGCACACTCGCCAAAGAGTAACTTTCAGGAATCATGGTCGGATGTACGCGGGCTTCGACAACCCCATCCTCCTGTTTGCCAATGGCCAGCAGCTTAATCTGATAGCCAAACTGTCGGGCATACTGGATGTCGAGAGCGGTGATGCGGGTAATTCCTTCAGTGTAAATGGAATCAAAATCAACCCAGGTACCAAAACACATGGTCATGAGGATGGACAACTTATGCGCGGTGTCGATCCCTTCAATATCAAAGGTCGGATCGGCCTCGGCATAGCCGAGTTTTTGGGCGTCAGCAAGAACCGCCGAGAAATCCTCACCGTTTTCCGTCATCCGAGTCAGGATGTAGTTACAAGTCCCATTAAGGATTCCAAAAACATCGCTGAACTGATTGGCACACAGGTTTTCACGAATTGACGACAACACCGGGATCCCGCCACCAACTGCCGCTTCGAACAGAATACTGACATTGTTCTTCTCGGCGGCCAGAAGCAATTCCTGTCCATACAGAGCGAGAAGAGCTTTATTGGCCGTCACAACATGCTTGCCATTTTCAAGAGCCTTAAGCACAAAGGTGCGAGCAGGCTCATAACCACCGATCAATTCAATGACGACATCAATTTCGGGGTTAGTCAGAACATCATCGGCTTCAGAGGTCATAATCGCCGGGTCAACAGTCACACCACGATCCGTTGTCAGATCACGATCCGCAATAGCCGCCAGGGTCAACTTGGCACCCAAGCGCTGGGAAATAACTTCGGCATTGTTTTGAAAAACTTTGACAACTCCGGTACCGATCGTACCGAATCCAAGCAGACCTACTTTTATCTCTTTCATGAAGCTCCTCAATTTCCGTTGATATCTTTATGTTGTACGTGCGCGCTTGGCGACACGATCAAGAACGCCATTCAAAAACGACGGCGTATCTTTCGTTCCGTAACGTTTGGCAATTTCGATTGCCTCGTTGATAACCACACCGGCCGGGATTTTATCCACGTACATCAGCTCGTAACAAGCCATGCGCATCAGAGACAGATCAAGTCGTGGCATCCTGTCGAGTGCCCAGTTTTTGGAAGTATCCAACAACGTGGCATCGATTTCTTCAAGATGCTCATAAACCCCTTTGACCAGCTGCTCGGCGAAAAACATCACTTCGTCAGATAACGGAGCACTTGGTTCTTCCGGCTCACCGAGGACATCGGTACTGAAACGGAAATTACCCCAGAAGTCACTCAAAACCTGATCGAGCGGTGCTTCCTGATCATAAAGGCTATACAATATTTTCAGAGCGTATTCTCGCCCGTTTCGTCGTGTTCCCTGTGCCATTTAGTCAATACTTTTCAAAAGGTTAACCATCTCAATTGCGGTGACAGCGGCTTCAAATCCTTTATTGCCTGCTTTCGTCCCTGCCCGCTCGACAGCCTGCTCAATGGTATCGGTCGTCAGGACACCAAAGGCGATCGGAACGCCACTGGCCAGACTGACTGAAGCAACCCCTTTTGTCACTTCATTGCTGACATAATCAAAATGGGGTGTCGCGCCACGAATAACGGCGCCGAGGCAGATCACGGCATCGTAACGACCACTGTTGGCCATTTTTTGTGCAACAAGAGGGATCTCAAAAGCGCCAGGCACGCGCGCGATGGTAATAGCCTCATCTTTGCCACCGTGACGGACAATGGCATCAACGGCCCCTTCGACAAGACGTTCGCAGATAAAACTGTTAAAACGACCTACGACAATGGCGATTTTCTGGCCTGAAGCATCCAGTTGACCCGCTAATTCATTTGCCATGAGTGTACTCCCGATTCAGTCTAAGGCCGAAAACAGCTTTCGACCGGATAATGTTATCGCTACAGGTTTTCCAACAAGTGACCCATTTTTTCTTTTTTGGTCAACAGATAACGCTGGTTGACCCGATTGGCCGGCATTTCAATTTTCACTCGCTCAACCACTTCAAGACCATAGCCTTGCAAACCAACAATTTTTTTCGGATTATTGGTCATCAGTTTAATCTTCTTAACGCCCAGATCGGCCAGGATTTGCGCACCAATACCATAATCTCGCAGATCGGCTTTGAAGCCCAGAGCTTCATTCGCCTCAACGGTATCGTGCCCACAATCTTGCAGAGCATAGGCTTTAAGCTTATTAACCAAGCCAATACCGCGTCCTTCCTGACGCATATAAACAACAACGCCACTGCCAGCTTCTTCGATTTGCGCCATGGCGGCCTGTAACTGTTGCCCACAGTCACAACGCATTGATCCGAAAACATCGCCGGTCAGACATTCGGAGTGTACCCTAACCAATACCGGTTCATCGGGATTGATATCGCCTTTAATCAGGGCAACATGTTGGGCATTGTCGACATCATTTTCATAAACAATCGCCTCAAAATCGCCACCAAAGCAGGTTGGCAATGCGGTTTCCGCTGCACGACGAACCAAAAGCTCCTTACGCATGCGGTATTCAACCAGATCAGCAACCGTTACAATGCGCAGGTCATGCTTTTTGGCGAATACCTTCAACTCAGGCATACGGGACATGGTCCCGTCGTCATTCATAATTTCACAAATAACTCCTGCCGGCTTTAGCCCGGCAAGACGTGCCAAATCAACAGAGCCTTCAGTTTGACCCGTACGGACCAAAACGCCTCCCTTACGTGCACGCAGTGGAAACACATGGCCAGGACGAGCCAGATCTTTCGCCGTTGATTCATCATCAATGGCCACCTTAATGGTTTGAGCTCGATCCGCTGCAGAAATTCCAGTTGAAACCCCTCGACGTGCTTCGATCGAAACAGTGAAAGCCGTACCAAAAGAGGAGCTGTTTTCCGAAACCATCAGCGGCAGGTCAAGATAGTCCGCCCGCTCTTCGGTCAAAGACAGGCAAATCAGCCCACGACCCTCTTTGGCCATGAAATTGATGGCTTCATCGGTAACCATCTCGGCGGCCATGGTCAGATCGCCTTCGTTTTCACGGTCCTCATCATCAACCAGAATCACCATTTTCCCCTGACGAATATCCTCAAGGGCAGCTTCAATTTTTGCTATAGGCACAATGTGCTCCTTTCAAACAATCCTATTAAATCGCCATATTAGCGATATGAAAATCCTGTATCAATTAAACAAAACCGTTGCGAGCCAAATGTTCCAAAGTCAACGATGACGGCTTATTGTCCGGGACCGTTGCCAGTAATTTCTCAACATAACGGCCAATGATATCCGTTTCGATATTCACTCGTCCACCCGGTTGTAAATTTTTCAACGTCGTTTCAGCAAGACTGTGCGGAATAATTGCCACAGAAAACGTTTCTTCGGTCACTTCATTGACGGTCAAACTCACCCCATCAATCGTAATCGATCCCTTGGGCACGATATAACGCAATGTTTCAGCTGAAAGACGAAAAGTAAAACGGATTGCGTTGCCATCTGTTCGTCGTTCAATGGCCGTGGCCACATCATCAACATGGCCGCTGACAATATGGCCGCCCAAACGATCAGACAGACGTAATGCACGCTCAAGGTTAACTTCTGAACCTGCGGATAACGCTCCAAGGTTGGAACAGTCCAGGGTTTCCGGTGAAACATCAGCCACAAACAACGCACTGCCCTTTTTCACCACGGTGAGGCAAATGCCATTAACGGCAATACTGTCACCGAGAGCCACTTCAGACATGGGAATCGCCGTGGCCACGCTGAGCTGGACACTCGAACCACTATGGCGCAATTCACGAACAGTACCGATATCTTCAATTAATCCGGTAAACACGTTTGCACCTCTCCCTCAATAAGAACATCGCCACCAAAGGTTGTCACCCGCACATCGGTCAACGTTAAGGCCTGATCAAGGGACTCAACACCATGACCGCTGAACATCCCCAGGCCATCCTGGCCACCCAGCAGCTTAGGTGCCACATAGATCATCGCCCGATCAAACAGACCGGCCTTGAACAAACTGTGGTTGAGGATACTCCCCCCTTCAACCAGAACCGATTGAATATTTCGCTGTCCAAGCATGTCAGCAAGAGCGCAAAGATCGACTTGACCAGAGGGCGTCGCCCGCACCTGCACGACTTCAACATTGTCACAACGATTCAGGGCGGCAATTTTTTGTCCATCCGCCCCTTCAACCGTCACAATCCAGGTCGGTGCGGCGGAATGATGAGAGACCAGATTGGCATCAAGGGGCACCTGCAGGCGCGAATCGACTACAATACGCACGGGATCTCTACCTGCCGATGACAACCGTGTTGTCAAACGAGGATTATCGCGCAACGCCGTGCCACTACCGACCATGATGGCATCAACCTGATCGCGCACCTGATGAACATGCGCCCGACTGGACTCATTGGTAATCCATTGGGAGTGTCCACGGTTGGTCGCAGTATTGCCATCAAGGGTGATCGCCGATTTCAAAATAAACAGTGGTCGACCGGAGGTCATATGTTTGAGGAACGGAGCGATCAGCCGGCGACATTCCACTTCGAGAACACCAACTTCAACCTCAACACCGGCCGCACGCAGTCGCTCAACACCTTGACCACGAACCTGAGGATTGGGATCAATCAACCCAACATATACACGGGAGATGCCCGCAGCGATAAGTGCGTCACAGCAAGGAGGGGTACGACCATGATGGGAACAGGGTTCTAGCGTCACATAGGCTTCAGCACCACGAGCGCACTCGCCGGCATCACGCAAGGCAAAGACCTCTGCATGTGGCTCACCGGCTTTGGGATGGAAACCGCGTCCGACAACTTCATCCCCCTGAACGATTACCGCACCCACGGGGGGGTTAGGCGTCGTACGCCCCACAGCAGTTTGCGCCTGCTCAAGAGCCAGACGCATAAACCGATCTCGTCGTTGCGTCATACTATCCACTAAATCCTTTATTGTTCCGACGGCAAATCGCGTTGATTACCGAGGATATCTTTCAATTCCTGCATGAATTCATTGATATCTTTGAACTGGCGATAGACAGACGCGAAACGGACATAGGCGACTTCATCAAGATCATGCAGCGCCTTCATGACTGCCTCACCAACACTGCTGGCTGGTATCTCCCGCTCGGGACTTTCCTGGAACTCCATCTCCAACTGATCGACAATTTTCTCGATCGTGGCAATAGAGACCGGTCTTTTCTCACACGCGCGTTGCATACCGGCTATGATCTTATGTCGATCAAACGGTTCCCGACGGCCGTCTTTTTTAACCACCAGCGGCAGGATGTCTTCAACACGCTCATAGGTCGTGAAACGACGGTTACACTCAGAGCATTCACGCCGACGACGAATACTGTTGCCCTCTTTTCCTAATCGCGAATCCACCACGCGGGTATCAATACAGGAACAAAAGGGACATTTCATCTAATTCTCCTGAGACGTATGAGATGTGGTTTCGTGCTCGAGAACTTCAATGCCGGACTCCAGTAAGAGATCACGGGCCAGATCATCGGGATAGCCATCCAGATACACAATGCGGCTCAATCCGGCATTAATCAACATCTTTGCGCAAATGACGCACGGCGCGTTGGTACAATACAGGGTCCCGCCACTGATGTTCACACCATGCTTGGCAGCCTGGATGATGGCGTTCTGCTCGGCATGCAGCCCCCGGCACAACTCATGGCGCTGTCCCGAAGGAACCTGCATCTTTTCCCGCAGGCAACCAGTCTCCTGACAATGACGAATTCCCGATGGCGTCCCGTTATAGCCGGTGGTCAGGACATTCTTGTCCTTGACAATCACCGCACCGACCTGGCGGCGCAGACACGTAGAGCGACTGGCCACCAGACGGGCTATATCCATGAAATAATCTTCCAATGAAGGACGCGGCATCATGGTTATCTACTTATTTGAGACGATGCGCATAAAGGGGGAATTGCTGACACAACTCCTTGACTTCAGCGCGGATTGCCGCCAGTGCGGCCTCATCTTCAAGATTGGTCAGAGCCCGATCGATCCACTCGGCAACTTTACCCATCTCTGCCTCTTTCAGGCCTCGGGTTGTTGTAGCCGGAGTACCGATACGGAAGCCACTGGTGACAAACGGTGAACGGGTATCAAACGGAACCGCGTTCTTATTCACAGTGATGCCCGCTTTTTCCAAAGCCTCTTCAGCCATTTTACCCGTGGTTTCTGTGCCACTCAGGTCAACAAGAATCAAGTGGTTATCAGTACCACCGGAAACCAGGTTGTAGCCGCGCTCGAGCAGACCGGCAGCCAGTGCTTTCGCATTGAGTACAACCTGATGGGCATAGGCTTTAAAGTCATCATCAAGTGCTTCTTTAAAGGCAACGGCCTTGGCGGCAATAACGTGCATCAAGGGGCCACCCTGGCTACCAGGGAAGATATTGCTGTTCACTTTTTTAGCGAATTCTTCTTGGCACAGAATCATGCCACCACGGGGGCCACGCAGGGTTTTATGAGTTGTTGTCGTTACAAACTCAGCATGGGGAACCGGGCTGGGATGCTCACCAGCAGCAACCAGACCGGCGATGTGCGCCATATCAACCATCACCGGCGCGCCAACCTTATCCGCAATCTGACGGAATGCCGCAAAATCAATGGTCCGAGGATAAGCACTGGCACCGACAACAATCAGTTTCGGCTTATGCTCCAAGGCCAGCGATTCAACTTCATTGTAGTCGATCGTGCCGGTCTCTTTTTTCACACCATAGGGGACAATGTTATACAGTTTACCGGAAAAATTAACCGGTGAACCATGGGTCAGGTGGCCACCATGAGCCAGATTCATCCCCAAAACAGTGTCACCAGGCTGGCAGGCCGTGAAATAAACCGCCATATTCGCCTGAGAACCGGAGTGAGGTTGAACATTGGCATGATCAGCACCGAAGAGTTGCTTGGCGCGGTCAATCGCCAGCTGCTCGGCAACGTCAACCACTTCACAGCCGCCATAATAACGCTTGCCGGGATATCCTTCAGCGTATTTATTGGTCATAACCGAGCCCTGAGCTTCCAGGACACATTCGCTGACAAAGTTCTCCGATGCGATAAATTCGAGATTATATTCTTGACGCTCAGTTTCCTCAGTAATGGTCTGAGCGATTTCAGGATCAAATTGGGCAAGAGTCTTCACTACAACCTCCATGGTCTTGATGACTTAAAGAAAAAATGATGGGCAGGCCGTGCCCACCCATCACTTGACTGATTCATTTATGCGTCCGAACCGCACTGACGTTCAAGTTGAATAATCTTATTGAGCCGGTTCTGATGACGCCCTCCTTCATAGTTTCCTTCATACCAGACACTGACCATGCGGCAGGCCAATTCAGGATCAAGAACGCGTCCTCCAAGAACCAGTATATTAGCATTATTGTGTTCTCTGGCCATTTGAGCCGTAAACTCATCATGAGCCAGAGCGGCTCGCACACCAGGAAACTTGTTAGCAGCGATCGACATGCCGATTCCGGTGCCGCAGACCAGAATCCCCTGCTGTGCTTCATTTTTTGAAATCGGTTCAGCGACTCGCGCGGCATAATCGGGGTAGTCAACCGAATCATCCGCGTGAACGCCCAGATCATTGATTTCAATTCCCCGCTTCTGCAGATAATCGACAAGGATCTGTTTCAGTTCTAAACCGCCATGATCACTGGCAATCAGTAGCATGTTGGCTCCTTAGATCTTTTTGAACAACAACGTAGCATTGGTGCCACCAAAGCCCAGAGAGTTGGACATGGCAACTTTAACATCCGCCTGACGTGCCGTGTTGGGGACATAATCAAGGTCACACTCATCCGAAGGATCGACCAGATTGATCGTCGGCGGAACAATACCGGTTTCGAGTGTTTTGAGGCAGTAGACGGCTTCCAGAGCACCTGCTGCACCGAGACCGTGGCCGGTCATACTCTTGGTGGAACTGACCATAACCGATTTAGCATGCTCTCCCAGAGCCGATTTAATCGCCATAGTCTCAAACATATCATTGAACGGAGTCGATGTACCGTGGGCGTTGATATAATCAACGTCTTCAGCATTTACACCGGCACCCTTCATCGCCATTTTCATGCAGCGGGCCGCCCCTTCACCTTCTGGAGCCGGAGCCGTCAGATGGTACGCGTCGGAAGTCAAACCATAACCGCACACCTCACCATAAATTTTAGCGCCACGCTTAACGGCAGACTCGTACTCCTCAAGAATCACCATGCCGGCACCTTCGGCCATAACAAAGCCATCACGCCCTTTGTCGAAAGGACGGCTGGCGGCTTTGGGATCATCGTTGCGCGTCGATAATGCCTTCATAACGCAGAAACCGGAAACACCCAACGGAGTGATGGTTGATTCGGTTCCACCTGCGATCATGGCATCGGCATCACCGCGTTTAATCATGTGATACGCGTCACCGATGGAGTGGGTTCCTGTTGCGCACGCACTGACTGAGGACAGATTGGGTCCTTTGGCGCCATAACGAATCGAAATCTGTCCCGGAGCCAGGTTGATGATCAACATGGGAATAAAAAAAGGCGTTACACGTTTATAGCCGCTCTTATTGAGGACATCATGATATTTTTCAATCGCGGGAAGCCCACCAAGGCCGGAGCCAACCAGAACGCCAACACGCTCGGCATTTTCTTCGGTAATCTGCAAGCCGGAATCGGTCATGGCCATATCCGCAGCAGCCAGAGCATATTGAATAAAGAGATCCATTTTTTTGATCTCTTTCTTATCAATAAATTCGGCAGGATCGAAGTCTTTAACTTCGCCGGCGATCTGAGCCGGAAGATCTGACGCATCAAAACGTGTGATCAGATCAATACCGGATTGTCCTTCGGTTAGAGCTGACCAGTTCTTATCAACACCAGTCCCCAGTGAAGAAATCGCACCAACACCTGTCACGACTACTCTACGCATGATTACGTCCTTTACTAAAAAAAGTTAACAGACTCTCTCAGACACACAGAACCAACCTCGGGATCTGATACAATCGTGTCCTTCAAGCGCCCTGAAAAAAACAAACACTCAGAACGATTCCAATAGGCAGCAAACCGCTGTGCATTGAAATCACGCTGAGACAAAGGGAGGTCAATAAATTATATAATCGGAGGAGAGCAGTGCACTGCTCTCCCCCGAACAACACGCGTGGATCAGGAGTTCTCACTAACGTAAGAGATTGCATCCTTAACGGTTTGAATCTTCTCAGCGTCCTCATCCGAGATTTCGATATCGAATTCCTCTTCGAGAGCCATAACGAGTTCTACCGTATCGAGAGAGTCTGCACCAAGATCATCCATGAAAGATGCCTCTGCAGTTACTTGCTCTTCTTCTACACCCAGTTGCTCTGCAACGATTTTCTGTACTCTTTCTTCGATTGAAGCCATGATTAAACCTCCATGATGTGTGGTAACAGCCTAAGCTGATGTGTTCAGCGCCAGCCCCGGCAAATGCCGGTCCAGCCAATTCAATTACATATACATTCCGCCATTGACAGACAGTTCATGACCGGTGATATAGCCTGCCTGTTCCGAAGCGAGAAACGCGACGGCCGCAGCGATATCTTCCGGTGCACCAAAGCGTCCCAAAGGAATCTGGGCTGCCATATCGGTGCGCACTTTTTCCGGCAGTTCTGCTGTCATATCTGTCTCAATAAAACCTGGAGCCACAGCGTTCACTGTGACATTGCGTCGCGCCAATTCGCGGGCATTGGATCGGGTCAACCCCATCAGACCACCCTTACTGGCACAATAGTTTGCCTGACCGATATTGCCCATTTGTCCAACGACAGAGGTAATATTGATAATACGGCCATAACGCTGCTTACTCATAACCTTTGCCGCCGCACGTGAGCACAAAAAAGCGCCCTTAAGGTTGATATTCAGAACAGCGTCCCAATCATCATCCTTCATCCGCGCCAGCAGTGTATCACGGGTGATACCGGCATTGTTGACGAGAATATCAATCTGGCCAAATGCCTGCTGGGCCGCATCAATCATTGCCGCCACATCAGCTTCCACGGAAACATCCGCAGCGACACTTAATGCATCACCACCGCGCTCTTTAATCGACGCAACCAGTTCTTGCGTATCCTGCTGTTTACGGCTGACCGCAACAATACGCGCGCCCTGCGCAGCCAGATACTCCGCAATACAGCGGCCAATCCCTCTTGATGCTCCCGTTACAATAGCCACTCGATCCTTAAGCATGTATAAACTCCCTGTTGATCAGTCGTGGATCACAACGCCTTGAGAGACGCCAGATTTTCAATATTGGCCACCGGCATACGACGCTCAATCCGTTTGATCAGACCGCACAAGACCTTACCAGGACCGATCTCAATAAAACGTTCTACACCCTGCTCAACCATATAACGGACTGAAGCATCCCAACGTACCGGAGCACTGACCTGAGTAACCAGCAATGATTTCACTCGCGCATTGTCACTGTTCGCCGTCGCCTCAACATTGGTCACAACAGGGATATTCATCGGAGCCAGCGTAATGGAATCAAGGACTTCTGCCAGTTGTTCACCGGCAGGTGTCATCAACGCACAATGGAAAGGGGCGCTTACCGGCAAAGGCATTGCCTTTTTAGCCCCTTTCTCTTTTGCCAATGCAATGGCGCGCTCCACCGCCGCCGTATGACCCGCAATAACAATCTGCCCGGGACTGTTGAAATTGGCGGGGGAAACAATCTGATTGCCAGCGGCCTCAACACAAATTTCTTCAAGAAGGTCAGCTTCAACTCCGAGGATCGCCGCCATGGCACCTTCACCAACAGGAACCGCCTGCTGCATGAACGTTCCGCGCTGACGTACAACACGAACGGCATCCGCAAAAGCCATCGTCCCGGAAGCGACAAGGGCAGAATATTCCCCCAGTGAATGTCCGGCAACAAAATTAGCGCGCAATTCGGTTTCCTGTTCAAGGACACGCAATGCCGCAACACTCATGGTCAGAATAGCCGGTTGAGTATTGGCAGTCAGTTTCAGATCTTCTTCAGGTCCTTCGAAGCACATTTTGGCCAGGTCAAAACCCAACGCATCATTCGCTTCCTCAAACAGTTCACGGGCAACAGAGAAGTTATCGTTTAAATCCTTGCCCATACCAGCGTGTTGCGCACCCTGGCCAGGAAATACAAATGCTAACATATCACTACCCTTTTCAGCTTTTATCAGAAACGCCGTCTTACCAGCGCAGCAGGGTCGCACCCCAGGTAAAACCACCACCGAAGGCATCAAACATCAGCACATCACCTTCACTGATCATCCCCTTGCGATTGGCTTCATCCAGTGCCAGAGGAATCGAGGCACCAGACGTATTACCACACAAATCGACATTGATATACATCTGGCCGTCTTCGAGATTCAGCCGTTTTTTAACGGCATCAAGAATACGCCGATTGGCCTGATGAGGAAACAGCAAATGCACGTCCTTCGCCGTCATCTGATTAGCTTCTAACGCCTCTATGGCAACATCGTAAAGTGAGCGAACAGCGACTTTGAATACTTCATTACCTGCCATGTGCAAGAAAGGCAGACGTTGTTCAATACCCGAGACACTGGCCGGATGACGTGCACCGAAACCGGGCTGATACAGTAGTTGCCAGTGGGAGCCATCGGCATGAAGGTGAGAAGAAAGAATACCATGATCCCCCTCCTGCGCTTCGAGAACCACGGCCCCTGCGCCATCACCGAATAAGATACAGGTGTTGCGATCTTCCCAGTCAATGATCCGACTGAGGATTTCGGCACCAATAACCAGCGCTTTTTTGGAGTGTCCATTTTGAAGGTATTGCGCAGCAGACGCCAGGGCATAGACAAAACCACTGCAGGCCGCCGAAACATCCCAAGCCGCGGCATTGACTGCACCGAGTTTGTTCTGCACAAGACACGCAGTTGACGGCCAGGGGAAATCGCCGGTGATTGTACCAACAATAATCAGGTCGATCTCTTCTGCAGTGACTCCAGCCATTTCAAGCGCATTTTGTGCCGCCTTAACAGCCAGATCAGATGTCATTTCATCATCAGCAGCAATACGACGCTCTTGGATACCCGTACGGGCAGTGATCCACTCGTTATTCGTTTCAACCATTTTTTCCAAATCGAAATTGGTCAAAACCTTTTCTGGTAAATATGAACCAGTACCGATAATACGTGCTTTTTTCACTGCCATTCCCCCTTAGTAACGCCGAATCAGTTTGACCCAGCCACCGCCGCCACAGCGTCTGGTTGATTGCTTAACTCGTGAAGTTGCTCAACGAGTTTATCATTCACTGTTTTCTGCACACTATCTGCTGCCTGGCCGATCGCGTTCGTCAAGGCTTTAACGTTTGAACCGCCATGACAAATAATTCCGGTTCCGCGAATGCCCAGCAGAGGTGCACCACCATATTCGGCATAATCGATTTTCTTTTTGAAGGCATTAAAAGCGGGACGGGACAACAGGTAACCGATGCGTGCCCAGAAACGAGACTTCAACTCACTGCGCAGCATCGTACCAATCGCATCCGCCAGCCCTTCTGACACCTTCAAAACAACATTGCCAACAAAGCCATCACACACAACAACATCCACGGCTCCACTATAGACGTCACGCCCCTCAACGTAACCGACATAGTTCAAATCAAGCTGTTGCAGCAGCTGATGTGTCACGCGTGTTAACTCATTACCTTTTTTTGCTTCGGACCCATTGGACAGCAGACCAACACGAGGTCGAGCCTTGCCCATAATCTGCTGAACATAGACATGACCCATAATCGCGAAATGCTCAAGATGGATCGGCTTGCAATCAACATTCCCCCCGACATCCAAGACCAGTGTCTGGCCTTTAAGATTCGGGACAATCGTCGCAATAGCCGGTCGCTCAATACCATTGATCCGTTTTGTCACGAACATACCGGCAGCCATGGTCGCGCCGGAGTTACCGGCACTGACAACGGCTTGAGCCTGTCCCTGCTTAACAAGATCAAAAGCAACACGAATAGACGAATCCTTTTTCTTCCGTACTGCATCGGAAGCGGAATCGTCCATCGTGACAATTTCAGAAGCATGGTGAATCCGGAGATCCAGACCCGCCACATCGTGATTTGCCAATTCCTGTTCAATCCGTGACTGATCACCGACAAGAACAATCGCCATACCCCATTTACGGGCAGCAGCGACAGCACCCTCCACTTCAACAGCAGGAGCATTGTCGCCACCCATAGCGTCAACCGCAATCACGATTGATTTCATCTATTAAACCCTTAATCCTCAGAATCGAGAACGTTGCGATCTTTGTAGAAACCACAGCTGGGGCACGCACGGTGCGGCTGTTTGGGTTCATCACACTGGGGGCATACAGAAATACCGGGTGCACTCAGTGCATCATGAGAACGACGCATGTCGCGTCTGGATTTGGAAGTCTTCTTCTTGGGTACTGCCATGAGCTGAATCTCCTTTGCTCTTGTATCTATCTGATATTTTATCAATTACCTGACGGCGTCGTCCCGCCGACAACCGACCAAAAGTAAACCTAAACGATGTTATTTTTCAACCTTAAAATCTTTAAGGGCCGCAAAGTGCATACTGACTTTTTGATTCTGGCAACGACAGCTCTCTCGATTGAGATCGGCGCCACACTCAATACAGAGCCCTTTACACTCTTCCGAGCACAACGGATGGGTCGGCAACAGCAACAAAACCTGCTGTTGAACCTCCTCAGTCAAATCAATGGCATCACCATCGAACACTTCCAGCCCCATCTCTTCTGCCGACAGCTCCAACTCTTCACCATCTTCACCGGTGATATTGGGCAATTCGTCAACATAGGACTGATGGAACTGCCCTTCGAGGGCATAGCGACTCGCGACCAGACACCGCCCACAAGGGATCTCGACATCGAGCCGCAGAGTGCCTTGAAGCTCAACAACACCACCAACAACACTGGCACTGACAGTGACCTGAACAGGCGTCAAAAAAACATAGCCCTCATCCTCGGCTAATTGTGCAAGAATGGGGTATTGATCTACGGCCTGTTCTATCTGTAGTTCTGTACCGTATTCTTTTATGTCCGCGACTTGTAATTGCATGCTTTTTTGACCTTTTGAAGAAAGCGGTCAGTATAGATACTGCCCCTCTTTTGTCAAGGAAAAAGACAGGGAGTTTTCTGATCGCCGAAACCCGCACAACTCTTGCCGTTCAACGTCTAATGAAAGCGATTTTTTACCATGTCTCACTTGGAACAACCACTGGCTGACTCCCTGCTGAAACTCCACCAGCTCATCAAAACTCTCCGCAGCCCAGACGGCTGTCCATGGGATCATAAACAAACACCAAAATCCCTTAAAAAACACATCCTCGAAGAGGCCTATGAAGTGATTGATGCCATAGACGGTGACGACCACCAGGAAATCTGTCTCGAATTAGGCGACCTGCTGATGCAAATATTCTTTTTGGCAGACATCTACGACGAACAAAACCTCTTCAGCCTCTATCATGTCAGTGAGGCGATTCAGGAAAAACTGATCCGTCGTCACCCTCATGTTTTCAAGCCCGGGCCCGCACTGAGCGACGAAGCGATCCACCAACAATGGGAACAGATCAAACAGCAGGAGCGACAGCGCAATGGCCACACGCAGACCAATCATCGGCCAGCACCCCTTCCCGCGCTATTGGCCAGCCAAAAAGCCCGGCAAAAACACCACAACACGCCCCTGCCGGAACTCGAAGAATTTCACGGATTGATCAAACAATTATTCGAGCTGACAAATCAATCGACAGCTGAACGAATCATCGGTAAGCTACTGACGCATTGTGTCGACCTCGCCGACAAGCACGGTTTAGATGCCGAGACCTGCCTGCGCCAATACACGGCAGACAACCATTCCGACTGAACGCTACCGGAGGGTTCACTTCCTTAATTCGTGAGACTTCGCCGGAAATAATCGGGTGGGACGGTGAGTAGTTAAAATTATTCATCTTCACGCCTCAGTGAATAAAACGCATCTTCTCTGGCCTGTTCGGCCCATTAAAAATACGTTTATTTTTTATGAGAACAGCATTTAAAAAAATGACTTTTCACAAACAAAAACCTTGACACGAAAAAAAACGACAGATTTCAAGACACTTAGCATTTTACCCACAAAAACTGTTGATAAACTGTTGATAAAACTGTTAGTGAAACTCCAAATGCCACATCAAAATAGGCTTTCATCATTTTGCCTATTTTTTAGTCACAATCATTTTCCTTTTAAATACAGATAGATAGCTTTTTTTTGATGAATTATTTGTCAACACACACGATGTGTGATTGAAATAGACAATTAAAAATTAAATACACCACATAAAAGAGGTAAAAATGTTTATAAGGTTCCTTATTTTATTTATAACCGTGCCAATTGTAGAAATTTATGTCCTCCTGCAAGCGGGAGAAATTATTGGGCTTGCACCAACGATTGCCCTTATTTTGCTGACCGGAATCGCCGGTGCCTATCTGGCCAGAACCCAAGGTACACAAACAATTCAAAAGATTCAGATTGCATTAAATCGCGGTGAGATGCCGACGGAGGAATTAATTGATGGCGCCATGATCCTTGCCGGCGGATTAACATTATTAACGCCGGGGTTTTGTACAGATCTGATGGGGTTCTGTTTATTGGTTCCGACAACGCGATCAATCATCAAGGGGTGGGTTCGCCATTGGCTGGCAAGAATGGCGTCACAGGGAAACATAAGAATTTATCGTGGGTAGTGCGTGGAGGGACATCCCCCCACGCGGTAGCACTTACTCACGAGCGTTTTCCGGTCACCAGGAAAACCGTATAATACTGCTCTTCGCCTTGGCGTTGTTTCACTATGGTGTGCACCGTCCTGGCGGTCACTTCAATCAGACCAAGCTCCTGAAAGGTCGCCATCAACCATTGTCGATCGATACCATGATGAAAGACGCCGGTCGGATCATCATGAAAATGACCATCCTCACGATCAAGATCAGCCAGAGCCAGATAGCCCCCCGGAGCCAGATGATCGACCATCGCCTGGATCATCGGTTCAAGGGTGGCGATGTGATGTAACACCATAGAACTGTAGATCATATCGAAACGACGTGATAAGTGAGTGGGAAACTGATGATCACTCAGACAGGTCTCAATACGATCAGCCAGACCCGCGGCAGCCGCCTTTTCACGGGTCACTTCAAGCATCTGTTCGGCACTATCTACGGCGAGCACCTGACGCAAAGCAGTGAGCAGGTTAAAAGTCACCAACCCGGTTCCGCAGCCGAAATCAAGAGCATCCATTGTCTCGGACAAAGGAACAGCCTGCCGGATTCCCTCAGCTACAGCAGCAGCCAGTTCCACTCGACGCGGTTTATCATCCCAATTCAGGGCGACCTTGTTAAAATCTTTGGTTTCAGACATCTTCATCTCCAATCTGATTCAATTCATACCACCCGTCACACGCTGGAAAGTACAACGCACAGCGACAGGTGTGTTCAGGATCCAAACGGTTCAGCAAACGAGCATAACGCATTAATTGCGACGCATACTGTTCTGCCTGCTGTTGATAGAATACCTCCCTCGATAACGCACCGGGCTGGGCACTTTTATAATCAACAACCCAACGCTCATCGCCAATGACAAAAGTACGGTCGATAATCACCTGAACCAACTCACCATCCAACTCTCCGGTCAGAGCGTATTCGCATTCACTCTGCGCATGGTCGTCAAGCAACCAACGCCCCCGTTCACTGGTCAACGTCGATTCCAGCATAGCGATCACCCGTTCCACAGCCGGTAACAATTGGGCTTCAGCAACACCGCAGGCAAACAGTTGCTGGCGGATTCGCTCTCCCACCCACTGCGGGAGGCCTATAGCCGAACGCAGACCGGGATCTCGAACGAACCGCTCTAACCAATCATGCGTCACGGTACCGACATGACTGGCGAGGTTGGCACGGTGCACTTCTGACAGTGCCGTACTATACGTGCTTGCGATCGAGCGCGCTTCTGTTGCAGGCAAAGGTTCGGCACGTCGAACAAAAGTGGCAGCAGTCGGTTCGGCAACCTCCTCCTCCCCTTCTGCAGCACACGCAGAAAAAGCCTGTTCCACGGCTGGCCACAATGTCTGTAGCAGTGATCCCGGAGCGGGTTGAGGTTGGCCATCCTTATTCGCCGTGGCATGTCCATACAGATACAGATGGCGCCTGGCCCGTGTCACAGCAACATACAGAAGGCGCGCCACTTCATAAGTTTCCTTACGTTGTTCCATCCGTCCAAGAAGCTTGTAAATGGGATCAGGCGGATCGCCCGGTGCTGTAATCGGTGCCAGCAGCAAACCATGATCGGGATGTTCCAGCCAGCGCATCAAGGGTTGATCACTGCCGCGTGATTTTCGGCCAAGGCCGGGAAGAATCACATGGTCAAATTCAAGACCTTTGGCTTTATGGATCGTCATGATCTGCAACGGGTTGTCTTCGTGGGTTGGAGACGCGGCAAACAAATGACTCAGCCGCTCGGTAAACACTTCAAAGCTGAGCAGATCGCCACCATAATCAAGCTCCTCCAGCAACTGCAGCAATTGTTCAACCTCCTCATCAGGAGGCTCGACATAACACAATGCCCCTTGCAACTGCTGCCAGCTGTGTTCGATCAACTGCCGCAGTGGGACCTGGCCTCGTTGACGGCGAGCAGCGTCAACCACCCCAACCACGCTGGTTAAACGCTGACGCGCTGGCTCACTCAACTGAGCTAAACGGCCATCGTCATGCATCAGGCGCAACACGGTTTCATCCTCTTGCTGCGGCGCAAATAACGCCAATTCAGTCAGGGTCAATCCACACCAGGGAGCCCGCAACACCGTCAACCAGCTTAAACTGTCGCCACTGTGCAACAGGGCACGAATCAGAGCAACAAGGTCGGAAACGGCCGGACGTTGCGCCAGAACATCGATATCCTGAGCCTGATAAGGGATCTGATGCTGATGCAACAACGGCAACAACGCCTCTAGGTGACGGCGTGACCGCACCAGAACAGCAACACTTTGTGTTGCTGAACGCTCCCGCAATTTAAGAATGAGATCGACCACCTCACGGGCCTCTTCGACCGGTGCACTGTGCAAACGGGGGAATACTGAAACCGGCGCATTGTCCAGAGCAGGACAGACAGATTGTGCCATCGAATAGCATACTGCTCCGCTGCCACGGTCTTCACGTTCAGGGAAAATCGTCGGGAACCACTGATTGAACCATTCAACCAGGCCCTTCTGGCTGCGAAAATTTGCCTGCAATTGAAGGGATGAAAGAGTTACATCACCAACACCGCGCTGGCCAGCCTGAAGGAACAGGCCCACTTCCGCTTCACGAAAACGGTAAATAGACTGCATGGGGTCACCAACCACAAACAGGGTCCGGCCATCCTGACCATTCCAACCACTAATCAGGGTGGATAACAGATCAAATTGCAACCAGGACGTATCCTGAAATTCATCAATCAGAATATGCTCAATCTGCCGATCCAGCTTCAGCAGCTGTTCAGTGGGTTGCCCACTGTCAATCAGTGACTGACGGGCTTTGAGCGCAATTTCAGTAAAATCAACTTCACCATGGCGACGAAAAACCAACCACAACTCAGCCACAAGGGGTGGCAAGACATCAAGTAAAGCTTCAAGAGTTTTCCACTGTTTAGCGGAATAGCCGCCCTGTGGCAAATCGGTGATCTGAGCCAGCGCAGCGCAATCATGATCTTCAAGAACCGCAAGCAGTTCTTTCATGCGGTTTTTCATGGTCAGAAGTGGTTCTTTTTTATCGGCAGGAAAACCGCACGTTTTATCACAACGCCTGCGCCACTCTCCTTTACCGGTCAGCAGCAGATCGGCAAGACCACGCCAGACCGGCATGGCGGTCAAAGTAGGTTGAGGAAAAGACCGCTCACCGGCCAACTGGCATAACGGACGACTTTCCCCCGCCAACTGGCTGGCAGCAAAATCACCCAACGTCATCACTTCATCGCGAACCGAAGCGGGAATCGTTTCGGCGGCAGCAATCAGCTGCTCGGCCAGTACCGCCTCAAGGGCATCCTGCAGTGACTGACGTTGTTGCACATTATCACTGAACAGATGGCGCAACCATTGATCCCGGCGTTCGAGCAAATGGATCAGCAGTGACTCCAATCGATCGGAACGGTTGTCCATATGGTGCAGCAGTTGCTGCAATCCTTGCTTGAGCGTGTGTGATGGGCGCGACAGATGAACAAGATCCCGAACAGCCTGACGGTAAAGCTGACGCGGATGGGCACTGACGGCAGGCAAGCCCCCCAACCGACTCAGCCAGGGCATCTGGGCAACCAGAGAGGCATTGAAGCTGTCAATTGTCTGAATCTGTAACTGATCGGAAAAATCGAACAGATTCCAGCCCAGACTTTGGCTGCGCTCAAGCACGGCTTTGGCCAGCAGATGCGTGGTACGCTGATGATCGGCCGCGTCTACCGGCAGCGGGCATTGTCCATCCGACAAAGCATCAAGCACCCGCTGACGCATTTCCGCTGCCGCTTTACGGGTAAACGTGATAGCCAGAACGGCATCCGGCCGCTCAACGCGTGCCAACAGGGCGAGAAAACGCTGGATCAGCAATCCGGTTTTGCCGGAACCGGCTGGCGCACGTACCAGACACGAGCGAGTCGGATCAACCGCAAGGCGGCGCGCTTCACCATCACTAAGAGAACCGTCCGTCACCCTACTCCTCCTCAACCGTTATCTGCCCCTGCAGATCAATCCGACATAGCCCTTTGAGGTCACAATACAAACACACCTTCTGGTGGACCGGAAGAACAGCCGCATCACCATCGGCATACCGATGCGCGCTCTGCTCAAGTTGCTGACGCCAGCATTCCAGCAATCCATGCCAACTGTCCACCTGGGGGTGAACCCCGCGACTTTTGGCGACACTACGGACTCCGTCCACAAGCTGGTCCTCTTCAGCAACCCCTTTAAAACAACACTCGCCGTGGCTGACCTGAGCAAAGGTCACCGCCGCAACCTGACCATCCATCCCCATCACTGCATAAACCGGCAATTGAGGTTCAAACAGGACCTCCCCCACCAGGTCAGCCGCGGTCACCTTGCCGGTTTTGTAGTCGATGACCAGCTGACGGCCATCATGCAGCATATCAATACGGTCTGGAATCGTTGTCAGTCGCAGTGGGCCAACTTCAAGTTGTTGCCGCTGCTCAACCAGATCAACGCGAAACATCGGACGCTGCTGTTCCACCTGCAACCACTCACAGACCAGCTGACACAGCCGTTGTCGTTCGACAGCCAGCACGCCTCGTTCATGGGGGGAAAATCGTGTCGCAGCGATCACACGATCAACATGCGACGCGACCCGCTGCGCCAGAGCATCGTCATCAAGGCCGAGCAGACCCTGTTGATCCATGGTCTGCTGCCAGAATCCCTGCAAAACCCGATGAAGCAGATCCCCTCTGCGGCGACTGGTCAGACCCGGCTGCGGCACTTCAAGAGCCCTGATTTTCAAACGGTAATGAAGATAGGCTTTAAAGGGGCACTGAACCTGTTCTTTAAGCAAACCGGTACCACCAGTAATCGGTAATGCGCGCTGTGCTGCGGAAAGAGGCGTTGCCCGACTATCTTCAAGAAATTCAAGGGGAACAGGAACCGAATCAGGGTCGCCATCCACCACCACCGGAATCGGCTGAAAATTGAAACGCTGCAACAGGAACGGGCTCCCCTGACAGTCCCGTTCATCAACCATCGTCGCATAACTGACAACGACCTGCGGCGCCGACTGGCACAAACGATCGAGCATCAACCGGGCATAGTTCGTTTCGTGCACGCAACTGCTGTGGGGCATATGCATCTGTTTCTGCACAGCGACCGGCAAAAAGGGATTAAAGGAAACCTGACCGGGAAACACCTTTTCCGTGGCACCGCTCAACCACAACGCGTCGAAACTCAACCCGGCAGTTTCCAGCAGGCCGACAATCTGCAGCCGATTATCCTGCGCTTTGGGTTGAAACAGGAGCTCACGGGCCAATCGAGCCAGAGTCGCCACCGCCTGTTGGCGGGAGAATGTGTCACGTACAAGTCCCAATCGCGACAAGCCTCCGAGAATCTTATCATTCCAGGCCGCAAAAACCTGATAGGATGCGCTGTCAAGGGGCTGCTCTCCCGGCCAGCCAACCCGTTCGAGCAGCATTGCCACCCGTTCGACCCACGGTCCCGCACCAGAGTGCTCGTGCAGACGGACAAAGTCATGCACCTGGGCAAAGATTCCAAGCAGCAGCTCAGACACGTTCGGCTGCCGCCGCAGCATTTCAATCAGTTGCCCCAGTGAAATTCGCAACACATTATTGCGGCGCAGCTGACATTCCAACAATGCCCGGTGATCAGCCTCCTTGACCCCGCCGGCAAACCACGGGCAGCGCAACAGATAACTCAAGGTATCAAATTCAACTTCATCCTCCAGCTGCAGCAAGGTCAAGGCAGCGGTCACCATCCCCTGATCCGCCAGCGGTGTTCCCAAAGAGATATTGAAGCTGTCCACCGGCACCCGCTCGGGAAATTCTGATCGCGCCAGCTCACGGGCAAAAATTCGTTGTGCTAACGGTTGCAAACGCTGCAATTCGGGAATCACCACCGCAACCACCCCCACCTGCTCTTCGAGCTGGCGTCGCGCCCACTGCGCCGCGCTGCGCAATTCGTGACTTTCGTCATCGGCATAATAAGCGTCAAGGACAACATCCTCGACAGCATGGGGGGCAAGCAGATGAACGGGACAGCCTGCTTCATCCAGACCTGTTTTCAACTGCAACAACTGTGGAGTCAATTCATCAAAGCCAAGCCAGACCATTCCTCCGGGCAACAGACAGTGCCCCTGAGCAACCAGCTGTTGCACGTAGCCTGGGAGTTGGCGCGAATCGAGCCAGTTCTGCTGCTGACAACGGCGCAGAAAACTGCGTCGCCAGCGAACAAAAGCCTCCTGCTCGGGACCCAGCGCCGTATAATCATCAACCAGATAGGCACAACAGAGTCCATGGGCGCGTTCAACCTGCCGCACCGTGGCCTGGACTTGTAGCAGATCATAATCCGACTGCTGCAGATCGTCCTCAACCACTTGTTCCCACACGGCCATGGACTGAGTCGAATCGAGCAGCATTTTCCCACGACCATAGCGACTGACCGCCTGCTGCAACCAGTCATCAAGGGGGCGAATTGGCGGCGTCTGCCAGACGGTTACACCATCTCGGCGCTGTTTTCCAGCATAACTGTCGAGTAGGGCACGGGACAGACGACGATTGACAGTGACAACTTCATACCCTTGAGCGAGAAGAGGCCAAACAGGATGATCAACAGGAAAAGCCATAGAGTTAGGTCATTAACCGCGTTAATGGGGGGTTGTAGGGAGTTGGTGAAATGGAAAGCGGATCCGATACACCGCCCCAGCCAACGAATCACTCATATAGAGGTAACCGTCCGGACCAACAACCAGATCACGCGGTCGGCCCCAGGGCGTACCATCCACACTCCAACCGCTGATCAGATCAATGCCCCAGCCGGTAATACGACCGGAGGGATCCAGAGGCATCGCCATCAGCCGGAAGCCTTGATTCTTTTTGCCATATTCCGAGCCATTCAAAGCCACGTAAACCATTGACCGAAAGACAGAATCGGCCTTTAAACGATCACCGAAAACAAGTCCCGCTGGAGAAGAGAGCGAAGGTAATGACATCAATGCCGGTATTGTCGCCTGACAGATGCCGTCCGAGCCCAGCTGTTCATCAGGCTGCCGATCGGCGTAGCAGAAAGGCCAGCCATAGTCACCCTGATCACGTAAGACGTTCAGCTCATCTGGATGAACATTAAAGCCGATAGTTTCAGGGCTGTTCTCAGTGCCCCACAGTGAGCCGCTGACCGGATGAAACGCCAACCCCATACATTGATGAAGACCTGCGGCAAAGGGATGGCTGTGTCCCTGCTGGTCAATACGCAAAACTGCAGCATAACGCCAGTCGTGTTGATAATTTTTCAAATGACCAGCGGAGACGGAGAGAAACAGCTCCCCCTGTTCAGACAGGGTCAGGGCGTGATACCACTGCTCACGAGCCGAGGGCAGATCGTCACTGAAAATCTGGGTCGTCCGCAGTGCCTCCTGATCCAGGGGGCCAATACGCACGATCTGCTCTGCTGTCGCCACATAAAGGGTCTGCCCATCAACAACCAGCCCCGAAGGACGGTCGAGGTCGCGTGCGATTACCGTTGTCTCGTCACTGACACCATCACCATCGTAATCGCGGAGTCGGACAACTTTACCCACCTTGGAGAGGCTGACATAAAGATCACCCTGCGATGAAACAGCCAGTCCCTGTGCTTCCACCAGCCCGGCCGCAAAGACTGAAATATCCAGACGTCCGGCAACGTTGAGGGTACGGTCTTCGGCCAGAGCACCATGGCGCAGAGTTTCCGGCACGCGCAAGGTCCGTTGATGGATCGGCAACAACAGTTTTTTAAGATCGCGATAGGCAAGGTCGTGCTTGGCCACCGGATGAAACGCCCGAAACACATGGGAATCCAACTCGGGAGGCCAGATTTGCACCAACAAGGTGTGAGCACTGAGTACCGACAGGGGAATTGCCACCAGCAGACCACCGCGACCGCAGTTTTTGACCACTAAGCCGAGCCCGGCACCGATGATGAAGGTCGACATAAACCACAACCAGTTGGTTGTGAACGGCACCTCCAGGTGGCGAACCGCCATCGAGATGAAGACCCCCGACGTCAGCAGCAGTGTAAAAAAAGCGAATCGGAGCAGATAACGCACAGTCTCGTCTCCTTGCCACAGCGAAGTGGGTCATTGATCAACAGCCCACTAAAGAATAATCACAAATACGATGCTTGTCGGCCAACCGGCGGCTCTACCCTGTTCGGGCTAATCCCCCAAATGACGCGATGGAACCAGGTAGTTGACCACGTAATCCCGCACGGCATCGCACAGAGAAGTCTGCGATTGTTCAAATCCGGCGGCGCGCAGTTTGCTCACATCTGAGCACGTATAATATTGGTATTTTGCTTTAAGATGTTCCGGCATCTCAACATATTCAATAACCGGGTCGCGATTCAGGGCAGAGAAAATTGCCCCGGCCAACTCATTCCAGGTGCTGGCTCCTGAACTCCCAATGTTGAAAATGCCATTTGCCTGGCGGTTCTCGAGAAAGAATAGCGACATATCGACCACGTCTTTAACATAAACAAAATCACGCTTTTGTTCGCCATGCTCATATTCTGGTCGATATGACTTGAACAGACCGATTTTTCCGGTTTCAAGAATTTGATGATAGGCTTTGATCACCAGGGAACTCATCTCCCCCTTATGGTATTCATTGGGACCGAAAACGTTGAAAAATTTCAGGCCGACAATCTGATCAAGAATCCCTTCACGACGGGCCCATTGATCAAACATCTGCTTGGAGTAGCCGTACATATTCAGTGGCCGCAAACCGTCAAGGGCGGACTCATCATCCGCAAAGCCGTTTTCACCATCACCATAAGTTGCCGCACTTGACGCATAGATAAATCGGGCATCAGAATGCAAAGCCAACCGCGCCATATGCTTGGTGTACTCAAAATTATTGTGCACCAGGTAGCGCGCGTCCAGCTCAGTGGTTGAAGAACACGCTCCCATATGCAAAATCGCCTCAATCCCTTTTTCACCCAGATCAAAGCGTTGCTCAATCTGGCCATGAAGCACCAGTTCGAGAAAATCATCTTTTTCGATATAGTCGCGATAGCGTAATGCCACCAGATTTTTCCACTTTTCACTGTGGCCGAGAGAATCGACAATGACAATGTCATCGCGCCCCATCTGGTTCAGCTTCCATACCATGGCACTACCGATAAACCCTGCCCCACCTGTAACAATAATCACGTTGTTTATCCTTTTTATCTGTTCAAGTAAAAGACCTGATAACCCTCAGCATGAATGCTGCGGCTAACTGACAGAAAAGTTTAGCATTATCGATGACCAGTGGCAAACAGTCATGTCATCCCCACGGCGTCACCATCATGGCGAAACGACATGGACACAGAACAAATAACATCGTTTGTTTGTCACCATTGCCACATAGAAAAAATCTTTCATCGCTACCATATCGACATATTACAAACGGATTTATGCAGCGGCAGATACTGGAGCAGCCAAGTGCTCATAAACACCGGCAAGACCGGACTTTTCGAGGCGGAGATGACAATGTAGATTTCATTGTTAGACTAGAGAACAGACTGAATCCTGCCAGTTTTCAGCGCCAACAATGTTTTTTTACTCAGATTAAACAGGGTTTCATTTTTCCCGTTTGCTCTTGACAGGATAGCGTAGACAAGATTATTGTCTTTTTTACTACGACTAAAAGGGATAGATTACCTGATTCACAATCAGCATCAACACGATGTGTCCCAGCTTCGAATGCAATCATTTTTTAATCACAATAAAAAAAGAAAGGATTTCTTTTATGGCTAAAAAGCAAGCCGCCCTTGACTATCACAGCAGCGGCCGTAAGGGCAAGATCGAAGTTATTGCCACCAAACCCTGCGATACCAGCCGCGATCTATCGCTGGCCTACAGCCCGGGCGTGGCCGAGCCTTGTCTGGCAATTGAAAAGAACCCCGAGGACGCCTACAAATATACCGCCAAAGGCAATCTGGTTGCTGTTGTTTCCAACGGAACTGCCGTTCTGGGACTGGGCGATATCGGAGCACTCGCTGGTAAGCCTGTCATGGAAGGGAAAGGAATCCTGTTCAAGCGTTTTGCCGATGTTGATGTTTTCGACATTGAACTGAACACCAAAGACCCTGACGAAATCATCAATACTGTGCGCCTGCTTGAGCCCACCTTTGGCGGAATCAACCTGGAGGACATCAAAGCACCGGAATGCTTCTATATTGAAGAGAAGCTCAAGGAAGTGATGAACATCCCGGTCTTCCACGACGATCAACACGGAACGGCGATTATTGCCAATGCCGGATTGATCAACGCCCTTGAAATCATCAAGAAAGATATCGGCAAGATCAAGATTGTTGTCAATGGTGCCGGTGCTGCCGGTATCGCCTGCGCCCAGATGGCTCTGACCCTGGGAGCAAAAAAAGAAAATATGATTCTGTGCGACAGCAAAGGGGTTATTTACAAAGGTCGCACCGAAGGGATGAACGACTACAAAGAGAGGCTGGCAACGGACAAGGATTGCCGCAGTCTGGCTGAAGCGATGGTGGATGCCGATGTCTTCTTCGGCGTATCCGCCAAAGATGCCGTCACTCCTGAGATGGTTGCTGCTATGGCCAAAGATCCCATCATTTTCGCCATGGCCAATCCGGACCCGGAGATTTTGCCCAGCGAGGCGATCAAGGTTCGCAGCGATGTGATTGTCGGCACCGGCCGCAGTGACTTCCCTAATCAGGTTAACAACGTGTTGTGCTTCCCGTTTCTGTTCCGCGGCGCATTGGATACCCATGCCACTGCGATCAACGATGAGATGAAAATGGCGGCAGTCAAAGCTCTGGCAAACCTGGCCAAAGAAGATGTTCCCGACTCCGTTATCAAGGCCTATGGCAATACCAAATTCTCATTCGGCCGTGACTATCTGATTCCGAAACCTTTCGATCCCCGCGTGCTGCTTCATGTGGCTCCTGCTGTTGCCCAGGCCGCCATTGACAGTGGCGTGGCCACGCGCGACATCGGTGATATTGCCAAATACACGGAGTCCCTCGAAGCTCTGCAAGGGCGCTCCAAAGAGATCATGCGCACCTTGATCAATAAAGCCAAATCAGACCGCAAGCGCGTTGTCTTTCCTGAAGGGGACAACGAGAAAATCCTGCGTGCGACTCAGATTCTTGTCGATGAAAAAATTGCCATTCCGATCCTGCTCGGCCCCGAAGACAAAATCAAGGGGATGATCAAGGAGCTGGGACTGGATCTGCACGGTGTGCAGATCATCGATACCAAAGGCAGCCCCAAACATCATGAGTACTCCAATGAGCTGTTCCGCCTGAGACAACGTAAAGGGGTGACTCTGGCAGAGGCCAGTCGTACCATCTGCCGGGAGCGCAACTATTATGGTGCCATGATGGTGCGTATGGGCGATGCCGACGCCATGCTTTCCGGCGTCAATCACCACTACCCGGAAACCATCCGTCCGGCCCTCGAAGTGATTGGGAAACAGCCGCAGGTTAAAGGTGTGCACGGTCTGTACATGATGGTATTCAAGAAAGATGTGATCTTCTGTGCCGACACCACCGTCACCATCGACCCGACGGTAGAAGAACTGGCAGAAACAGCGATCCTGGCCGCCAACAAGGCACGCCACTTTAATGTTGAACCACGCGTTGCCATGCTGTCATTTTCCAACTATGGCAGTGCCATTCATCCGTTCACCACCAAGGTTGCCAAAGCAACCCAACTGGTCAAGCAATGGGCTCCCAATCTGATCGTTGACGGTGAGGTTCAGGCCAATGTCGCCCTCGATCCCGACCTCAGCGAGCAGCAATATCCCTTCTCGCAGATCAAGGGGAACGCCAACGTTCTGGTCTTCCCGGACTTGAACTCCGGCAACATCTCATACAAACTGCTCAGCAAGTTAGGTGGTGCCGAAGCGGTTGGCCCGATTCTCATGGGCATGAAAAAACCGGTTCACGTGCTTCAACGTGGTGATGAAGTCAACGACATCGTCAATATGGCTGCCGTAGCCGTCGTCGATGCGCAGGACGCATTCGAAAAAGAGATCAACAACGGCTTCCATTAAGACAAAACAGTCTCATCGCACCATAAAATAAAAGGCCGGGATGTCACCAACATCCCGGCCTTTTCCCCAACCAGCAACAATCGAGTTGTTACTGATTATAATGGTACCGATATTACCATATCGACCAGGTAACGGTCATCAACCATCCCTTTAGAATCATCGGTTACGGTAAACTCGTAGGCCGCTCCCACATCAAGCCATTGCGTGATACGGAAACGCGCCCCCAATGCCATCATGGCAAAATTGCGGTTTTCATCACTGTTGCTGCCGCCCAGGTTGATCAGATCACAGCCATTAAACTCGGCGATACCGGCAACCAGATCGTCTTCATCTCCCGTACCAATGGCGCCAAGCCCAGAATCGGGTACATCGCGATCACCACTATCCAACACATAAAAATGGTTGAATTCGACCAACGGGAAGAACCAGTCAGTCACCGCATAGCTCAGGTGCCAGGTATCGTACAGCAGGGTATTTTCCTCACTTGAATCGATGGGTAGAACCACGCCCACAGAGCCAGCCAATTGCAACCGATCATAACCTTTGAGAAACAGCACTGAAGGAGTAATCGTTCCGTCGCCATTGCCCTGATAGATTTCATCATCACCAGACGGCAACTCATACACGGCACGGGCGGAAATAATAAACTGATTTTCCGGCTGATAAAGCAGGGAATATTGCAAACCGGCGGCCAGATCAGCCCAGCCACTATGAGAACTCAACGTCTCATCAGGTTCACAATCGAGATAGCCATCTTTGACAGCGACAATTGAAAAACGCTCGCTAAGCGCTATGGTTGCGGCAAGAGCAAATCCCTGAACATGGCCATCAAGGGGAACTTTACCGACACTGGTTTGAACTTTTTCCGGAAGATTCTGATAGAGATAAATTGGGCGGACAATCGTTTTATTACGCGCATCACCGTTATACACCGGATTGGATAATGGCATGATATAACGATCAAACTCATCAGCTCGACTCTCCGTCGGCTGCAAACACATCCCTCCTGCCAGCAAAGCAACACCAAGACACAAACATTTAAAAAACGCAACTGTTCTGCCCATCTGGAAAACCTCCCTTTCCATTGTGGTTGTTAAAGTGTCAGAGCATGACGTATTGACGTCACCACAGTCTCTGACGCGCAAATCAACAGCGTATCTAAACAGTTCAAAATTTACATATTCTATTTATGACGATTTTCGTCAAATTTAACGGCGCAAAAAAGGACAAAATCTGTCTGCATTATAAACAAAAAACTTACATGCACAAGATTAAAAATAGCCGCTACCAATGAAACTATTTATAATAATTTCAATATATATCCAGTCCGAATATTGTGATTAACCGATATTGTTTCTTTAGTTTCAGCAGGTTGCAATGTTTTTTGGCGAGTAATATTTAAAAATGAGTCATCGAAGATCCTGATAACAGTTGGAATAAAAATGATTTTTTAGATTATTGTCGAGTCGTTCATAAGATCACATTTGATCAACAATTCTCATCTACGACAACAGCATCATTGATTTCACGGGGCAATCGCCGTAGAGTATACGGGCGAAAGAGCTTTTGGAGGTGCAGATGGATCACATACTTGTCGTGGAAGACAATCACCTGTTTGGCACTGTGGTGTGCAAAATGATCCGCCAGCAATTGTCATGTAAACTCACCTGGGTTGAAAACTACGCTGATGCCCGTAAAAAAATTGAAGACCGCAGCAACAACTTCAGTGTGGCCCTGCTTGATCTGAATCTACCCGATGCCGAGATGGGTGAAGCCGTCGATTATGCCATCGCGCATGATATTCCCAGCATTGTTTTCACCTCCAGATTCAACCAGCAGCTTCATGAACAGATCTGGTCAAAAGGGATTGTCGATTACGTTCTGAAAGAGGGCCCTGACAGCCTCAACTATATTATAAAGCAGATCCGCCGACTCCACCGTAACAGATCGATTGATGTCCTGGTCGTGGAAGACTCCGCTCTCATCCGCAACCATCTGGTAGAGACGCTACGTGTGCAACGTTTCAATGTCTTCAGTGCCACGAATGGCGAAGAAGCATTGAGCGTGATCAGCAATAACAGCAATATCCGTTTAGTTATCACCGATTTCCATATGCCGATCATGGATGGTTTCGATCTGGTCAGAAAACTGCGCCGTCAATACAGTTACAACGACCTGGCCATTATCGGTCTGTCCGCACATGAGGACCCCACCCTGTCGGCCCGCTTCCTTAAATACGGCGCGAATGATTATCTGGTCAAGCCCTTCTCACAGGAGGAGTTTTACTGCCGGGTCCATCAGAATGTTGACATGCTTGAGAGCATTCGCCAGATCAGACAAAATGCCGAGCGCGATTTTCTCACCGGCCTCTATAACCGTCGCTACTTTTTCAATTATTGGCAGAAGACGCTTAACCCGAATAAACCAACAGCTTTCGCCATGCTGGACATTGATCATTTTAAACAGGTCAATGACACCTACGGCCATGACAGCGGTGACCAGGTTTTACGCGAGGTCTCCGCACTGCTGATCCGCGAAGCTCCTGCTGACGCACTGGTGGCAAGATTTGGCGGCGAAGAGTTCTGCCTGCTTTTCAATGCTGATAAAGAGGAGGGAACTCGTGTTGCAGAGCATCTCAGAGAAACAATCAGCCGGCAAAAGATACCGGTGGAAGGGCAACAGCAACTACAGGTAACAACCAGTATCGGACTGTACTGCGGCAACTGTGCCGAGATCGAAAAAATCATTAGATGTGCCGACGAAAAACTCTATCTGGCAAAACAATTGGGGCGTAATTGCGTGATCGCCACCACAACCATTGAAGGGGAAGAGCTTCATGACCAATGAAATCCACCCACACATGACTCTGCTGGATATCGTGTCACACAATGAAGAAACCATTTCGGTTTTCCAGCGTTACGACGAACAGGCGGGAATTTGCCTGTGCTGTATGGCCCTGTTTGAAACGCTTGAGCATGTTGCCACAACCTATCAGCTGGACCTTAACCAACTGCTTAACGAATTGCGGCAGTGTCTGTAACCCACTAGTCCGCCTGTTCGGTGGTCGACTTGGCCGCATAAACATGCCGCTGAAGCCAGACTGGGGACAAGTGCGTCAACACACGTTGCAAAACAACGATAACACTGATCGAAACAATGACCCGCCCCACCAAAATCGCTGACCAATGTCCGCCGACAACAGCCATCAGCAGACTGTCTTCAACAAGGCTGTGACACAACCCCATGAAAGACAGCGACAGGGCAACATCCCGAATAGGTAACCGACCACTATGGGCTTCCTGAATGATCAACCCGCCGCCATAACTCAACCCCAGAAACATCCCGATCATCGTCACCGGCGCCGCGGCAGGACTGATCCCGAGCAAGCGGAGAAAAGGACGTAGCGAGCCGGTTAACCAGCCAATAACGCCAATCGCCTCAAGCATGCGCATGACCAACAACAGGACAAAAATAATCACCGTGATAGACAACAGATTACGCCCCTGCCCGATTAGCCATGCCTGCCAGCCTTCGAGGACTGGTGGTGGTTGCCACAGAGCACGGGTGGGAACAGCCAACCAGCCGCTGTACCGGTAAAGCACATGCAGACACACACCGGCGATCACGGCACCGCCTAAACGAACTACCAGAGAACAACGCAGACGCACACCAGCCTTACGGGTAATAGACATTTCCACCGGCAATCCATGAGCCATCAGCATCATTGTCGTCAGAACACTGATTTGAGCAACCGTCAGCTCTCCTGCCGCAGGCAACGTGGCAAAAACGCTCAGACCGCCATAGAGATTGGTCAACATGGCGCTCCCCCAAACCAACCCCATCTCACCGGGTAATCCAAACACCCCCATCAGTGGGGCAAGAATCTGCCCGATCAGATCCATGGCTCCCCATTGGACCAGCAATTGTGTTACGGCTGAGATGGGAAGAGTAATTTTAAACAGAGCCAGACAAGTAACCATCGTGTCGTGAAGCAACTGTAAAGAAAACGGTCGGGAACGCATTTCGCAGGAACTTTCAGAATAGAAAGGGAATAAACATCTTGGAACGTTCACAATAGGCCCGATAGCCATGGCCAAAAAATCGCAGGTTCTCCCGCTCTTCAATTTTCGCCGTTGCAATCAGAAATGCCGACACCCACAACGCCAGGACCAGGGATTGCCACGCCGGATGTTTCAACAGAGCGCCCCAGGCCAAAAACAGCAGCGAGGCGTACATGGGATGACGTATAAAGCGGTACAACCCCACTTCAACCAGATTAACGGTATTTTCAAAGGCCAGATTTTCCGGCATATCCTGCCGCTGTTCCTGTCCACCAACAATGCGCAGCAATTGCACGCCATGAAGAACAAATGCCACGGAACAGGCCAACAGAAACCACGACATCAATTGACGCAGCGCAAACGGTTGTTCAAACCAATAGGGGTGATTAAGCAGCACCAGAGCCACCACCCCTTCAAAGGCAAAAAAACGATAGAAACCGTGACTGCGTACATTTCGCAGGGAACGTCGAGAAACCCACAGTAATATCAGGCTGATGAATAAAAAAAGGATGATTCGCACATGACCTCCGCGCTCACCGCGCAAAAAAATGCTTAAGTTCTCTACCCCTTGCCGTCGATAAGCAGGCTATGGGGTAAAGTCAGGGACGACGCAACTCCAATGACGTTCTGTTCTTTTCCAGCAAACCGCCACGGAGGGCCGCAATGATTATCACCGAATCGACTGTGCAACTGCAAGCGCAACATCAAAAAACACTCGCCACCCATCAGGAAGAATCTCTTCAATTCTGGACGACTCCGGCCCCCACAGACAACGCAAACAACATTACCGACGAAGCCAGTCAGGTCGCTTTATCCGCAGAAGGACTGATCAACCGTGACGTTCACAGTGAAATCATTGACCCTCTCGACAGTGAAGACCCCATCGAAGAACTGGACATCCTCCTGCTAAAGCGATTGACCGAAATGCTTACGGGTAAAAAAATCCACTTGAAACACAAGATCCAGCTGGCTCAGGAACAGCAACAACCCAACTCGCCACAGCAGCCCCAAACTGAAACGGTAGAAACGTCACAAACAGGCGGTTTTGGACTGGTCTACAGTTACCATGAATCCTACCATGAGCAGGAAAGTCTCAATTTTTCCGCCCAAGCTCAAGTCACTACGGCCGATGGACAACAGATCGATCTCGCTATTGAACTTAATATGTCACGGGAATTTTATCAGGAAATGAATGTCAACCTGCGTGCCGGAGAAGCACTCAAAGACCCGCTGGTGATCAATTTCAACGGCAAAGCGGCTGAATTGACGACCGACAAAATCAGTTTCGATCTCGACCTTGACGGCATTAATGATCAGATTTCGTTTGTCGCTCCGGGCAGTGGTTTTTTAGCCCTCGACGCCAATGGTGATGGCGTCATTAACGATGGCAGCGAACTGTTCGGGCCACAGACCAACAACGGTTTTTCCGAATTGGCCGCCCATGACGAAGACGGCAATCAGTGGATTGACGAACAGGACAGCATCTATGACCGGCTGAGAATCTGGACCCGCAATCATGACGGCGCTCAGCAGTTATTATCGCTGGGGCAAGCCGGAGTCGGTGCCATCTATCTTGGCTCCGTCTCCACGCCGTTCTCACTGACCGATCAGGGCAACTCATTACAGGGACAACTGCGCGAAAGCGGCATTGTTCTGTTTGAAAACGGCACGGGTGGAACGATTCAGGAGTTGGACCTGGTCGTGTGATCCCCACGACATGTGCTTGAGCCAAGAATCTAAATCCGCAGGGCTTCAGGGCTCAATAATAGTCTTGAAGCCCCTGTTCAATGGTTTCAAAAGCTGCCAGATGAGACCAGAAGTCATCCTCGTGCGCTCCTGTTTCGTCATCGCGTCCTCCCCGGGATAGCAGAATGTGTTGAACAAAGAATTCAGCCTGCTCAGGAGTCAACACGATCTCGGCCCCGGCTCGGCTGCGTTCAAGGACAAGAGCTTGACGAGAGCTCAATTCAATCCGGGTAAAAGGATTGCGGTAGGTCACCTGGGGAAGCTGACGGGCAAAGGCATACGCCACCACAACCTCCAGTCCATCAGAGTCAACCAATGGCCATAGACAGGGATGAACATGCAGCCGCCCACGCGCTTCAACAAAACACCACTGGGTCGGATCACACCCCTGTTCCTCAAAGCGACGACATAACTGAAGCAGCCGTGTCCCCTCTCCTACCAGTGTCAAGGTGCGGATATAACCGTTCTCGGTCAGGCATTCATAGCTTTTCACCATAAACTGTCCATTGCGCAATCGGGCCGCCTGGGCCTGAAAACGATGCTTATAAACAAAGGAACAATAATTGATGGGCAAGGCGATGTTGGCACGCTGGGCATGGTCCAACAACTCCAACGCCGCCAATTCTGAATCGAGAACGGTCACCTTCTCACCATGAAGGTAGCGATAATCGCGCTGAATCATGTGGGGATAATTGTACGGCGTCAACCGCAACTGGTGCAGATTAAGATGGCGCACACCCGAATCCACAAGCTGAGGCAACAGCGCCTTGAGACGTTCTGTTTCCTCAGGTACTGCGGGAATCTCAACGGTAACCACTGGAATCGCCCTGCCAACCCGGTTGAGTGCAGTCAATTGATAATTGGTCGCGCCAATATCAAAGCGAATTTCGTCCAAACCTGCTTCAGCCAGCTGATCAACCATGCGATCGGTCAGCAGTGCGCCGTTGGTGTAAAGCCAGGTATGAAAATCACTGGGCATATGTGCCTTGATCGTCTTGAGGTAAAGCAATGTGCGATCAAAGGTTAACAACGGTTCCCCGCCACTGAAACTGGCACCTCGAAAACCAAACCGTTGTAGATAGTGAACATAATCCTCGGCATGACGAAACTCGATACTGTTGGTCGTCGGCTGACCGATTTCCTGCTGTGAGGTTGGGCAATAGAAGCACTGACAATTACATCGGCCATTGATAAACAGGCACGACCAGCCACCCTCAACACAAATACGGCACCCGTGTGACAGGTTATTCATATCAAGCTTGGTACCACTGCAGCCAATGGTCGATGCGGAAAGCAGAGATTGCAACGTCTGCTGGCGCAACTGGTCAGCACGGGCATAGTCATCGTCTGATAAAAACCGCAGGGTGGGATAGTGATGGGAATATTCCTGCTGATTGGCTGCAATCCAATGTTGCCGCCGCTTCTTCGATAACGCCATACGACGTACCTCCACGACTAAGGGGCTGATAAGCCAACACCGGAAAATTAGGAGAGAACAGCCTGTGACGCCGGTTCGATTTCAGGATGGCGTAAACTAATCGATTTCAGGGGAAAAAGAAATAGAAAAACGCTGTCCCGTACCATTTGTTAAAAACGGTACCGGACAACGCTTAAGACACTAATATCAAAGGATATTTCAAAAGAATAAAGGGCCCTGCATCCTGCGCGATACAGGCACGGGATACAGAGCGCTTAAAAAGTTAACCTCAAAGAATCAGCCCCCCCTACTCCGTTGCCGGTGGGGCCGGTGGAGAAAAATCACTGGTGGAAAAGCTCCAGACCATGTCGTCGTCACGCACATTCCCGGCGTCATCGGCAATCCCGGCAGCAACAACAACCGTGTAGGTCGTCAGGCTCTGCAAAACAGTCGTCGGTGTAAAGGTCACGCTATAGGTAGATACATCATAACTGACGGTTCCGGCAAGGGTAATACCATCACCATCTTCGAGGCTGATCGACGCGAGATCGATCGTTGTCGCGTCAAGTGGCTCATCAAAGGTCACGGTAATGACGCTGGTTGCGCCATTGACCACTGAATTCTGGGTAGGTGAAACCGTCATTGCCCGAGGGGCCTGAGTATCGTACGTGTGGCCACCATCACCACCACACCCGGTCAGTGTCAGACACAAAGCCAGACACAGTAAAGTCCATCGTTTTATCATCATTTTTTTCACTCCTTTATTTCCGCAATGATCTTGAATGTCATGTTTTTCTTCAGCTCAAACTGTTGAGACGTTCCAGCCATCACAACGAACGGGATAGACGTCTGCGGCGTCACCAGTTTGAGCGTCACCTGCTCAGGCACATGGGTGAGCTGCCAACGGAGGATCAAAGGCTGAGTCAGACGCTCTTCGTGCTCTACGTTAACAATCCATTCCAAAGGAGATGGCGTCGCCAACGCTCGGATATCCCGCCACAAAGCATGCTTCTTTCGCATGAAACAGCTTTGCAACGCACCTTTTAACATGGCCGGGACCGCAGCAACATTTTCCAGAGACGGATCCGCCATCGGCCATTGCCCGAAGATCAGTTCATTGGTGGCAGCGCCGGACTGCAATTGCACTGTGGCTTCCCAGGGGGGGACTGCCCAGCACGGTGAGCACAGAGCCCAGAGCACCCCCAGGGTCAGCAAGCGTTTGATCATCACTCTTGAACCGGATTTGACAAAATCAAACGATACGTCCCATCATCTTGATTGAGATAAATCCAGTAGCTCATCCAGGGGATCAGGGATACCGAGCTGAAAAGCCCCGGTGTTTTCATGGCATAGGTCCCACCCCAATCGTCGCCGTTATAGAAGTACACGGCATTGACCAACCAGCGCTGTTGGGCGGCATCCAACCAGTCAATTGCATCTTGTCCATCTTTACTTACCATGACATCCAACAGATCAAGGTTGGTTCGGTATGGATTACTGATCAGATTCCAGCCTGGTTGCAAGGTCAGAATGACCTCTGTCTCACTGACATTATCGAAGGAGGAAAGATCTGGAAGAACCGGCTGTTGTCGCGAGCAGAAATAGCCCTGGCCCCGTTCTACCGAAGAGACCAGCTCATAACTCCCGTCCTGCCCTTCGCCTTCCAGCCCTGAGGAACGCCAGAGGTAGACCCGATCGCTGCCAAAAACACTGCTGCCGTCAACGCCGTCGCTGGTCAGCAGGTTTTTCGGCACGGACACCATATTCATGCCATTGAGCAATTCAACTTGCGGACCGTCAAAGGCGCTGCCTTCGTCAGCGGGCAGTCGTTCAACAGCGGCACCATCGGCATCAAGCACCTGGAAATAGTATGACCACTGCGGAGCGGGCCCCAGTTCGGTGGTAAACGTATAATAACCGCCGCTCTCGTTATCACCGTCAACCAGATACATCTCATAAGCGGCACCATTGATCACCACCTGGACGACGGCGGCTTGTGGGTCTTTCACCACCACCTGGAAGGTATAATCAATGCCCATTTTGGGAGCACCGCTGTCACTGTCGAGATTAGTGCTCTCGTCCTGATCGCCATCACAGCGAACGCCGGGCAAATCGGAACTGCCGTTGATGTCATCATCCGGCGCCAGACTTAAGCCGTCAGCAATGACATTGGCAATGGTCGGGAACAGATCACTGTTGTCACCGACACCATCGCCATCGCTATCCACGCTTTCATCGGCATCGTAATCCAGGTCATCGTCACCATTGAGAACACCATCATTGTCGATATCATCATCGAGATGGTCTTGAATGCCATCCTGATCAAAATCACCTGAAATGGAATCATCCAGGGGGGCACTGTCACGGCTGTCGACAATACAGTCATTATCATCATCGTTATCGCTGTTATTACCAATACCGTCGGAATCGGTATCCAGCTGCTCTAGCGGATTGTAGGGAAAGGCATCAAGCGTATCGATAGTCCCGTCATTGTCATCATCGTCATCACTGGCGTCATCAATCCCGTACAGGTCGGCGTCCGGTAAAACTGTGAGGTCAAACGCCTCGAGAGCGCTGGCCAGGACACCATCGCTAACGCTGATGACAATGTTTTCCGTTATGGCCACGTCATCAGCCAAGGGGGTTCCACTCAGCTGCCCCGTCGCCGCATCAAATTGAGCCCAGCTCGGTTGGTTTTCTATGGTAAACGTTAATGGATCATTTTCAGCATCGACGGCAACCGGGGTAAAGGAATAACTCCCGCCTTGCAAGACAGAGGTTTGCGGCGTGCCACTGATTGATGGAGCGGTATTTGTCGCGCCCTGCGCCACCACAGACACCTCGGGTGTTACCGAGGTTAAGGCCCCTACTGCTGCCGTGACGCTATCAAGACCGGAATTCTCCGGCGTGTAACAGAACAGCGCCTCACCATTCAAATCACTGTTGGTAAAGCCACTGACATCATTGGCGCCGCTGACAACAAAATCGACCCTGACCCCGTAAACACCACCCCCCTCATTGTCGGTCAGGGTTGCCAGCGTACAGGCGTTGCCCGCCGGGGTCACGGTGATGTCAGCAACCGAGGCAACCGGAGAATAGGAACTGCCACCCGGATAACCATATGAATCCGCACTGGCGAAACCATAGGTAAAGGCTCCGAACGGGAAAACACTGTTGAAGGTATGAGAACCAAGATCAATCGCCAGCTGGGCACCATAATAGTTGCTCGATCCGATTTGGCTGAATTCGATGCTGTCAATGATCACCCCATCAAGGGTGACCTCACCAACAGCGGCCGCCGGTACGACAAGGTTGGTAAAATTGATCGAAAAACCTTCGGCGGGTGTCGTTAATGTGTAGCTCGATTGAAACTGCTCATACGGCGGGATAAGCATCATGAAAGGATCCGACGTGATGCCATCGTAACCGGTACTGTTGGAATATTGCGCCACCAACACCGGATGATCGGCACTGATCTCGGATGCACCGTCAATCATCTGTTCAAAAAATTCACCACGGTCCAGTGTTGCGGCGACAGTGCCGTTAATGGTCACCGTCGTATTGTCTTCAGCTGCCAAAATACGAAAGGTATCGCCATTAAGTCGGGTCGCCAAAGGCATGGTGACAAAATTGGTTCCCCAGGTCTCGGTGGGGGGAAGCTGTTCAACGATATAATCGCAGGCGCTATACCCGGAAGGAATATTGACGCACTGAACGCTGCCATAAACCGCGACCGGTAAGGTTGAATTGATAATAGTGCCGGACAAATCGCTGTTCTGCGCCGCGCTTTCCAGCTGGTACACCTCCCCCTGCTGCAACGTGATGACATAAGGCACACCGATTGTTCTCGACCCGACGGTTTCTGTCGGCGTAATCGTCACGTCGGTATTATCCTGAGTCGCGACAACGGTAAAGGTGCTTCCGTAACCGCCAATCGTGGTTAAATAGTTCAACACGATATACTCGGTGCCAAGGACATTGGTTGGAAGCCCCATATAGGCATCAGTGGTCGCTTGCACCCGGTTCAGACCATAGATACTGACCTCTTTATCCGCAACAACATGAATTCCTTTATCCTCAATGCTGTCTTCACCAGAAACAGCTGCATTCAACGGCAAGGAAACAGTGGTCACCAGACCGGGTTCAACCGTAAAATCCTCGTTGAACGCCACACCTTCGATCGAAACCGTTCCACTCACGCTTTCGGTGGAGGCAATAAACAGGTTAAGTGCCTGTGCCTGATAGTTGGGCGGAAATGCCAGCCAAAAATCGGTCCCCTTCCCATCCGGCATTTCCTCGGCAATAACTTGTAGAGGACAGACCAAAACAAGCAGCAACAGCACAACAAAAGCGGTTGCCTGGCTGAAATCCCACCATCGCTCTTTACGAACATCACGTTTTTTCATCAACACTTCTCTCCTACGACAGGTGTTATCGGCAGAACTGCCTACAGGAAAACTTTTCACCCCGCCAGCAACAAATGAAAGAACACAGCCCCCTGCTCTGGACACAGACCTGTCGGGGTTAGACCTAACGTAACCGGCAACAGACCAATCACATTTTCGACATGCGAGGTTAACGATCCCTTTCAAGGGACTTTTTCATCGTCACGCTAGCACACGAAAGTCGTAGGAAAGTCGCATCAGCATTTGAAATGTGGCCAAAAACTTTGAGCTGAGATTAAATTTTACAGATGGATTAAACGATGGATGACGATGTTGATCAGCGACGTCTATGGGGGGAGAGCTCACGTGGCAATAAGCAGAGCGTATTTGCCAGGTCTGGAAGGGATGAAAACAAAAAAAAGCAAAGTGGAAACCCCTCGTAACCACTTTGCTAAGCCTTAGGCAATTGCACTCTGGAAAGAAAATAAACAGCGACAGCCCCGATCAGGTAAGGCTGCCGCTAAATAACTGTACCGATTACGCTTCAATCGGAGACAGGGTGAAACATTTTTTCGGGCAGGTGACCATGCAGCCCATGCAACCGATGCAATTGCCATCGTTTACAATCGACATGACCATGCGCTCGGTGTCAGTCTCTTCATCATAGAAATCCTCAGGACCGAGAACTTTACGAGAGCACGCCTTGAAGCAACGGCCACAGCCGATACATTTCTCAGGATCAATGCTCTGAACAAAATTCGGAGTCCAATCCTTGCCACCCTTGGTCTTACCTGTCAAATACGCCATCTTTTATTTCTCCTTGTATGCTCTTCTATGGATTCGCGACAATCATCACTAACGCTCGGCAAAGCCCGGACGTTCCCCTTTCAGCATCGCTTTACGCAACCAGGGGGGAGGATTGTCTCGTAACACGCCTTGCAACTTTTCCACGGTATCCGCGATGGTTGCAGCATCCTTGATCTTGATCGGATGAACTTTTTTCTGAACCAGACGGGCAGCAGCAGGACCACCGATCTGGGCGACATAAACCAATGAACAGTCTTCAACACCCGAGCAACGCGCTTCAATACGATCCGCTTCATCGTTGCCCTCCTGCTTGACCTGAACCACGCCGCTGAGGGAGGCGTCATCGGCACAAACTTCCCAGACATAAAATTCCTGGGCACGACCGAAGTGTTCATCGACATGTATTTTATCCGTACTGGCAAAGGCAACTTTCATATATAAACCTCTCTTTCGGATGGTATTGACGATACTGAGGCGACGTGTTCTATGCATATTCAACCTCTTGCTTTGATCGCTACTGAACGGAGTGAAATCAGGGCCACAGCTTCTCGAAGCCCGGTAAACAGCACAGTTCAGTGTTGATCAGCTCAGCAACTCAGCTGTGCTGTTTAAGCCACAAAGAGCACGAAGACAAGTATCCGTAACCGAGAACCAGGAGTCGGTTAAATCACTTGAATCTTCGTGCTCTTCATGATTTTCCGACGGTTATCAGAGTGTTGAAATATCCCCGGAACCGGACGGTTCCGGGGAGAACAATTTAACGCATCATTTCAAACCACTGGTCTTCACACGTCTCGTCTTTGATATCGAGGAACTTGTTGGCGATCATGCTGATCATGTTAATGACACCCTGGTAACCGACAACCGGTGAACGGTGCAGGTTGACACGGTCAATGATAGGGAAACCGATCCGGAACAAAGGGATACCAGCATCGCGAGCTGCCCACTTGCCATGGGTGTCGCCAATGATACCGTCCACAGGGTCGGTCATCAGCAAGCTGCGCATATGCCACAGGTCTTTATTGACATAAACAGAGCAGTTCTTACCATATTCAGAAGTCTCCAGCAGTGCATCCATCTCCTTCTTGAACTTCTTGGTCGCACGGGAGCAAACGACATGATACGGATGTGCACCCATTTCAAGCAGGAAGGACACGATACCCAGCAGGTAGTCCGGGTCACCAAAGACAGCCAGTTTTTTGCCATGCAGGTATTGCTGGGCATCGGTCATTGCATCAACGGCACGAGCACGCTCTTTTTTCAACGCCTCAGGAATCGGCTTATCAAACAGCTCACTAAGCTTCATCAGGAAAGCGTCAGTTTTCTCGATACCCATGGGCATAGGCATCACTTCGTGAACGCCAGAGAACTCAGAGTTAACCAGGCGCATCGTTTGAACAGTCGAATACTTCTGCAGAGCGATGGTGGCCTTGCCATTGATGGACTCAGCAGCTTCCTCCAGAGGAGTACCACCGGGATACAGCTTGTAGTTACCGTCGCAACCGGAGTCAAAAACTTCGGAGATGTCCGGCATCATGACATAAGGGATGTCCATCAGCTCCAGGTAGTGCTGGTACTCACGCAGGTTACCGATGTTGCCATCGAAACCGGGGATCAGGTTCAGCTTACCGGTGCACTTTTCTTCAACTTTGCGATCCTTGGTCAGATACTCGAGAATGCTCTTGAGCATGGCATCAAAACCGTGGATGTGTGTTCCGTTGAAACTCGGTGTGTTGGCGTAAGGGATCGGCAGTTCCTCGGGAACATGGCCAGCAGTCTTAGCATTCTTGATAAATGCAGTCAGGTCATCACCGATGACTTCAGGCATGCACGTGGTATAAACAGCCAGCATTTTAGGCTTGTAGAGAGTGTACGCATTCTCCAAACCTTCAAACAGGTTGTTCTGACCACCGAAAACGGCGCCGTCCTCAGTCATCGCATCACAAGTCGCCGCAGAAGGCTCACGGAAGTGACGGGTAAAGGTACTCCGGAAGTAGGAAGCACAGCCTTGAGAACCATGAACAAACGGCAGGGTTCCTTCAAAACCGCTGGCAACCATTTGAGCGCCCAGAGGTTGGCAGGCGTGAGCCGGGTTTACAACCAGAGCTTCACGGGCAAAGTTTTTCTCTTTATATTCTTCGGTATTGATCCACTCTTTGACCCGCTCGATCTCTTCGGGGGAGTGCTCAGTCACTTTTTTAACAGCACTTTCAGTCATTGTCTTATTCTCCCTGTAGTTCGGCAGTGACAGCTCGCCACCCCGAATTGGGTTTACTCGTCGATTACAGTTCAACAGGCCTTAGAATGGGGATTTAACCAATTTCCAGGTCGGGCTGTTGATCGCCATGTCGATGTCACGGGCAAAGATTTTGAAACCTTCGTAACCGTGGTAAGGACCAGAGTAGTCCCAGCTGTGCATCTGGCGGAAAGGAATACCGGCTTTTTGGAAGACGTACTTTTCCTTGATACCACTACCAACCAGGTCCGGTTTCATCTCTTCAACGTAACGCTCAAGCTCGAACTCGGAAACGTCATCATAGATGATGGTGCCTTTGGCCATCTCAGGAGCAGTACGATCGTAGTCGTCCTGGTGAGCAAACTCATAACCGGTACCCGTTACCTGAATGCCCAGATCTTCATAGGCGCCGACGGTATGGCGGGGACGCAGACCACCAACGAACAACATAGCGGTTTTGCCATCGAGACGAGGCTTGTATTGAGCAATGACCTCTTCAGCCATCGGAGTGTACTTGGCAATGACCTGCTCAGCTTTTTCTTTGATGGTGTCATCAAAGCGCTCAGCAATCGCGCGAATACTTTCAGCAATCTTGGTCGGACCAAAGAAGTTATACTCGATCCAGGGAATGCCCCACTTCTCTTCCATGACCTTACACATGTAGTTCATGGACCGGTAGCAGTGGATAACGTTCAGTTTGACCTGATACGTTGCTGCAATCTTTTCGATCTCACAATCACCCGTCCAGATCGACTTAACATTCAGGCCCATCTCTTCGAGAATCGGCTTAGCAGCCCAAACGTCACCACCGATGTTGTAGTCACCGATCAGGGCGATATCATAAGGACCAACCTCTTCTTCAAACTCACGCTTACCAATGACGAAGTCACGGATTGAGTCGTTGGAGATGTGGTGACCCAGCGACTGGCTGACACCGCGGAAACCTTCGCAGTTACAGGGAACAACCAGTTTGCCGAGTTCTTTTTCCATTTTTTTGGTGACGGCGTTGATATCGTCACCGATCAGACCAACCGGACACTCGGAAAGAACCGAGAGACCTTTGTTGAGCGGGAACAGTTCATCTGCTTCACGCAGCAGCTTTTCCAGCTTGATGTCACCACCGTAAACAATGTCGCGCTCTTGGAAGTCAGAAGTAAAGTCCAGAGGGAACGAAGTGACCCCAGGAATACCTTGCATCAGGTTCCGACGAGTACCCCAACTGTACACACCACAACCGATCGGGCCGTGAGAAACGTGAACCATGTCACGGATCGGGCCCCAAACAACCCCTTTAGCACCGGCATAAGCACAACCACGTTGGCTCATAACACCGGGAACGATTTTACGGTTGGACTTAACCGCACAGGGAGAAGCGGAAGGCTCATTAGCCCCAACGTGAGGACGACGTTTTTTGGCCGCTTTCTCCGGCATGCACGCCAGAGTTTCCTCAATCAGCTTCTCAGTTTTTTCTATGGTTACACCTTCAATAGGTTTTCTTTCTGCCATTACGTTATCTCCTTCACATAAAGACCATTCGGACCCGCAGTGAGTTCATTTGTCTTAGATTAGCGGGTTAAGCGAGGGCGGAGAGGGTCCGCCCTATGAGCCTTTTACCCCGTTAAACGAGCCTGATAGTGGTTATGCGCCTTCGGCTTTGCCGATGTTCTCTTCATCGTCAACTTCCATGATGCCGAATTCCATCAGCAGTCCTTCAAGCTCTTCCATCTCCAGAGGAGTCGGGACAACAAACATGGTGTTGTCATTGATTTTTTGTGCCAATTGGCGATATTCGTTCGCCTGCTTGTGATCAGGAGAGTACTCGATAACAGTCATACGACGCAGCTCAGCACGTTGTACTTGATTGTCGCGAGGTACGAAGTGGATCATCTGGGTACCGAGCTTGGCAGCCAGGGCTTCGATCAGCTCAGCTTCACAATCAGTGTTACGGCTGTTACAGATCAGACCTGCCAGACGAACACTACCGGAAGCGGCATACTTCACGATACCTTTACAGATGTTGTTGGCTGCGTACATTGCCATCATCTCACCGGAAACAACGATGTAGATCTCTTGAGCTTTGTTTTCACGAATCGGCATGGCGAAACCACCGCAAACAACGTCACCGAGTACGTCGTAGAAAACAAAGTCGAGGTCATCAGTGTAAGCGCCTTCTTCTTCGAGGAAGTTGATAGCAGTGATAACACCACGACCGGCACAACCAACACCCGGCTCAGGACCGCCGGACTCAACACATTTAACGTCGCCGTAACCCCACTTAAGTACATCTTCCAGTTCCAGGTCCTCAACAGTTCCCAGTTCGCGGACTTTGTCCATGACAGTTTCTTGAGCTTTTGCGTGCAGGATAAGACGGGTGGAGTCAGCTTTCGGGTCACAACCGATGATCATGACTTTTTTTCCGAGGCTAGCAAGACCGGCAACCGTGTTTTGAGTGGTGGTTGATTTACCGATGCCGCCTTTACCGTAGATTGCAATCTGACGCATTTTTTTCTCTGCCATTGTTTTACCCTTTCGTTTCTTCTGGTAGCCGATTCTTGATCGCCACCAATCTTAAAAATAGAGGGGCCCCACCTGATCCAATTCAAGTGGGGCCCCGTTACCCTGCGCGACGACAACTTTGTGTCGCATTATTCTCTTAAGTTTATGGCAATAAAAAACCTGCAACATCATTTGATTAAAAATCTGCTGCAGGCGCCTTTGCCATAGAAGCGGGATACCACTCTGTTCCCGCCGTCATTGTTTTGTTCGTGTTACGACTTCTTTTAATGCAGGCGATGTGCCAAAAAATAAAAATTATTTTTTTATCTTTACTTTCAACTACTTGCGATATTCAAACTAAAGTCACCACCTGCAAACGGTGACGGGTTGATTATTATTTAATCTCCTGATGCACTCGTGCTGAACAAAGTTGCATCAAGAGTGCTCAATTTTTTCCAGTTGCAAGGCAAAGGTCAAATCGAGACCGGCCAGGAAATGATTACCGTCCATGGTAACATCATCACCATCAACTTTAGTGACCAGCATAATCACTTCCTGACTTGAGTTGGGCAAACGAATTTGCATCTTCTGCCCAACCGTTGGTTCCATATTTGCGGGCAGGTTGCTGCGCTTGAACACCACAACATTTTCATCGCGACGTGGACCATAGGCGTGCTCCGATGGAATCACCACGTTATTCGCCATGCCGACCTTCATGCCGATAACGGCTTCTTCCAGCATGGGAAACACTTCGTTTGCACCAATCGTAAAAATCAGAGGGTCTCCCCCTTCCGTACTGTCAAAGATACGGCCGTTATCCAATGTTCCGATATAGTGAATACTGACTTTGTCACCTTTTTGTGCACGACTCATAATATTCATCCTCACTGTTCTATACTGATAATGGTGAAGCGGTCGTCAAAATAACGCTCAAGGATCGGTCGAACATCTTTCCAACTCAACCCTCCCCCGCCACATCCGGGGCGCGGAACAACAACACAACTCCAGCCGTTGGCATTCGTCAGTTCCAGCAACTCACAACAGGACTGCTCAATCAATGCCAGACTGGGGACTTCGTAAGGGGTGTGCTCCACGGGAAAACTGACCAGGCCATGATCAAGGAGGTAAACATGATTCCCGCCCTGACGGATCAGGGCACCAAGTTGCTCATCAAGACCAGCAAAGCGCTCACGCGCCTGGGCGGCACAGCCCCGCGGCATTGCGCAACGCCCGGAGCGACTGACGCTGCCACCGGTGGTAATGGCAATAATGGCCTGATCGAGAAACGACCACATGTCACCACAGTACTCAATCATTTTTTGTAGTCAATTTCCAACATATCCGACATCACCTCACACAGATAGGTATAGACCTCGCCGCGCGAGCTGATAAAACCGGGCATTTCGCCAAGGACTTCTTCCATTTTATGCAGGATGGTCTCCTGATTGACATTTAGCGCATCCATCACATGCTCAAACATCGGCAGAACATCATAGAGGTCATCCCGGTCAAAGACTTCCTCATCAGGCAGACCGTTGAATTTTTCCAGGTGCCTGTTTTCATGATTTTTAGGATATTTATATTGCAGGTCAGACGGTTTAATTTCGATCATAGTGTTTCTCCGTATGTGGGACTGAAAAAACTAAGTTACTCACACGAGCCACAAGACGAATGATGACATTCATGCTTTTTACACAGACCTTTGTCCGCTGATTCGTTTTTGTTGCGGTACTCTTCGAGGCTCTCCAGAGAGACATACCACTGACCGTTGACTTCGAGACCAACCATCAATTTGTGTTTCAGATGCATCAGGACGCTCATCGGCGTCGTTCCCAGCATCTCGGCAGCCCGCTCCAGAGTACACATGGCGCCAGTTTGAGTTGATTCAGACATAACAGATCTCCTTTTTCTAAACATGAGGGGTGTGTTACAAAATCACTGTGGCCGGGTTGCCAGAGGCGACAGATGAATCAGCCTCTCCCCCGCCACAGTCACCTCGTGACGCACCTGCTTGTTCAATTTCTTCTTCCAATGCTTGGGAATCGCATCCATCCCGTAAAAAGCCCCGGCGATCATTCCGGCGATGGCTCCAGTGGTGTCAGCATCACCACCCTGATTGACAATCCCGATCAGACACTCTTCAAACGTTGCCGTGGAAAACAGGTAATGAAAAACCGTCTGCAAGGTATCAACGATGTATCCTGACGCATTGCCCTTATAGTTATGAAACTTGAAATTCGGAAACTCATCCGTCAATCTCCGGGTACATTCATGGAGTTGAAAACGATCCGCGCCAAGAATAGCCGCCTGAACCATCTCTCCAACACAGAGCGTACCAGCATCGGATAACGGATGATTGTGGGTCAGATGCGCCTGTTCCAAGGTGCATCTGCGAAACAACGCCTCATCACCAACGGTGTATAACGCGACAGGAGCCATCCGCATTGCGGCGCCATTCCCGGCGTCCCAGTCGTTACGGGGCATTCCCAGAATCCCCTTGGTCATATAGGTCCGAATTCCCTTACGTACCGTCGATCCGATATCAATCGGCTTGCTCTTCATCCAGGTGACGAAATTATCGGCAATCTCTTTTTGGCTCCATACACCGCTTGCTAGAATGGCATCAGCGATCGCCAGGGACATTTCCGTATCGTCAGTGACAAAACCGGCTTTTAGATTCAGCCAGCCACCACCACAGATCGCTTTATGGACGCCATGGCGTGACTTGATCTCGTTGGGGGTCATGAATTCCGTCGTTGCCCCCAATGCATCACCAATGGCCAACCCGAGAAACGCCGCTTGTGCCCGGCTGATGTGATCCGCCGATAAACTCACAAAACCTCCTGGAATGATGAGGGCCGTCAACCATGCGGTTGACGGCCCCATTGCCGTACGAAAAACTTGAAAATCGTTTTTTAGAATGCGTACGTTACCGCAACACCAGAAACGATTTCGCTGTTACCAGCGTTCATGGAATCGATAGAATCTTTTGCTTCATCGCTGATCCCTTCAGAGAACAGGACAGAAGCATTAACGCTGACAGTCTCGCTGATCGCGTAATCCAGAGCTGCGCTCAGCTCGTAGTTGTGGAACTCATCGTAGTCACCAACAGCGTAATCGCTGGATTGGTTGTAGCTCACCAGAGCACCCAGGCTCAGAGCCAGAGCGTCAGTGAAAGCAATGTCATGACCGACAGAAAGGGTGTAGAACAGACCAGTTTCATCACACTCGTCCCAGTCGTAGTAAACGGTCAGAGCGGGGCTCAGGATCGTGTTCAGAGCGATAGACAGATAGAGTTCGTTGGTATCAGGAATACTGTCAAGCTGATAGAAAATGTTACCTACGCTGATGGAAACCAGATCGTTCAGATCGCGGCTGTAATCGAGAACGATATCAGTTTCATTAGCTTCACCATCTTCATAACCTTCGTCAGTAGACAGTTGCAGGTTAGTCCAGTAGCTTACGGTGCAGTTTCCAGCGGTAATATCAACACCACCTTGAGCAACAGGCTGGCTGCCACTCAGGTCAAAACCACGCCACAGGTACTTGCTATAAACGCCGACATACGCATCGCCGTTCACTTCAACTGCTGAAGCGGTTGAGCACAGGCCCACCAGAAGCATTAACAGTCCTACCAGAGCTACATTGAATTTTTGCATTTCGATCTCCTTTTTCAGTTAGTTGATCCCATCCCAACCATTGAGATGGTATCGATGATGTGGCAGTCATCTCCGCACCGATGCGGATTTGAGAGAAAGTTCTCACCCACCTCCATCTGGAGATGGGTGAGGTAAATCAAAATTTAACGGTTGTTGGTATGTACCGGTTGGAAATCCGGATACGCTTCCATACCGATCTCAGCAATATCAAGACCACGGAATTCGTCTTCTTCACTGCAGCGCACGCCAATAGTGAACTTGATCACCAGCCAGACAATGGAGCTTGTAACGATAACGAAGGCACCGATGGAGACAACGCCGATCAGTTGAGTGACAAAGCTGGCACCATCGTCACAGATGGGTACTGCAAGAGTTCCCCAGATACCGCAGACCAAGTGGACAGACAAGGCACCAACAACATCGTCAATTTTCAGCTTATCAAAGAAAGGAATGGCGAAGACAACCAGAACACCACCAACAGCACCGATCAGGATGGCAGCACCGGGAGTCGGAGCAGCAGGGCTGGCGGTAATACTTACCAGGCCGGCCAGAGCACCGTTGAGAGCCATGGTAACGTCTGTCTTTTTGTACATCAGTTGTACAGCGATCATGGCAGCAATCATACCGCCACAAGCTGCGAGGTTCGTATTGATATAGACGCTGCCCTGCTCGATAGCAGAACCGGCAACACCGAGAGCCAGAGCACTACCACCGTTAAAGCCGAACCAACCCATCCACAGGATAAAGCTGCCCAGAGTAGCCAGAGGGATATTGGAACCGGGGATCGGGTTAACACGGCCATCGCTGCTGTACTTACCTTTACGTGCGCCAAGGATAATTGCGCCCGTCAGAGCGGCCCAACCACCAACAGAGTGAACCAGAGTAGAACCGGCATAGTCAGAGAAGCCCATTTCAGACAGCCAGCCACCGCCCCAAACCCAGGAGCCCTGGATCGGATAGATGATACCGGTCAAAACAACGCAGAACAGCAGGAAAGACCACAGTTTGATCCGCTCAGCAACGCAACCGGAAACAACCGAACAGGCAGCGCCACAGAAGACCATTTGAAAGAACCAGTCAGAACCCGCAGAATAACCGGCGGAGAAGTCACCAGCCAAAGCCGCGGCATCATCAGCGCCCCAGATGGCGAAAGTGCCCATAAAGCCACCGTTAACATCCATATACATCAGGTTGTAACCGACGACATAAAAGAGGATACCGGCAACGCCGAACAGAGAAATATTTTTCAAGCAGATCGTTGCAACGTTTTTGGAACGAACCAGGCCAGCTTCAAGCATCGCAAAGCCGGCAGCCATCCACATAACCAGAACACCGCTGATCAGGAATGAAAATGTGTTGAGGATATAGGTTACTTCAGAGACTGCTTCTTCTTCAGCAAAACCAATCGAGGGGAGTGCAATGAGCAGTGCCACCAGACTAAGTAATTTCAATTTCTTCATTTCAAGTTCTCCTGTTTCTTGAATTTATCGTTAAGATTTATAACGAGTCGTCAGCTGTTTCACCGGTACGAATCCGTACAGACTCTTCAACCGGCATTACGAAAATTTTGCCATCGCCAATACGACCGGTACATGCGGCTTTTTGAATACCAGCGACCAGATCAGATACCTGGTCGTCCGAAACAACTAATTCAATCTTGACCTTGGGAATGAAGTCAATCTGGTACTCAGCACCACGATACAATTCGCTGTGCCCTTTCTGACGGCCGAAACCTCTAACCTCGCTGACCGTCATTCCTGCGATACCAAGTTCGGTAATCACATTTTTCACGTCATCCAGCTTGAATGGCTTAATGATGCATTCAATTTTTTTCATGTCCTGGTTCTCCTGTTGATAATGAAAAAACGAAAAAAGGCGTCCTGAAATCACTCGCACTTTGCCATGCGTGTGTTGTCAGAGCGCCTTTGCCCTAGCCTCGCCTGATAACGCAACGCCGTTGTTGCAACAGGACCAATTTCTTATTTTCGATAACGAATCGTTTCGATCCGTGAATCAACCTGATCAGCTTGCTCTTGAGTTCATTCCATTTACTAATGATATGAATGGATCTCGATTAGCAGTTATTGCATGGGGTGTGCCAACTATGTAAAGGCCCAAAACTACGGGTTCGTTTACAGCATCTGCACAAAAAATGCTCAAATTTAATGCAACCCTAATCGCCACTGAGTAGTTAAGAAGCACAACCCCTTAGCGGGTTCGCACAGGCAGGCGGATAATGAATCGGCTGCCCTGCCCGGGGGTAGATTCAAAGTTCAGCGACCCCTCGTGCTCAGACATGATCTTACGACACAGGTACAAACCAAGCCCCGTTCCTTCCCCCTCAGGTTTGGTGGTGTAAAACGGTTCAAAGATTTTTTCACTGATGGCTGCATCCACCCCCGGCCCCGTGTCGGCAATGACAATTTCCACGCCGAAATCAAGGGCACGAGTTGTCAATGTGATGATGCCGGGCTCCTTCATGGCTTGTACAGCATTCATAATCAGATTGATATACACCTGCTTCAACTGATTCGGGTCTGCCATGATTTCAGGGACATCACCAAACTGCCGCACCACTTCATGTTGACCGCGTTGAACCTGGTAACCAATAAACGTCAATACCTGATCAAGAACCTCATTGACGTTTATTTGATGTTTTTTCATGCCGCCACTACGGGAGAAGCCAAGCATCCCGCCGGTCAGCGCCTGCAACCGTTCAACCTCACTGCCGATCCGCACCAGCAGCTCCTGATGAAAGTCGGACAATTTTTCCTCACGTAACAGCAGCTGGGCACTATAAGAAATAACCTCAAGGGGATTATTGATTTCATGGGCGATGCCACTGGAAAGACGACCGATTTCAGCCAGCTTTTCCGATTGGATCATCTGATCGAGCAACCCTTTAAACTCTGTGATGTCCTCGACGACAATAACGACACCCGTCGTCATGTCACCGTCTTTGAGCGGACTCAGCCGGCGCTTCTGCACCCGGCGCTGACCTTGAAGATTGTAGTGAATCAATTGGAGTTTTTCAGGCTTCCCCGTGCGCAGAACCTGGTTAAGGCGGTCATCAAATCCCTCGCCAGCCAGAACGGGAAATAGGGTCAGCAGTGGTCGGCCAAGGACTTGGTCTTCTGTCATGCCACTGGCTTTTTCCATCCGTTTATTCCACGACGTGATACACAGACTCGAATCGAGAGTATAAATTCCCAGCGTGGTACTTTGCAGGATACGATCGTTGAACTGATGCAACTGACGATAACGCTCCGTCAACTGCAGAGTCCCTTCATAAAGACGGGCATTTTCGATGGCGATAGCCGCCTGTGCCGCCATGGTCATCAACGGGGCAACATCCTCAGAATGGAAAGCGCCCTCCCGATGACTTTCAACGTTAAAAACACCAATGACTCGATCACGGGCCACCAGCGGAACACACAAGGCGCTGCGTGCTCCGGGAATCCCAGGAATATAGTCACTGTCTTCAGTGACATTATCGATCAACACGGGGGCGGCACTGGCCGCGACTCGCCCCATAATCCCTTCGCCCATTTTGAGCTTGCGCCTCAATGCGGGGTCTGGATAGCCGTAAGAGGCCGCAAGAATCAGGTCCTTACCATCCTCAGACACCAATCGCATGATGGCATTCTTAAACTGGAAGACATTTTTTGAGATCTGGAGAATTTTGTTAAGCAGTTCCTGCAATGACGTAATTGAAATCAACTCATTGCCAATGGCATGATATGCCCGCAGAAGTCGTTGTTCCTGCGAATCATCGATGTTTTCTGACCGTTTATCCACCAATCTGCATCTCCACTTCAAACTGGCCACCAATGACCATGACTTCATCCTCCCCTTTGAGCAGGGACGAGGGAAACATATCACTTTGAAAAAGGATCTTGCATAGAGGAACCTGAGTGACCATCACACGACTGCCGAATTCCCAAGCCCGTTCATAGTCCGTGGTAAAAGAGTTCAGGTTATTCAACTGAATCAAATAGCCACGCTTCGACTGCTGTTCAATGACCTGATGCTCGGCAAAATCGTTAATTCCACGATACAAAGTCACCCAGCGCTGGTCTGGAAAACGACGGGTCAGTTCCGCCTGGACATATTCGTAAAGAATATCCAACTGATCATTGATCGCATTGGTCCGAGCGGCACCTTTCATACGATCCTTGAGGTATTGCAGATAGCCTTCACATTCTACATTGGGAATAGGCACCGTGTGAAATGTCGGGATCAGGCCGATACGGCTCTCCACCCACCCTTTTAACACAGCACCTTCAATTGAGTTGGAATCAAACATCCAACCACGCAAAAAACGTAAATAGCTGTTCTTCAAACTTTTCTGACTTGAGCGGGTCTCTTCTCGCTGCCATTGATGCAGCTGAAAAGTGACATCCATATAATCGTACAACTGCTGAGCGCGTTCTTTTCTCGTGGACAGACCGCTTAACCGCTCAAAAAGTCCATGATGCGTATGCCGCACCCCGGAAATCTCAATCGGCTTCGGTTCCCGATTAAAGTGATAGGATGCAATCGCCCAGGGCGGATGATTACAACGGTTAAGCGCCAGGACCGCCATAACGATTTAGTCAGCCATCATCAAAATGGCTTCAGCAACCTGCTTCAACGTTTTACGCTTGCTCATAGCCAATTTCTGCATTTTGCGGTACGCCTCAGGCTCACTGAGTCCGGTCCCCATCAACACCCCTTTGGCCTTATCCACTAATTTACGTGTTTCAAGGGTATCCTCCAGCTTCTTGACCTGATCCTGCAGCGTAGAAACTGCCATAAATTGATGCATGGCCAGTTCAACAGCGGGGAACAATTGCTCATCACGAAACGGCTTGACCAAATAGCTCATAACGCCGGCATCTCGCGCTCCGTTGATCGTTTCAGCATCGGTATTACCAGTCAACAAAACAATCGGAGCCGGAGCTTCAATGCCTATTTTTTTAGCAGCATTGATGCCGTTCATGACAGGCATCGTGACATCCATAACAATCAGAACCGGTTTATGGGTCACTGCCAGCAGCAATGCCTCTTGACCGTTTTCCGCTTCCACAATTTGATCGAATCCATAACTTTCAAGTAATTCTGATACTTTACGACGGATCAACGGTTCATCATCAACAACCAGTGCGATTTTCATCACGCGCTCCTTTTATGTGGTTCATTGTAAACATTGGACGATAAAAATTGAGGGACAGTTTCAGTCCTGCATATCCGATGCCGACTTTCTCAAATCCAAAAAAAACAGTAATTCTCATTTATTGAAACGCGACGTATACCGAGTGTTAGATAAAATCCTACCCGTGACGAATTTACCGCGTGGCACATTGACTTGACTCGACAGCCCGTTTACGACAGGATGTGTGGCGTATATTTTAGCTGTCCTGGACCAGCCACTGGCCACATAACCCCTTTTCCCCCAAGGTGACTATGCTTAACGAAGCAGCAAACATTCCCACATTTTCTGTCGCATTCAGTGCCGGGCTTCTGTCGTTTTTTTCGCCCTGCGTGCTCCCTCTGATTCCGTCATTTATTACCTATATCACCGGAATTTCGTTTGGCGAACTCAAACAGGATCACCCCAGCTCTAAAATCCGCTGGCAGGTTGCCAGTCACTCACTGGCATTCGTCCTGGGATTCAGTACCGTTTTCATTCTGCTGGGTGTTATTGCCGGCTCTGTCAATCAGGCCATGCAGGACTGGTTGATCTGGCTGCAACGCGGCGGGGGCATCATGATCTTTCTGTTCGGCATCCACATGACCGGTCTTTTTCATTTCGGGGTATTATTGGGCGACAAACGCATCACCATCCGCAACAAACCCAGCGGCTATCTGGGCAGTTTTCTTGTCGGTATTGCCTTTTCCGCCGGATGGAGCCCCTGTGTCGGTCCTATTCTCATGGCCATTTTCATCCTCGCTGCCGGTACTTCCAGCGATACCGCTCAAGCAGTGCTGCTGTTAAGTTGTTACTCTGCAGGTCTTGCCATTCCTTTTATGCTGTCCGGCCTGCTCTTTCATAGCTTTCTCAATGTGTTCAACCGCTTCAAAAAGCATATTCGCATTCTTGAAATCACAACGGGAATTCTCATGATTGTTGTTGGAATCATGCTTTTTTTCAATTTATTCAGTCAATTATCCGGTTATCTTTACATGTTGATTCCGATGGAATAATTTTTAATTGCCAAGCAAACAAAAAAGCCCTTGCCGGACGGCAAGGGCTTTTTTGTTTATCGTTAACTGGTTTGAGCTTAGTCTTCCTGGGCGCTGAACGCGGCTTTAAGCATCCAGTAGATAAGCAATAAACCGATAACCAGAGTTCCAACAAACAGCAGCAAGGGAGAAAAGTCTCGCTGAGCTTCAACAATCTGGTTCACAAAGAGCTTATCGACATAGCCCGTACGAACAAAGGCCCGCATCAAGCTCATCAGGTATAACAACAGCAGCGCTAATCCACCACACCATCCCAGGCGCCCTTTAGTCGCCAGGAAAATCACTGCCATAACACAGATGATGGCCAGCAGGAACACACAGGTCGCCAGCATGTTCTTTCCCATAAACAGCATCATGACGTCAGCCGGCAGAGAGATCAGGAACCACAATCCAACCAAAATCTGGCCACATGTAACTACCAGGAACACCCGCAGCCCGACCCGCTGTGCTAACTGACCAACTTCTTGGTCCTTTTTAGCCCATAAACGTCCAAGCAGCGCAATAACCAATGCACCGATCGCCATGGCACCAACCAACATATGCAGATAACGGGGCCACAAAGTGGGTTCAGCCAGATTGAGAAAAGTACCACCACTATTCTTGAAGTAAACCTGCCACACCTCGGGGGTCAGCATCAAAGTCATATTGTTACTGAACAAGAAGCCGATCAGCAACATCAGCAGGCCCGCAAAAATCAGAATAGGCAATCCGCGCCGGCCCATATTCCAGAATTTGAAATCATAGACATAAGCCGCGTAATACGCAGTCAGTAGCACCGGTATCACACTCAGCCAGAAAACCCCCATCAGCACGGAACTGGAGTAGATAAGATGGCCGTACACAACCTGAACAAACAACAGCGGCGGGACACCGAAGTTAATCGTAAAAGCAATCAGCAACGGTAACACCTGGGCAATTTTATACGCCAGCCGTTCATGGACCGAATCCCGTTTAAAATGGGCCCACACAGCAATGGCTGTTCCTCCCAGCATGGCATTCATGAAAACCAGATGGAGTGGGAATGTCAGCAGTAACAAAAGCTCAAAATAACCGGACGCCATCGGCAAGGCATCGGGAGTTGGCACCAGTGAAATCATTGTGTTCCTCCTTTGGCCTCTTTGACCAGATAGTCGATTAATGCCGTTAACTCTTCATCACTGCCACTGAAATCGTCCATCGCGCTGTCAATTTCACTCAAGTGTTTTAAGCCATGAGCAATTTCATCACGACTGAGCTGCGCAGCCCATTCGAGGACCAGGTCGGCATCATGGCACATGGTGCATTCGTCGGCGAGATAGATTTGACCTGAGACAGCTGGCGCGACGTCAAGCCCTTTCAGATGCGCAACAAGTGCGGTCAGTTCCGCATCACTACCGGCAAAATCCTCCATGGAACTGTCGATCTGACTGAGATGCAACAATCCATCCCGTACATCATCCGCAGACAATGACGCGGCCCATTCAACAACGAGATCACTGCCATGACACATGGTGCATTCATCCTCAAGCAATGTCGCACCATTCATAGCTGGCGCAGCCTCCACCGGCTCGCCTTTGATGAAACTGACCAGAGCGGCCAACTCCTCTGGCGTTCCGGAATAATCATCCATTGCGCTGTCAATCTGGCTCAAACTCAACAATCCGGCACGAACCTCATCAGCAGTCAGAGCGGCTCCCCACTCCATAACCAACTCTGCACCATGGCAGGCCGTACACTCATCAGCCAGAATCGTCTCGCCGAGATTCCCGTTGAGTTGCGGCTCTTCGAACACGTGAGTTTCTTTCCCGTGCAACGTTCCAACCAGATAGGAGGCTAAAGCTTTCTTCTCCAGTTCATTACCGACAAATGGCGGCATAAAAGGGCGTCGCTCGTGCATGGTGGTGAGGTACTTCACCATGCCGTTGAAATTGATTGTTGCCGTACGTGAGCGGATATCATTATTGATACCATCCAGAGTGTGGCAGGCATAACACTGCAACTTGAACAACTCCGCACCGGCCTGCTGAACGTTGTCCGCCGTGATCTCTTTGACCGAGCTCCATTTGGCCTGAGCAAGGAAACCCTGGTTGAGTTGGGCGACCTGATCAACGGAAATACCGTTGGAATAGACCAGCTTATTGATAACAAACGGACGTCGGTCGGCTTCGCGAATCCATTCAAACGAGCCCATCATGCCAAACGCGCACACGGCAACAAGAACAGCACTGATCAGACTGTGCCAGCGCGGTTTGAACAGCGTGAATACCGTCAAAAAGAGGATGAAACCGGCAGCACTGAACGCTCCGAGCTTCACCATGACTTTAATTGTTGGCGAAACAGAAAGGATCTCGTGAGGCGCAGAGGGCAATGCCTGGAGATACCAGTAGCCGGTCGGAATGACCACCAGCACCGACAGAACACACCACAATGACGAGTAGCGGGTCATTTTGAGGCGGAACGACTCAACATCGATAAATGCCGTTGTGAAAAACGCAAAAACACCGGCCAACAAAGTAGCAATGGCAAAACGAAACCATAACGACGGCCAGAAGGTCGGGTTGAAAAAGCCCGAGAAGAATCGGTGATTATTAATCCATTCTCCAGGAGTCAGCATATAGCCGATAATCCCGTTAATCAGGAAAAGACTTAACCAGGCGGCCGCAAAGTAGATCCAACCAACCTTGAGATGAGTCCGCTCATCCATTGCGTCGAATTTATAGTAATAAATCAGCAAGGCAACGATTTCGACCAGGAACCACACCCATTCGGCAGCCCAGCCAAACACAAACGTGTGAATCAGCTTCGACGTAGCATCCGGTTGAATCAGGCCAATTGTGAACCAGATTCCCACTCCGGTGACGCCACCATACACCATGCTCACCAGCATGAAGAACTTTGCGTGCTTTTTTACAAATTCGAGAAGTTGGTAGTCATTATCCCGACGGGCTTTATGCTCCGTGAGCACCAGGTATAACCCGCCACCAACAGCAAAGTGTGCCACGAACACGTGTGTAATCGCCATAATGGCGATCAGGAGTCCTCCACCCGTTTGGGGCAGAAACCAGACTGGAAAATTCATAAGCCACCCTTCTGAGAGTTAATCATTTAACGGTCTCAACAGACAACCGCAAGCCATAGTAGACAAACAAAAATCAACGTTTCCAGACAGATCTTAGCACCCGCAACCACAGTTGTGGCAGATGGCATCTCCTCCAGCGGGAACAATACTTTCCGGAGAAAATGCGACCCGTCGCACACCGCGTTTAATATCGGCCAGCAAATCGGTATCAGGGCTCGCTCCAATAAACTGCCCAAGACAAAGGCTGGAAAAACCATCTTCAGGCGAACGGATGCGAATACTGTTGAGCAGATCACCATAACCATTGACACGCAAGGTGATGTTCGGCTCGTGACAGAAGTCGAATGCGACACCGGCCGTATTGAGTTCTTCATTTAAAGCGGCAAAAAATGGCGCGATGGCCTCCTCATCCAGTGGGTAGGTCCAGTCGCCAGCAAATTCGCGCGCATAAAAGACAACAGTAATTGTTTTCACGTTTTGCTCCATCAACACGAGTCACAACTGATGAATCCAGTCCGTCGGACCACAGCCTTGCCGTAACACCTCAACCTGATCATTGCGTAGACTGATCACCGTGGACGGATCCCCATAGAGCAAGCCGCCATCAACAACCATGTCAAGTTGACTGCCCCAATCATCGTGAATCAGACTGGGATCCTGATAAGTTTCGTCACCAGTGACATTGGCGCTGGTCGTTACCAGAGGGTGCCCCAACTGGCGAACAATCTCTAGAGTAATAGCATTATCAGGCATACGTATCCCTACGGTCCTCTGTTTGGTCGTTACCAGGTCGGGGACGACCCGTGACGCATCAAGGACAAAGGTATAGGGTCCAGGCAGATGGCGCTTCATAATTTTAAACGCCATGTTGCTGACCTGCGCATAATGGGAAATCTCGGACAGATCCGAACAAATAAAGGAAAAAGGTTTTTTGGCATCACGCTGCTTGAGCTGATAAATTTTCTTGATCCCTTTTTTATTAAAGATATCGCAGCCAACACCATAAATCGTGTCCGTAGGATACGCGATCACCCCGCCTTTATTCAAACAGTCAACCACCTGTTGAATATAGCGCTGCTGGGGATTCTCGGGATTAATGGAAACCATCATAACAAATATTTCAACCCGTCAATATTCTGCAACGCCTGATAAATCCGCTGACGCTGCTGTTCGTTGTGTAGATAAGTCACCACAGACACACAGAGATACGCCCCTTTAGAACTCGGACGTTGTTTGAGGGCATCACGTGACACCGGCAGAATTTCATTTACGGCCTTATGCACCTTATGGACAAAATTATGGTGCGGCTCACTTGGGCCAAAGGCTTTAAACATGTAATCGCAGGGATATTCCTGAAGTGTTCCCTCGCGATCACTTTGTAACACTTTCATCATTTCCACCTCTTCCAGTATGGCCAAAACCACGCTGGTCTCGTTCTGTATTGTCCAGTGTAGTCACCTCTTGCAGCTGCGCCTGAACCACTGGAGCGATTATCAATTGGGCAATCCGTTCTTCAGGACACAAGGTGACATCCTGCTGGCCGTGATTGATGAGGATAATTTTCACTTCCCCGCGGTAATCCGCATCAATGGTGCCGGGAGCATTGACCAGAGTGATCCCGTCACGCCAAGCCAGACCGGACCGCGGACGCACCTGCCCTTCATATCCAGATGGCAGGGCCAACGCCAATCCCGTTGGAACCAACACCCGCTCACCGGGGGCAACAACCAGCGGTTCATCAAGAACTGCGCACAGATCCAGCCCCGCGGCTTGTGAGGTCATGTATTGGGGAATTTTTGCCCGAGGATCAAGCTTCATGATCTCGACACAGACCATTTCAGACATCGTACACTACCAGCCTTTCTCCGCTAACAACGGTTAAAAACTGATATTTTGCAATTTTTCCGCCTGATCGTCAACATCGCCGATCACACACAGGCACAAACTGTCATTGCTCATCAGATAGTTGGCCAACTTCTGCAGATTATCGGGACTCACCTTAGCCAGTTCTCGCATGACCATGCGCACAGGAATATACTCACCTTGATAGATTTCACTCAGCGCCATCCTCTCCATGCGACTATAGGTACTGTCGAGCGACATCTCCAGACGATCCTGCAACCGTTCCCTGACAGAAGCCAACTCCTCGGCAGACACGGCTTCACGACGCAGTTGGTCCAATTGAGCCAGAACCAACGCCACCACTTCACTGACATGAGCTGTGGATGTCGTCGCATAAGAAACCATCGAACCGCTATCGGAATGGGAATTAAGATAACTGTAGGCACAATACACCAGCCCCCGCTGTTCACGAAGACTTTGAAACAACCGCGAGCTCATCCCACCACCAAGAACGGCGTTAAGCAACATCCCGGCAAAACGATTGGGATGAGACTGAGCCAACGCCTGTGTCCCCAGACAGATCTGAGCCTGACCCACCGCAGCACCATCCAAGCGAACAGCCCGTACCGGCAAGGGCTCTGCCTGCTCCGTCAACAGGCACAATGCGGTCACAGAGGAAAAAGCCTGATCGACCATGTCAAGAACCTGTCGATGTTCAATATTACCGGCGACACTGATAATCAGACTGGAATTGATATAGCGCTCTTGAGCAAATGCGATCAACTCATCACGGGAGATCCGGTTGACTGTCTCCGCCGATCCCAACACCGGGCGGCCGAGTGAACTATCGGGCCAAAAGGTTTGGGAAAACAGATCGTGGATTTTTTCATCAGGAGAATGATCAAGACGTTCAATCTCCTGCAAGATCACCCGGCGTTCTTTTTCAACCTCATCGGGCTCATAAGTTGAATGAAGCAACAACTCGGCCAACAACGGGATTGCCAGTTTCAAATTCGTCGGCAGTGTACGTAAATGCAGACAACTGTACTCCCGGCCGGTAAAGCCATTCAGCGGACCACCGAGGGCATCGACCCTTTTAGAGATATCCAGACTTGAACACGTTGACGAACCTTTGAACAGCATATGTTCAATAAAATGGGAAATTCCCGCCTGTTGTTCTTTCTCATGGCGGGAACCATTCAGAATCCATACTCCAATACTCACGGAGTTGGCTTGAGGGATTTGTTCAGTGAGTACTCTGATCCCATTTGTCAAAATTGTTTTATCAACCATAGATTCCCCCCTTTTCGCACCAAAAAAAACGACCCAAGAAGGCAACATGCCCAGAAATTTCATGCCCGTATCTGTTGTTAAGAGCAGGTGCCGGCAGTCCTGTTGCGGATTGTTTTCACTGATGCAAAAGCGAAAGGTAAAAAAAATAGAGTCCTTGTACATCTTAGCAGAAGATGACAAGGACTCTACTGTCGAGCAGTTATAAACACCTGTTAAAAGGAAAAAATCCCCAGGTTCAGATTGTTATTCTTCTTCGGG
>PKUE01000059.1 GCA_002869685.1 Desulfuromonas sp.
AACTTTTTTCAGTTTCAGTTCACTGACAAAATAAACAAATGCAGGCAGAATAAATCCTAAGGAAATATAAACATATCTTTCCGCAAATGGAGTCCAGGCGATCTGATTAAATGCAATCGGAAATGCAGGAGAAATTAACGCAACCCCTGTCAATACATATCCTCCTGCTAAAGAACGCTTTATGAACAAATAATAAAGGAAAAAGAGGACTAAAAAAGCCAAGAGCTCATAAAGAGGGTCTACCTCAAAGATGGCAAAATTGAGAGGTAAAGGCAGAAAAACTTTTTTAATGTAAAAACCTAAAGCCCGCATAGAAATGAAAAAAGTATGCCCCCAATCCATATCCATCACTCTTAAGGTGAGGGATATTCTTGATGAGTCGTCCTTTAAAACCAGATCACGCAAGTAGAAAAAACAACTCCATGCTGCCACAGTGACCAGCGACAAAAATAAAAACAAAACACCTGTACGGTTTAAGACATTTTTTACGTTAAAACGCGGTGCATCATCTTGTGCCCAAAGTAAAAAGACAATACCAGCCAAGAATGCTATGGCGGTTTCCTTAGCCAAAAGGCCACAAATAAGAAGCCCTAAAGACAAGAAAAGATAAGACCATTTTTTTTGCGATCTGAAATACAGGAGGCAAACAGCACTAAAATAAACAAAGGTTGCAGCAAGAACATCCGTTCGACCAGATATCCAATTTACAGATTCTGTAGTGAGGGGATGCCACAAAAACAAGATCGCACAGATAAAGGAAAAACTATTGCACCAGTTACAACCAGAGAATAGGAAGCGAGCAAGAAAAAAAACAAGAAACGCATTAAAAGCGTGAAGAACAATATTGACCGACCTCATCATCCTTGGATCAGCACTCCACAACATTTTATCCGCAGTAAAAGATAATGTGATCAGAGGGCGATAATAAAGTCCGGTCGTATTTTTCCGAATAAAAGTTTTTTCAACATTCCAAGCATGGCGTTTTTCGATCTGCTGTAATTGATGCGGATCATCCACAGTAATAACTTCACCATTTATCACCGCACCGAAAATGAGAAATGCCAATGCCAGAAGCATAAAGAGAAGCACTGTGCTGCGTAACATCACTTTTCTCTTTCAACAAAATTGGATGTACTATCCACATGACCATCTATATAAAGACGCCATTCACCGCCATAAGGGTCTAGCGGAACGGCAGAAAGAAAACCTGTTTTCACCAGTTCACTTATATTTACAGGACGGCGATCAAAACGATTTATAAACCCTACAGCAGCATCTTCAATAGAGGCAGCAGCTTCAAATGCGGCCAAGCGTTTTTCAAGTTCAGGGTTAAGCTCAATCTGTTTATTTTGTGCAATCAACTCTTTAATAAACAATAAGGCTGTTTTTGAACGCGACCCATAAAAAGCCAGTCGCGCAGCAAGGTTTGGCAAATAAGATGGGCTACCTGAGATATTAGCTGCCTGCATGACATAGTCAGCACCCAAGGCGTATTGCTTTTGAAAATAGAAGTGATTAAAACCAATATAATAAGGCATTCGCCAGTCATCCGGGCGGTATCTTCTTGCCTTGGCTAAAAGTGAATTGGCTTCATCATACATTCTGGCTTGCCAAGCGAGCATCATTTCAGCAAAAACATAGGTATCCAAAAAACGTCCATCCAAGGCAGACATTCGATCCAACATAAGGTAAAACGTCTGCCACTCTTCTGGTTGGGGAGATCTTCGCTCCATGAGATTGCGGCCAATAAAATTAGACGCATTCAAGAACATCATGTCTGCCACAACACCTTTATACTCCAAGCTTGTTGCAACGAGCACACTGGAAGGGATACGGCCAATTTGACTAATAGACGCTGCCAAGTATTTTGTCCGTAGGTTATGAACTTTATCAGTCATTACCCCCATTAACGCAAACAGAACGCTAAAGAATACAAGCAGAGTGAAAGAACGCTTCATGCCAGATCCCGGCGACGGAAAAAGATAGTTGCTAATGTCAGCAACAGACTGCAATAAATCCCCGCATAGAATGTAAGGAAAACCACATCAGCAAGAGGAATTACCATGCCATGAGCTGCAACGGATTTAACATCAAACGCTGCGAGGTTAGGAAATGAATACTTTGCGATTTCTACGACTTGCTTAATTGATGATGATATTTCAACTCCAGTTGTATTAACCTGAAGAAAACGCACTACATCATCTACAAAATGGCCTATCACGTAACTGAAAACAGTCAGCAAGGTCGCTAAAAAAGAACTTGTTGTCAAAGTAGACCAGAACACCGCTAAGGCATTTAGAATCATCACTGAAAGAAATGACAAAAATAATGCTGCAAAGATACTGTTCCAGGATACCGTAACAAAAAAACGCTCACCAAAAAGGAACTCACCACATTCAAGTGATAAATACACACCGATACTTAAAAAAAGCATAACAAGACCAGTTAGAAGAAGCAGTCCGTTAAACTTTCCAAATAAATATTGCCCTCGAGATATCGGCCGTGAAAGCAAGCTAAAAACAGTTCGCCTTTCAATATCACGAGCAAGCATGTGAATGGCGAGAAATAATGGAATCGTCAAGCCACCAAGTGTAACTGTCGCCAAAGAAAAATCCAGAATAACTTTAGAAATATCCCGCAGAAAAAATCCACTGACAAGAACCGCGCCACTCATCATTAGAAGAGCGGCTAAAACAACACCATACAAAACCCTCTGCCGTAAACCTTCTTTAAAACTTAGCAGAGCAACTGAGAAAACAGCTCTCATGCGCTCCCCTCCTCAAGAACTGTACGCATAAACAACGATTCCAAAGGCGAATCACCTTCTTCCTGTTGAAGCTGCTGCGGAGTCACCGTAACCACTAATTTCCCTTTATTCATAATGGCGATACGATCACAAATTCTTTCGACATCGTTTAAAACATGGGAACAGAACAAGACGGTATTACCACGTGAGTTATATTCCCGTATGATATCCAGGACCATCTTTCTTCCTAATGGATCGAGTCCAGACATCGGCTCATCTAAAATCAACAGATCGGGCTCAGTAAAAAGAGCACACGCCAAGGCTGCCCGTTGCACCATCCCCTTTGAATACGTTCGCAATGAACGATGCGCCACATCATCTAACCCGACCCGTGTCAGAACGTCATCCATCCGTTTAGACAACAAATCCTTGGGTAGTTGATACAAACGGGCAATAAAATTTAAATGATCAACAACGCTAAGACTGTCATAAAGGCAAGGATTTTCTGGAAGGTAGCCCAATTGCTGGCGGGAACGAATCTCTGAAACCGAAACACCATTTAGCGAGGCAATGCCGGAGGATGCCTTCACCAGACCGAGTAGAATTTTCAATAACGTACTTTTCCCGGCGCCATTCGGCCCTACGATACCAAAAATCTCCTTCTCTTTGACATGCAATGAAACATCTGAAAGAGCTAAGGTCGGTTTCCTGCCCAGATGACCAGTATATTTTTTGCTTAAATGTTCTGCTTGAATCATTTATAGGCCATAAAGTGCAAAAAGCCTCCTCATATGAGGAGGCTTTTTGGGGAAATTTCAAAAATAAAGGTTTTTATTGTCCGACACCTACCCACTCGGTACTTTCAGAATAAACAGTAGCATCGTTGGCTGCTTCAAGATTGGTTTCACCAACACCTACTTCTTTTTGATATACACCTTGATCACCAGCTTCAACAGCATAGCACATATTGCCCTTTTGATTAGCACCCGTCAAAGCATAAGTAT
>PKUE01000152.1 GCA_002869685.1 Desulfuromonas sp.
GCCGCGGTGTGGCAGATCAACCTCTCAACCTTTGAACTTACTAAAATCAGGGATTTTGACGCGTATAAAACCCGTGAATACGTTGATGAAGTGGTTTGGTAGCCTAAGCTGTTTTAGCTGATAATACGGCCTGTCTGTGCGGTTTTCTGGACATCACCGCCGGGCTGTGCTACCTTCTCTACCAATTGTCTCATAAATTGTTTGCTGCTCCAGCATGCCCCACCGTCCTGATTGCCCGGTCTCAAACGCAGCACCGCGAGGCAGGTGGCAACACTCCCTGTGTTCTCGAGGAGAAGAACGAGAATGAAGGTTCCCTGCATTTCATAGCAAAAAACATCCTGGTCTGAAGTCCCGTTGAGCGGCTTCAGATGTGGCCCCGCGCGCGTTGCTGGTGGTCACCGGCCTTGTATGATCCGCGATTTGCGATCATGCCGTAGGATTTTTGCGTTCAAAATACAGCCGCGAGCAGGGAATAAAGACAGGGAAACAGCTTTAATCACGGTGTGGACACTGATTGGCGAACACTCCAAGGGAGATTTTCATGACACGACGTTTTTGCCTACGGTGTGTGGTGACTCTTGTCGCGCTGCAACTGGCCAGTACCGGCTGCACACCTCATTTTTTGTTGGCAACCAGGGATGATAAAGTCCTGTTGAACCAGATGCTGGACCAGGAAAAGCAGCAGCTTGAACAGCTGGACAGGCTGGCCAGTCGGTTGGAATCCATGCAGGATGATCTGGTCGTCAATCAGTCCAATACCATTGCCGATCTCCAGCAGCGCATTAAGGCTCAGGACGGCTATCTCAAAGAGTTACATGAGAAACTGGCTAAGCTGGATGGGACGATTTCTGCCCTGCAACAGAACCGTTCGGCGGAAGTGATCCATTTCAACGACACGCAGAACCGGGCGGTTGCGGAGGGTGCCGATAGCATCGTCAAGCAGGTTGTCGGTGCCGTCGAGCGAATCTTTATTTCACCTCCCGGCATTATCCTTGCGGCCCGAATTGATACCGGTGCGACCACCTCTTCTATTGATGCACGCAATGTCGAACCTTTTGAGCGCGATGGCAAGCGGTGGGTGCGGTTTGAAATGATTGATCCGGAAAATAACAATCCCGTCATCATGGAATGCCAGGTGGTACGCAAAACTAAAATCATTCAGGCCGTGACCAAAGAGAAAGAGCGGCGCTATGTGGTTGAGCTTGTTATCACTTTGGGCAACACTACCCGCACCGCAGAGTTTACCCTTGCGGATCGTTCCCATGTCGAATTTCCGGTGTTGATCGGCCGAAACATTCTCATGGATTCGATGACGGTGGATGTCAGCAAGAAGTTCCTTTCCGTGCCGATACTCGATCGCTGATCGGATTGCAGCCATGCCGAGAATTCTTTTTTACAGTGTCATCGCCGCATTATTCCTCGTTGGTATCGGTTTGATGTGGGGGCGTCATGCCAAAACCCATATTCCGTTATTACCCGGAGAACAAGCCGAAGTCTGGCTGGTGGAAGCCAAGATCAATTTTACCGCGCTTGGCGATGCCGTCCGGGTGAGTCTGGATATTCCCGACAATCTGCCCGGCTTTAAAATGTTCAATGAACAGACCGCCTCGCCGGGCTATGGTTTTTCCGTAGATGATGTCGGTGGCGGCAACCGGCGCGCCGTATGGACCATCCGCCATGCCACCGGTGCCCAGACTCTTTACTATAAAGTGCAGGTGACGCCAGAAGCGTACAGTGCCATGAACTGGGTTTCGCCGCCACGGGCACCGTTGGAGGTGTTTTGGGATGAATCCCAACAGGGCGCTGCCCGACATGTGCTGGAACAGGCCCATGCCCGTTCAGATTCCCTCCTGACCATGTGTCGCGAGTTGATCAAGCTGGTCAATGCCGTAGACCGGGATCAGAATGTCTCGTTGCTGTTGTCGTCCATGGCCGTCGATGTTCTGCTGGAGAAATTGTTCAATTATGCGGGCATCCCGACGCGCATTGCCAAGGGACTTCACCTCGAAGAGAATCGGCACAATCTGAAACTCGATCCGGTGTTGGTGGTGTATGACGGTGCACAATGGGTGATGTTTGATCCGTTGACCGGGCGCCAGGGGTTGCCGGACAACTTTATGCTGTGGAATCAGGATGATTCCTCTCTGCTCGATGTCAGCGGTGGTGAAGGATCACGCGTCAGTTTTGCCATCACCCATCAGACGGTTTCCGCCAAGCAATTGGCCATTGATGCGTTGCCGCAAACGCCATTTTCTTTTTTCGACATGCATAAATTGCCGGTGGAAGAACAGAACATGCTCAAGGTTATGTTGCTGATCCCTTTGGGCGCTCTGGTGGTGGTGTTTGTCAACATTATCGTTGGCGTACGGACCTCGGGGACCTTTATGCCGATCCTCATCGCCTTGTCTTTTTTGCAGACCGCTCTGGCTCCCGGTGTTATCAGTTTTATCGCCATTGTCTCCTTTGGCCTGTTGCTGCGCAGCTATCTCTCCCATTTCAACCTGCTGTTGGTGGCGCGTATTTCCACCATCGTCATTCTGGTGCTGATGGTCATCGTCTTCACCAGTCTGTTCGGTTACCGCGTCGGTTTCAATACCGGCATGACCGTTACCTTTTTCCCGGTCATCATCATTGCCTGGACCATTGAACGCATGTCCATCCTCTGGGAGGATGAAGGGCCGCGTGAAGTCGTGCTTCAGGGCGGCGGCAGTCTGTTGGTGGCCGTTTGTGCCTATCTGATGATGAGTTGGCCCGTGGCGGTACATCTGAGTTTCAACTACCCGGAGATCAATCTGATCATCCTGGCGCTGATCATGACCATGGGTAATTACACCGGATACAAATGGACCGAACTGCGCCGCTTTCGGGCGCTGCGGTTGAAGTTGAGGTTGTAAATGTGGTTCCGAAGCTTACGAGAGATGGGCGTTCTTGGCATGAACGCCCGCAATATCGAATTTATCGGCCGCTACAACCAGCGTGCGCTCTATCCGCTGGTGGACGATAAACTCAAGACCAAAAAGCTCGCCCAGCGTCATGATATCCCAGCGCCCAAATTGCATTTTGTCATCCGTGAACAACATCGGCTGAGAAACGTCGAGAACCTGCTGCGCAAGATCAATGGCTTTGCTATCAAACCGGCCAAAGGCTCTGGTGGTAAAGGGATTCTGGTGATTCGCGGCCAGGAAAAAGGGCGCTTTGTTACTACGTCGGGGGTTCAGCTTGACGTTGCGGATATCAAGCGCCACATGTCCAATATCCTGGCCGGACTCTACTCCCTGGCGGGCACCCCGGATGTTGCCATTGTCGAAGAGTTGGTGTCGTTTTCTGAATTATTTACCGGCTACTCATACCAGGGGGTTCCCGATATTCGCATTGTCGTCTTTCAAGGCTATCCGCTGATGGCCATGCTGCGCCTGGCGACCCGCCGTTCCGACGGCAAGGCCAACCTGCACCAGGGTGCGATTGGAGTTGGCCTGGATATTACCCGTGGCACATCCCTCGATGCCGTGCAGTTTTCCATGCCCGTTGACAGTCATCCCGACACCGGACACGCGTTTGATCAGATCCGCATTCCCGGCTGGACGGATATTCTCCATCTGGCTGCACGCTGTCATGATATGACCGGACTCGGTTATATCGGCACCGACATCGTCCTCGATCACACCAATCGGCCCTTATTGCTGGAGCTCAATGCCCGCCCCGGTCTGTCGATTCAGGCCGCTAA
>PKUE01000055.1 GCA_002869685.1 Desulfuromonas sp.
AAAATGATGCGCTGCGATGCGGCAGGTGACGAGGTCGAAACTGCCGTTTTCAAAAGGCAGGTTTTCGGCATCCGCCAGTTGAAAGGCCACGTTGGACTGGCCTTTTTCATCACAGACAAACTTCCTCGCCGTTTCCACCATGTTGGGCGTCAAATCCACGGCAATCACCTGTTGAACATGCGGGGCCAGTGTTAAGGCGGTATGGCCGCCGCCGGTGGCGACATCGAGAACCTGCCAGTCTTTTTGCGGCTGTACCATATCGAGCAGGTCGTCGAGATCGACGCCTGTGGCGTGAGTCTGGCTGCGCACGTAGGCATCACCCACCTGGCTATACTGGTCGCGACTCATTTCTTTGGAGGTTTTATCTGTCATGGTTTGACCTTCCGATCTGTGAGGTCCCTGGATGGAACGTTTTCAATATCCTACTAAAGACTAAGTCATCCGGTGCGCCTCTGCAAGGAGCGCTGTCTGTGAAGAGTGAAGGAGCAGGGTGTTCCTGCCGTGTTGTTTCAGTGTGTGGGCATTTTGCCGCTGTCACTGGGGTAAATCTGTTTGTCTGGACTGCTTTCCCGATAAGACAATCCTCTCTTGAGTGTACTTGAAAATATAACCCACGAAATTTTGACCACATGCGCCATAGTTTTTATATTTATGAGTTATTGGCATGTTTAATGATAGCTTCAGGTGTGGACCTTAATTAGTAATGCTTTTGTGGGATATCCCCCGCGCTTCAATTTGCGGGGGGCATGTTTTGGTGAGGGGGGAGCGATGTTTTTAACATCGAAGCGTATGATTCAAGTCGTGTTTGTCTGTGTTGCGATGCTCTGGTTGATGGCTCAAGAGGGGTTGGCTGCTGTTAGCGGCGCGTGTTCCAATTGTCATACCATGCACAACAGCCAGGATGGTTTGGTTCTCAGTGCGAGTGGTAATGACACATTGCTGGTGTCGAACTGTATCGGCTGTCACTCTTGTTCGGGGAGTGAGACGATTGTCAACCTCGGCCCGACCCGGATTCCGATTGTTTTTAACACCACGGGCTATCCGACCAAGCCTCTGGCCGGTGGCAATTTCTATGATGTGGCCGCCGCCGGTGGCGGTATCGACAGCCATGGTCATAATGTCTATGGCATTAGCAACCCGGATGGTGATTTGGATCATGCGCCACTGGATTTGTGGGGCGGTGGTTGTACCAATTCGTGTCACGCTTCGCTGGCGATGCCCAAAAGCAGTATGACTGATACCAAGATTGATGGCTGCAAGATCTGCCACCAGAAGTATAAACATCATGGTACGGACATTGCCGCAGGCAGTATGGAAACCGAGGCCAGCGGCTGGTATCGCTTTCTTGGTGGCCATGACGCGCGGTATGGTGGGGGGATTGTGATGCCGTCCTCGTATGTCGCTGGTGTTGAGGATGCTGATTGGGAGCAGGACCCCACTGTGGGACACAACAGCTACCAGGGGGCGGAGATGAACCACAACGACAATGTCCTGTTGCAGAGCACCCACAGCATCAGCGCGTTTTGTACGGGATGTCATGCCCAGGCCCATATGGATACGGAAGATTCGGCCACAGGAGTGTGGTTGCGCCACCCGACCATGATCCGTTTGCCGACAAACGGCGAATTCGCCGAATATGATCCCGAGACCGACTATGATGCCGACGTGCCGGTGGGCTGGCTTAATCCAACGACGCCAACCCGCAGTGACGCTGTTGTGACCTGTTTATCCTGTCATCTTGTTCATGGTGGCCAATACCCTGATATGCTGCGCTGGGATTACAGCGCCATGTCCGCCGGAGGTGGGGAGAGTGATGAAGGATGTTTTAAGTGCCACTCCTGTAAAGACACCTAGTCCTCTGCCTCCAGCGGCAAAGCCGTATGGGCGTGCCAGCTAAAATCTTCCATCCTTTTGCTGCATCGTGGCTTTTAAAAATCAACACGTTCGAAGTAACAGGATCGCGCAAGATGGATTTTGTCGTTCGACGAGAACTTTTTATTTTCTCCACTTTTTTTTATTAGAAAACGTTCTTCTGTAAAGCAAGTGCGCTAATATTGTCCCGGTAAATGAATCCTCTCAAACGAGGGCGCGCTGTTTTTTTATCCCACGACCAATAAGGTTGTTGTTTCCTCCAATGGGCAGATCGTGAAGAACGTTACTGAATCTTCGAAGTTTTCAATGGCTTTTCCTGACTTCCACGATCAAAAGAATCGTTCGAGCGATACTCTGGAGACGGAGCAGGTTCAGTTTCTCTTTGCGACACTGCCGCTGGCGACAGTGATCAGTGCGGTTCTAATCCTTGTGATGGTTGCCGTTCTGGATTCTGTGATTTCCTCGACCGTGTTGTATGGTTGGGCGATCTTCATCAGTCTGGTCCTCACCTGCCGTTTTCTCCTGTCTGTGGCCTTTAAGCGTTGCCGTGATGCCATTAACGGCAAAAATGCCCACCGTTGGCTGAATTGGTTTCGCCTGGGGGCGATTGCCGCCGGGATTGTCTGGGGAGTTGCCGGGGTTCTGCTGACACCGGAGGGCTATTCCGGGTTTAAAATTTACATTTCCTTTGTTGTGGGAGGGTTAAGTGCCGGAGCGGCCACCACTTTGGCTGTTGATCGCATTACGGTGAACAGTTTTCTGTTTTTTGTCCTGGTTCCCCATATTGCTTTTCTGGCATTGGAAGGTGACCGGGTTTCTCTCGGCATGACCGCCATGATGACATTGTTCCTGTTGTTTCTTGTCGTCAGCGCTGGCCAGATCAGGCGACAGTTTGAACAGGGCTTTCATCTGCGCCAACAGTCCGTGGCCAATGAGTGGCGTTTTCGACAGCTGCTGGAGAGCAGTCCCATTGCGGCACGAATTGCCGCCGAGGGTACAAGACGGGTGGTGTTTGCCAACAGCAGTTATCTTGAATTGATCAATGCTCCTTCACTCAAGTTCGATGATGTGGTGGTGACCAATTATTACCCCAGCCAGGAAGTCTATGACGGGATCATGGCGAAGGTCAAAGGGGGCGGGACGGTGACCAACGAACTGGTGAAGCTCTGCTCTCCAGATCAGAATCAATGGACCAAATGGGTGTTGGCTTCCTATCTAGCGCTGGAATATGACAACAAGCCTGCGATGTTGGGCTGGTTTTACGACATTACCGATAGAAAGCTGCAGGAAGAGCGGGTCGAGAAAATGGCCTATCATGATGCCCTCACCGGTTTGCCCAACCGGATACTGTTTGCCGACCGTCTTGAGCAGGCTCTGACCACTGCGGAGCGGGATTCCAGTCTTGTCGGCCTGATGTTTTTTGATCTGGACAATTTCAAATGGGTGAACGATTCCCACGGTCATCACATTGGTGATTTGCTGATCAAAGCGGTTGCCCAACGTCTCGGCAACAGTCTGCGTAAAACCGATTCCGTTGCCAGGATCGGTGGGGATGAGTTTGTGATTCTGTTGCCTGCGCTCAGTTCCGAACAGCACGGCATTATGATCGGCGAGAAAATACGCCAAGCTCTGGTGGAACCCTTTGTGTTTGACGATTTGCGGCTTAAAATCTCCTCCAGCATCGGCCTGGCGGTTTACCCGCACCATGCCCAGGATGAACAGAAACTTTTGAAGTACGCTGATACGGCCATGTATTACGCCAAAGAGGAGGGACGAAACTGTTTGCGGGTTTTTAGCGAGCAGATGAA
>PKUE01000110.1 GCA_002869685.1 Desulfuromonas sp.
GAGATCAACAGAGTCAGAATCGCCCAAGACGATAAGATTTCAAGGGTGAATGCAGCGCGTTTGAGTGGTTGCATGGATGTGAGTTCCCTGTTTTAGGTTCTTTTATGGCAATTTTCGGACATAGCGGCTGATGAACCTTATCCCACTGTTTCCCCACGAAGAAGCATCACTAATATTTGACCATGGCCAGTTTCACAGAAAGAAGTTCATGGTTTTTTCGGCAACTTTTTCAGAGAGAAAACAAAGTAAAACAAGCATGGAAATAAGCCCCATTACCAAATGAAATAAAGCTCTCAGCTTTAATTCGTTACCGTGGATCTGGGTATATTTCGATTTATCGCTGAAGTTTTCTGGTACGGGATAATCTTGTGCGGCTCTTTTTTTCAGAAGGTCAAAGATGACGTCATTAACGGAAGTCGATGGCGTGTCGGCGTGAGGGTTGACGACCGTCATACGGTTTTTTAGTAATGCGAGGAGGCCCGAAAAAAGGAAGTAAAGGCTGATTCCCCCAATGATCAGAATAACCGGCACTTGATTCAGAGTTATTTCCACGAACTTTTCTCCCTGGTTTTTCTAGCACCTGATGGTGATGTTTTAGAGCGTGGGGCGTTTCATCTTTTGTTTGCAGTGGCTGCAGAACATATCGACATTTTCCAAATAATCAGAAAGGCGATAAGGCGTATTGCAATGCTCGCAGCTGAAAACATCGGGGTCCTCTGGATTAACCGGCGCGGGTGGCTTGTGCGATAATATGATCAATGCCGCGAGAAAACCCAAAGGTCCGAGTAGGATGATAAGTACAAGGACCAGATTGCGTTGGGGATGTTTGATTCGCCATGCCCAGACTATTGGAGCCAGCCAGATAAAAAGAGCTATGAGTAAGCCAAAAAGAAAATTCAATTTAAGTCCCTTTCGCCGGATGGGGCCATGCTGTTGTCGAGAGCGGTTGACGTTTTTGAATTTGGAATGCTGATCCGATGCTGGTTACACAAATGTGTTTTTAACGCGTTTTGAAAAAGAAAAATAGGATATCCAAATTATTGAGAATATGACGGTTCTAGACAATTCTTTGGAGAATTGCATGCTTTCTGAAGCATATGCCAAAGCAGGGATAAGGTTCATAAAGTAGTAGAGCCCAATTGCAAATAATATCTTTGCCGCTAGAAACAGGATGTAGAGGGATGGAAAGCGGTATGATTTTTTAAAAAAAAGATAAATCAGAATAATATTTGTAATAAGAAACACGATATTCCCCACGGTTTCAAAAATGATGAAAGGGGCCCAAGCCTGATGAAATGCTTCAGACCCTTCGGTTGTGAGGAGTTGCCAATAGCCTTCAGTAATGATGGGAAGAAAATCGGTGTAAAGAGAGATGGCAATGAATATTGGTTGCGAAATTAATCCAAAAGCCGCAACAATTAACCAGCCCCCAAGACCACTGGGTGAATTTAATGACATTGCAAGTTTTCTTTCTGAGCGTGTGTAAAATGTTAAGAATTGATCCCTGTCCCTTGAATGCTCTTCTACGATTTGCAGAATGAAGCATTAGGTTCACGTCCTGTGAGTTCACGCCGTCTTTTCTCAAAATCAATTGCCTCAAGTGCTTTCTGCCCCGTTTGGAAGGCGGTGTTGAAATCAGACGGTGAGGTGCGCAGAAACTGGATATGAATCGGCGCACCTTCAGGAAACATAAAATTCATAGGCAAACTGTCGAGATGAGCAAGGACCTCATTGGTTGCAGAGTTGTCTTTCCCCCAATCTTCAAACTCCGTCGACCCTGGCATATAGTTGTCTTCAGCCCAGCGCCATAACTCCACTGACGTCAATTTTCCTTGATGCCAGGGCTCAAGCTTACGGGCAAGCTCCAAGCGGGTTACGAGTTTTCAGTTCATGTTACTTTACCTCACAACGGTGAGTTAACGCCCACGTTGTTTGCGGATCCGAGTGGAGTGCAACGGACAATTGTTGAACGACTTGTTAGACTGATTTTCCATGTATGGTTTCTGTCTTTTATTAGTCAATGTGAAAATAGTTGATCTTGGTCGATTAATCTATTTTTTTAATCTTTAGGGTGGGGCAGTTACAACAAAAAAGGGGCAACGCAATTAAGTGATGCGTTGCCCCCCTTTTTTTTCTGGTGAAGATTTCAGCAGGTCAAAACCCCAAAGTCGATAACCTCGGTATCCACTGCGCGTAATCAGCATAGGTCAGCACCGAGTGCCAGTGGCCTGTCGCCATGCCTAAGCCGATTCCCGCGACATAAATCCCTAATGCCACCGCCGGGAACACCCATTTCGGCGTGTTTGCGACCTTCGCTGGTCCCATGTGCAGGGAGTGGTGCGGGCAGGATTCGACGCAGCTCAGGCAGCCGGTACATTCCGGGCTGTGGATGGTTTTCTTCGTGTCGACGGGCAGCAGCGAGGGGCAGGCTTTGGCGCATTTGCCGCAGGCGGTGCAGGTGCCGATGCGGCGACGTATTTTCAGCGGGCTGAGCATGCTGACTAGACCGAGCAGGGCGCCGTAGGGACACAGGTAGCGGCACCAGGCGTTTTTAAACAGCAGGGAGAAACCGATCAGCACGATGATTGCGGCAATGGTGTCGAAACTGGCATCGGTGAAAAAGTGGAGCATTTTGACGTCACTCATGGCCCAGTAGGGTGAACCGAGAAAGCCGCCGAGGGCGCGTGACGGCATATCAAGTAGGATCAGCTTGGCGAAAAACAGCAACAACAGGTATTTGATGCTGCGCAGCAGCAGGTCGAGCCAGCGCCACAGGCGGAAGTTTTCACCGAAGACATTTTTGCCGAGCTTCCAGGTGAGTTCGGACAGGGTGCCGACCGGACACAGCCACGAACAGAACGATTTCTTGGCCAGCAGGCTCATGGCAATAAAGGTGACAAATATTACCACGGCTGCCGGATGCACGGGATGGATGGTGCCGGTCATGGCCCAAAACTTGGTGCTGGCCAGTGCGCCAATGGGCAGGAAGCCTTCAACGCCGGGGGGGCGGGTCACCAGCGTGCCTTGGCCGCCACTGGTAAAGTGGTAAACAAAACGGCCGAATTGAATGCCGATGAACAGAATCCAGGCGAAAAAAATCCACTGAACCGACAGGCGCCAGAAGCGCACGGTGGTCAGTTGCGGCGCAATATTCATGGTGAACGGTCTCCACAGGGGGGATGGAATATCGGCCTATGGTAGCACCGCGATCCCGTGGAGTGAACCGTCATTCGCACAGTAGAAGGTGTGTTTGTCTCAGCGCAGCTTTTTCGGCGTGGTGGCGACGACGGTTTTGCCTGGGGTCTCGCCAATCTGTTGCCACGATGCGCAAGGCAGATCAATGATGTGGACGGCGCAGGTGGGCAGACTGAGCAGGCTGCTGTTGGTCAGTGTATTGATCAGGTCGAGCAGACCGGGGTTGTGAGCGACGATGGCGAGGTGCTGGATGGTGTCGGGGGTCGCGGCGATGAATTCAAGCAGCTGTGGTTCTTCGGCAAGATAGAGTTTTTTCTTTTTGCCCAGGCTGCTCAGCGTCAGGTCGGCACAACTGGCGATGATCTTGCTGGTCATCAGGGCCCGCAGTGCCGTGCTGGAGCGCAGGGCATCGGGGCGCCAGTGTTGTTGTTGCAGCCATTGACCAATGCGGGCGGCGTCTTTTTCGCCGCGGCGGGTCAGGGCGCGTTCGCTGTCTTTAATGGAGACGTTGTCCCAGCTTGATTTGGCGTGACGGATCAGGGTCAGGCGTTTTCCCGTGGCGGTCATGGCCGTTTCTCCCAGACGGAATAGGGGGTTACACTAAGGCTGGCGTTAAAGTAGCGCGGGTCGTCGGTGACCTCCTGGCCAAGCCAGTCGGGGCGGGTGAACGCCTGTTGCTCAGACGTCAGTTCGATTTCGGCGAGAATCAGGCCGTTGTTTTCGCCGAGAAATTCATCCACTTCCCAGGTCAAGCCGTTGATGTCGATCAGGTGGCGCCATTTGTCAATGAGCGGGCGCTGACACAGCTTATGCAGCATCTCCTGGGCGTCTTCAACCGGGATGGCATATTCGAACTCACTGCGGGTGGCACCAATGGTTGCGCCCTTGACGGTCAGCCAGCCCTGATCGTCGGCAACGCGAACCCTGACCGAGCGACCGGGGAGGGTGGACAGGTAGCCCTGAACGTAACGACTGCGGCAACGGGCCTGTTCCCGCCAACTGTCGGTGGCGACCAGAAACTTGCGTTCGATTTCTACTCCCACGGCGTCTCCTTAAGGTTCGAGTGGGCGGATTGTTTTCTTCATATGGTCAATCAAAGCCATCTGCGAGCGGACGATCGGCTGCTTTTTGCCCGGTTTGCGGAAATGGTTTTTCATCTGGGCATCCCAGATGCGCGCTTTGCAGTTGTCCTGCCATTGGATGTCAAAACAGTCGCGCAGTTGCTGACGCAGTTGCGGATCACAAATGGGGGTGGCGACTTCAACGCGGCGGTCAAAGTTGCGCGGCAGCCAGTCTCCCGAAGAGATAAAATACTGTGGATTGTCGTCGTTGCAAAAGATAAAAAAGCGCGAGTGTTCGAGAAAGCGGTCAACGATACTGATCGCTTCGATATTCTCGCTGTATTTGGCGATTCCCGGCACCAGTGAAAACATGCTGCGCGCAATAATGCGTATTTTAACGCCAGCGTTGCTGGCTTTGTAGAGCATCTTGGCAATGTCCTGATCGGACAGGTTGTTGATCTTGATGTCGATCCAGGCTGGTTTGCCCACCTTGGCATTGCGGATTTCGCTGTTGATCAGGCGGCGCAGTTTGTTGCGGGTCTGGAAGGGTGACACCACCAGATGACGGAAAATGGGGATGCGGTATTTGTTGGTGAAAAACTCGAACACTTTGTGCACTTCGCCGGTCAAATGGGGATTCGAAGTCATCAGCATGTGGTCGGTGTAAAGCTTGGCTGTTCCTTCATGGAAGTTGCCGGTGCCGATGCAGGCATAGCGCACCTTTTTGTTGCCCTCGTGACGGGTGATCAGGCACAGCTTGGCGTGAACCTTGAGGCCGGGCAGGCCGTGAACCACCTGAACACCGTCCTCACGCAACAGGCTGGACCACGACAAGTTGGCCTCTTCGTCGAAACGGGCTTGCAGCTCAACGACGACAAAAACTTTCTTGCCGTTTTGTGCGGCATTGACCAGGGCATTGACAATCTGACTGTTCTGCGCCAGCCGATACACCGTCATACGGATCGTGGTGACGCGCGGATCGATGGCGGCCTCGCGCAGCAGGTCGATCATATGGCTGAAGTCGTGGTAAGGGAAATAGAGCAGAATCTCGCGCTGTCTGATCTGATCCATGGTCGAGCGGTTGGGCAGCAGCCACGGATGGCTCTGGGGCTCGAATTGGTCGGGATAATAGCAGGCAGGGCGGTTGATTTTCGGAAAGCCGATAAAGTCTTTGAAGTTGTGATAACGGCCGCCCGGAATGCAGGTGTCGGCATCGACGATATCGAGGTTCTTCCGCAGCTTTTCAAGGCAGGCTTTGGGCATGCTGCGATCATAGACAAAGCGGACAGGAACCCCCGATTTGCGCCGAGTGAGACCGTCCTGAATTTTCTGCGGAAAGGTCTTGAACAGTTCGTCATCGACATCGAGTTCGGAATCGCGGGTCATTTTGACGGTATAGGCGTTGAACGTGTCGTAGTCGAAGTAGCAGAAGGTGTCGGCCAGACCGAGTCGGATAATGTCGTCGAGCAGGATGATTTCGACAGTGCCGTTTGTCGCTGGCAGCAGCAGAAAGCGCGACACTTTATCCACCGGCACCTGGATCAAGGCGTAGTCCGTAGTGTCACTGCTGCGGTGTTGCAGAGTGATCGCCAGATAGATGAGGTGGTCTTTGACAAACGGCTCTGTTTTGCGGTTAAGCATCAGTGGCACGAGAAACGGGCGCACTCTGTCGTGGAAATACTCCATGACGAACTGCTTTTGTGAATCGCTCAACTCCGTCTCGTCGCGGATAAAGACATGGTCGGCAGCGAGTTCTTCGACGATCTCATCATAGAGCCGTTCGAATTCGTCCGTCTGCTTCAAGACCATGGCCTGAATATCATCAAGGATCTTTTTCGGGTCCTGGCCGATCAGAGAGATGGCCTTCTTGCGGATTTTTAACAGCCGGTGCAGCGTGGCGACCCGGACACGGAAAAACTCGTCGAGGTTGGAGGAAAAAATGCCGAGGAATTTCAGACGCTCCAACAGCGGAACCTGTGCATCGGCGGCTTCCTGAAGAACGCGGGCATTAAACAGCAGCCAGCTGATTTCTTTGCTGATAAACGGTTGATTGGTCACCAGAGTCCCCATGTTGATACGATCATTTCATTCTATAAACAACGCTCTCATCATGAGAGCAACAAATCATATTGTGGTTATGTTAGGGAAAAATTAGCAAAGATTTGCCACTGATTAAATGTGGCTAAGCTTAATGGGTTGTCGAACCCCTGTCGTCGCTGCTTATGACAAGATTAACCGACTTGGCGATATTTGCATGGTTAAGAGAGGATTTTATGTGTGGTAAAAATGCTGTCGATGGCAGATTGATCATGCCCGGGCAGGGTGTGCGTCGGTGAGACGGCAGCATCCTGCCCGGATCTGGTCACTGAATGGTGTGAAATCAGTTAGCTTTCGGTGGAGGTCACGTCCGGATAGAGCCACTGGTATTTCAGCCGGAATACCTGTTCCAGCATGAGCGGGATGCTGGCATTGAGACGATGGTCGTCATCCACCTCGATCAGTGGGGCACCAAATCGACGTGAACTGTCGATGGGAACCACATCGTCCCGCCGACCATGGATCACCACGGTCGGCGGGAGCCGGTCGGCACTCAGGTGGGTCGCATGTTCGGTGTGTAAAGCCGGAGCACACAGCACCAGTGCCGCGACACGCGCTTCAACCTGTTGCAGCAGTAATGCCATCAGACCTCCGGCGCTCGAACCGACGACAAGGAACGGGCCGGGCTGGTCGCGCAGGGTGTCGCGGATAATGGTCAGGCGTTGCTCGGGATCAAAGACGCCTTCGCAGTCGGGCGAAATGACTTCGCCAAACATCGCTTTGAGGGCCTGATACTTGCTGCCGTGTGGGCCGGTTTCGAGGCCGTGTAAAAAAACAAGTTGCATGATTTCGCCTCCTTGGCGCTAAAAGTCGTACCATTTCTTGACAAGTGCTTATTGGGTGATAGTTTAATATTAAACTATTTAATATGGAGTTAGTTATGCCGACCGCCTATAAAGGGACAGAACAGGAACAACGTGCATTAAACAGCTTGATCACATTGCTGCGTGCCGCTGAATCGGTATCCGCCTTTTTACAAAGTGGTCGGGCCAGTGCCGGGTTGTCCATCAGTCAATTTGGTGTTCTCGAAGCCCTCTATCATCTGGGGCCGATGTGCCAGAAAGAACTGGGACAGAAAATTCTCAAAAGCAGCGGTAATATTACCACAGTGATCGATAATCTTGAAAAGCGTCAGTTGGTGGAACGGCGACGACTGGAAAGTGATCGCCGTTATTTCCTGGTGCATCTGACGGCGACGGGCAAGGCCCTGATCGGCGATGTGTTTCCTGGGCATGTTCAACGCATTGTCGATCAATTCAGTGTTCTGTCTGCTGAAGAACAGGAGCAGTTGGCCCTGCTTTGTAAGAAAATCGGTCTGGCAACGACGGAACGATAATGTTGACTCTAAGGGGGGTTGTCATGAAAAAAATGTTGTTTGTTATCCTTCTGTTACTGGCCATGCCGCTGTCGAGTGTTTTTGCCAGCGAATGGACCATCGATCCCGACCATTCCAATGCCGAGTTTCGCATCAGCCACTTAGTGATCAGTGAAGTCGCTGGGATGTTCCCGACTGTCAATGGCACGTTAACTCTCGATGATCATAATGTCACCGCTTCTGTGATCAACGTTACGGTTGATGTGGCGTCACTCAATACCGGGGTTGCCAAGCGGGATGCTCATCTGCTCAGCGGCGATTTTTTTGACGTGGCCAATTATCCGACCATGACCTATGCTTCGACAAAGATTGAAAAAAACGATGGAGGCCTGATTCTTTACGGGACCCTGACGATTCGTGGCCACAGTCAACCGGCGGTTTTTATCGTTTCCGGTCCTTCCACGCCAATCAAAGACCCGTGGGGATTTACCCGCATGGGCGCCGCCGCCACGACCACTATCAATCGTAAAGATTTTGGCATGGTCTGGAACCAGACCCTTGATAATGGCGGAGCCATGATTGGTGAAGAAGTGACGTTGCAGATCGATTTGGAACTGATTCGACAATAACACCTACTCAATCAGGAGAAAGATCATGACCACCAAAATAAAAATCATTTTTTATAGTACCTACGGCCATGTGTATGAAATGGCCAAAGCTGTTGCCGAGGGCGCGCGTTCCGTTGCGGATACAGAAGTGACCATCTACCGGGTTGCCGAATTGATGGATGACGAGACTGTGGCGCGAATTGGCGCGGCAGAAGCACAAAAAGCGTTTGTCGATTTCCCGGTGGCGACGCCGGATGTGCTGGAGGATGCCGATGCGATTATATTCGGGACGCCAACCCGATTCGGCAATATGGCCGCACAGATGCGCAACTTTCTCGATCAAACTGGCGGATTGTGGGCCAAAGGGGGCCTGATTGGCAAAGTGGGCAGTGTCTTTGCCTCCACCGGGACCCAGCATGGCGGTCAGGAAACCACAATTACCAGTTTCCATACCACTTTATTCCATCATGGGATGGTGGTGGTGGGTGTCCCTTATAGTGAACCGGCTCTGGTCAATATGGACGAGATCACCGGAGGGACTCCCTATGGGGCGACAACGCTGGCTGGTTCCGACGGCTCACGTCAGCCTTCTGAAAACGAACTGACCATTGCCCGATTCCAAGGCAAGCATGTTGCGCAAATTGCCAAGAAACTGGCGCAATAACGCGATAAATTTATATACCCGTAGGTAAAAAGTGATGGTGTACCCGCGTCGCTGAAGCCACTGTGCTTCAGTCTCGCGGGTACGCGTGTTTTGGGTTCACGATTTTTGCGGTTCGCGCTGTAGTAACAGAGTCGCCAGACTGCAGAGCACAATGCCGGGGATGATGACCGGCTCAATGGTGGTGTGGTCAAACTGCCAGGATAGCAGGGCAACGGCGGCGGGGTTGAGATAGACATAGGCCATCACCCGCCGAGGGCCGAGTATGACCGTGCTGCGCTGATAGAGGTACACGGTAAGTAAGGTTGATGCGACGACCAAGTAGGCCATAGCCCACAGGTGGTGGCCATGGATCTGTTGCCAGTTGAGCGGCTGGTCCAGCACCACCATGGCCAACGCCATCCAGCCCGCACCGCCGAGCAGAATGCCGAAAACCAATACCACCATGGGATCGCCGGGGCGGTACAGCAGCTTCATGGCCAACGAATAGCCACAGATCAGCACTGTTCCGACAAGGAACAGCCAATCGCCATCATTAAGGCTGAACGCCAGCAGGCGATCCAGCCGTCCTTCAAAAATAACCCAACAGGCCGCAGCGGCGCCAAGCAGATAGATCAACAGCGTTGTCCGGCCGATTTTCTGACCTAACAACAGCAGACACAACAGGGCGGTCATGAACGGAACCAGGGTGTAGAGAGTGCCGGTATTGAGCGAGGTGGTTGTTTTCAGGGCTTCAAACAGACAGACAAAGAACAGGGCATAAAACAGACTGATCCCCAGAGCACGGGGCAGAATGGGCACGATCTTCCGCCGCCAGTCGTGCCGTGACAGGACCAGCGGCAATAACAGCAGTGACGAAGCGACAAAGCGCATCAGGGTCAGTGAAAACGGATTGATAACCCCGGCAAGTCGGGCCGAGGCGAGAAACGATCCGGCAACCAGAACGGTGGCAAGCAGGACCATGCAGTGGGATTTGATGATGTTGTTCATGGCCTATCCGGGGCTGAGGAAAAATGGTTGTCCCGAAGGATGCCACGTTGAGCGGTGTTTGTCTAACCGGCAATGGCGGTGAGGGGGCAGGTCTGGTCGCGCAGATTGGTTTTGAGGCGGACAATCTCATCGGCATTGACTGGCATGCTGTAGAGAAATCCCTGGATCTCGTTGCAGCGGTGCTCCTTGAGAAAGGCCATCTGACCAAGGGTTTCCACCCCCTCGGCAATGACATTGAGGTGGAGTGACCGACCCATCTCGATGATCGAGGCGGCAATGGTGGCAAAGCGGTCGCTCTGCTCTACATCCTTGATAAAAGAGCGGTCGATTTTCAACGAGTGAACCGGGAACCGTTTGAGATAAGCCAGCGACGAATAGCCGGTGCCAAAATCGTCAATGGCCAGATGGATGCCGAGGTTACGCAGTTTCTTCAAGGTGGCAATCGCCACCGACGGATTTTGCATCAACACCGATTCCGTGACTTCGATCTCCAGCCATTGCGGGTCGAGGTTCGTTTCGGTGAGGATCTCGGTAAGCTGGGGAATCAAGGCACTGCTCTGCAGTTGATGGCCGGAAACATTGACCGCCACCCGGATAGGAGGAAGCCCCTGCTGCTGCCATTTCTGCACCTGCAGACAGGACTGGCGCAGCACCCAGTTGGTCAGCTCGCCGATCATGCCCGACTCTTCCGCCATGGGGATAAAATCACTCGGCGAGATTTGGCCTAGGGTCGGATGACTCCAGCGTAACAGGACCTCAACGGAGTGAAATTCGCCGCTGTCGAGATTGACCTTGGGCTGGTAGGACAGTTGAAGCTCATCGCGGATCAGGGCGCTGTGCAGGCCGTTGATCATCTGCAGACGGTTTTTGATGTCTTCGTCCATTTCCGGGGTATAAAACAGATGGTTGTTGCCGCCATGGGCACGGACAAAGTAACGGGCGCTGTTCGCCTTTTTAATCAGATCTTCCACGGTCAAAGCATCACCGGGATACAGGCTGAGCCCGACACTGCTGGTGATGAACAGTTCCTGATCGGCAACGGACATGGGTTGGCTGAGCCGCTTGCGCAGCTTGGCCATCACCTGTTCCATGGTTTTGATGGTGTCCAGATTAGTCAGGGCCACGGCAAACTGGTTGCCGGCCAGCCGTCCGACCAGGTCGGTTTCCCGCACGCCCTGGGTGAGACGGATACTGAATTCGCGCAACAGGCTGTCGCCCACTTCGGTGGTCAAGGTTTCGTTGATCACCTTGAGGTGGTCGACGGAGATCAATGCCAGTGCCATCTGCTGATTAAGCCGTTTACTCAGGCGCATGGCATCCGTGGCGCGCTCAGAGAACTCCTGGCGATTGGTCAGGCCAGTGAGTTGATCAAAGTTGGCCAGATTATACAGCTGTTTCTCGTTTTCGATCTGAGCCGACAAATCACGGCACACGACCCAGTGCAACGGGTTTTCCTGATTGGAATCGGTGCTGATGCGACAGTCGGCATGAATCTCGCCACCGTCTTGACTGCGCAGGCGAAACAGGGTCGGATCAAATGTGGCTCCGACATTGAGCAGGCAGGTTTTGCTGTTCCAGCGCGGCAATTCCGAATCGTCGAGAATCTGCTCAATGGGCAGCGGTGTCGGCACCCCTTCAAGGGCCAGGCGGGTGCGGGCTGCTTCATTGAGATAGTGAATATTATTGGATTGATCGAAGGCGAAAATAATGTCCTGAGCGCTTTCCATGAAGCGCTGCAACTGATGCTCCCGCGACAGCACTTCACGCGATTCATCGGTAATGGCGGTGTTAAAAAAATGGCCGATCAGCGTGGCGGCGCAACTGAGGAAGGTCACCCATAGCCAGAGCAGGACCTGATCCACCATCTGATGGTGGGCCGAAGAATCAAACAGGTGCAGGTTGATGGTGGGGAGGCCGCGATAATAGGCCACCATGAGAACCAGGCCGAACAGCACACTGCTTAACGCGCTGATAAAGATGATGGCCCGGTTGCCCTGAAGAAGGAACACCGCTTCAATGGCAATGATGATATAGATGGGCCAGAGCCAGCTGTGGGCGCCGCCGGTCAGATAGATCAGGCTGGTGGTGAGCAGAGTATCCGCCACCAGTTGTCCACAATCGAACAGGGCACTATAGCGATGGCTGCGGCTGGCAAACAGCAGCGTGGTATTATAGATGGCGAACAGCAGCAGCCCCAGGGCGAGCAAGGCAATATGCCCCGGTTTGAGGTGGGCATCAAAAGGCAGGGCAGAGACAACCAGAGCACTGCAGGCCGCAACAAAAATCAGCACCAGCCAGCGCAGATTGATAACAACCTCAACCCGTTTTTGTCGTTGTGACGTCGAGTGTTTGCTGTGTTGAAACGGCGCGCTGGTAGGAGGCAACGGTGCCATTGATTATTCCGATTACCGTAATAAAATTTTCTGATTGATTGTTTCTGGATACAAATTAAAGAAGATCCACTATACGATTGAAGCCGGTGGAGTGTCAAAGAATTTACATTATTCTACACGGTTGATTTTCTCCAAGGTCATGGTTAGCTGTGGGGTATCACCGTTGTTTCAGGGAGGAGAACCGATGACAAAAATCCATCTGGTTTGTGCCAACTGTGGGGCGATCAACCGCATACCCCAGGAGCGTCTGTCCATGTCGCCCCAGTGCGGGAAATGCCAGAAGGCATTGTTTGCAGGAACCGTTCTTCAACTGGGCGAAACGAGTTTTGACCGTTATGTCAAACACGATGAGCTCCCGTTGCTGGTTGATTTCTGGGCGCCGTGGTGTGGTCCCTGTCAAAGTATGGCACTCGCCTACCAGGATGCGGCACGGGAATTGGAACCGGCCATGCGCCTGGCCAAGGTCAACACCGAAGAACATAGCCAACTGGCCGCCCGCTTTAAAATCCGCTCCATTCCCACGTTGATTCTGTTTCACCAAGGTAAAGAACTGCGTCGCCAGAGTGGCGCCATGAACCGGGAACAGATTGTTCACTGGGCGCAAGGGCGCGGTTGAATGGCGACTGCTGACCCGAAGTAATCTTATCATTATGCCACGTGCAGCTGATCGTCAGTTGCGCACCGATGCCGGGACGGATTCCCGGATGAAGGATGAAGGACACGATGACCCCATCAAATCTCAAGGTGGAATGTCGCGATCAAATCGCCCATATCACTATTAACCGCCCCGAAGCTATGAATGCGCTCAATCCGGCAACGGCTGTGGAGTTGACCCGCACGATTAAATCGTTGGAAACCTCACCGGATGCCAAAGTGATCATCATCACCGGACAGGGGGAAAAGGCTTTTTGTGCCGGGGGCGATGTGGCGTTGATGCGGACACTGGGACCCACTGAAGCCCGCAATGTCGCCATGACCGTCGACGAGCTGTTTCGCACCATTGAAACGTCACCACGTGTCGTGATTGCCGCTGTGAACGGTTATGCCCTCGGCGGTGGCTGTGAGCTGGCCATGGCCTGTGACCTGCGTCTGGCCGCTGAAAAAGCCCAGCTGGGCCAGCCGGAAATTAATCTGGGGATTATCCCCGGCTGGGGAGGCACCCAGCGTCTGCCGCGGCTGGTCGGGGTGAGTCGGGCCAAAAAGTTGATGTTTACCGGTGAGCGAATTACTGCGGCGCAGGCCATGGAGATCGGGCTGGTCGATCAGATCTATCCGAGCGAAGAATTGATTGAGGCTGCTCATGCCCTGGCGGTGACCATTGCCTCTAAACCGCAGGCGGCGATCCGCATGATCAAGCAGTCTGTTCATCAAGGGATGCAGATGGATATGGATAAGGCCATTCAGTGTGAGGCGGAACTGTTCGGCATGTGTTTCGCCACCCGCGACAAACAGGAAGGGATGGATGCCTTTTTTGAAAAGCGTCCGCCCCAATGGCAGGATTGTTAACGCCTAGCCGGGCTAGCCTGTGAACCGCGCCGATTGGTGGTTGTTATATAATCGTTAGCGTACATTTACCTTCGAGGTTTGTCCGTTATACTTGGTGTTCGAGTGAGTAAACCGTGAAAACCCACTATGATATTCCCCAAGGAGGAAGCCGATGCCTGATTTTGGACACCCCTTCAGTGGCTTGAAGCAAGATCGCCTGTTGACACATGCCGAGTTGGTGCGCGCGATCCGTTTTATGGTTGCCGCCGAATATGAGGCAATCCAACTGTATCAACAGCTGGCAGAATCAACCGACAATGTGCTGGCCCAGCAAGTGCTCAACGATATTGCCGACGAAGAGAAGGTGCACGCCGGAGAATTTCTTCGTCTACTCAAAGAGCTGGAGCCGGACGAAGAACGCTTCTACCAGGAAGGTGCTCAGGAAGTGGAGGAGGAATTCCTCAATGGCACCGCCGCAGCCGGAGCAGCTCCGCAGACTGCGGTGACCGGCCAGGGGCTGGGGATCGGCAGTTTGAAAAAGTAACCATAACCCAACGCGACAGGAGAACGATCATGGATTTATTACGTCGAGAACTCGCTCCCATCAGTCCGCAAGGGTGGAGTGAAATTGATACCATGGCCCGTGAAACGCTGGTGGCCAATCTTTCCGGCCGCAAGTTTATCGATCTGGACGGTCCACATGGTATCGGCCATGCCTGCGTAACCCTCGGCCGTCTGGCCGTCAATAAGGAAAACCGTGACGGTAATGTTGGTTACGGCCTCCATCAGGTGCAGCCGCTGATGGAGGCGCGGGTCAATTTCAGCCTCGAAACCTGGGAGCTGGACAATATTGAGCGGGGGGCGAAAGATATCCAGCTTGATGCTCTGGTGCAAGCCTGCCGTGATATTGCCCTGTTTGAAGAAAAAGCCATTTATCAGGGCTTTGGCCCAGCGGCCATTGCCGGATTACACGAGACTGTCAAAGGGGCCGAGATCCCCCTGTCTCTGGATATGGACGTGCTTGTCGATGCCGTGTCCGAAGGGCAGACCCGCATGCTCAAAGAAGGGGTGGAAGGGGGTGCCAATCTGGTGGTGTCGCCGACCATCTGGAAATTCCTCGCCCGCAGCACCCCCGGCGGAACGCTGCGCTCAATCATCGAAACGCAGATTGGTGGCAAGGTGATCTATTCGGAACTGGTTAACGATGCCCTGCTGGCGGCCAGTCGTGGCGGCGATGTTGAACTGACCGTCGGTCAGGACCTGTCGGTGGGCTATCACAGCCATACAGCAAGTGAAATTCATCTGTTCATTACCGAGTCGTTTACCTTCCGGGTGGTGGCACCCGAAGCCCTTGTCGGTTTCACCATGGCCTGATTAAAAGCACGCATAAATGGAAACGCCCCGCAAAGATGCTGTGGGGCGTTTTTTTGTCGAGTCCACGCTGGATACGCTGTAATGATGACACGCGGTTGAGGAGAAAAACTACGGCGTGTTATACTTGAGGCCGTTTCACGAAGTGATCAATATGCCCTCATTTGGAGAAGAGAGAATCCATGTCAAAAATGAATACCGATGCTGGAATGCCCATAGCCCTGACGCTGGAACCGGGTACCTATTATCGCTGCACCTGCGGCCAATCGGAAAACCTGCCTTTTTGTGACTGCCACCATCAGGACGGGAAGAGTGTTCCGCTCAAATTCGACATCACGGAAAAGAGCAAAGTCTATTTGTGCAGTTGCGGCAAAAGTGAAAATCTGCCCTTTTGTGATGGTCAGTGCGGGGTAGACCTGTCGGCGCGGTGATTTAACGTCCCGTGTGGTTCAGTTGCTCAAAGCCGAAGGTGACATCAAACAGTTCTGCGTCAATGGTGTCCTGGCGGCGGCGATGGTAAGTCCGCTGCAGGCCGTCGAGTTGATCCTGAATGTTTTTTTCTGCCCGCTGCATGGCAGTGAGACGGCAGATATTCTCGCTGGCCAGCGATTCCGCACAGGCCTGAAATACCGAAATAAACAGATATTCGCTCAGCAGGGCGATAAACGTGTCCTCAAGGTTGCCGCCGATTTCCGGTAATGCGCTGGACGGCCATTCGAGCTGATTCAACGCTTCCTGCCAAGCCTGATCGAGGGGGAGAATCGTTCGCGAACGGGGTTGGTAACTGGTGCCCTGATGGGGCGCGTTGTAGAACACCTGCAGGCCGTGGTGGTGTGGTGTTTGCGCCAGATCGGCGTTGTCGAGTTGCAGGTCAATGCCCAGTTCGGTGATGGAATCAACGCTGGTGGGTATCCGGTAGTGTTTTTCCGGGCTGTGTCCGCGCACCTCCAATTGACCGGCGATCCGTTCGCCGATGGCAATCAGCCGATGGGGCGTTTTACTGCGGGACAGTTGTTTGAGGGCAAAATCGACCAGGCTCTCGTTAAACTGGCCGACCAGCCCCTGATCCGAGCCAAAAATCAGCACCAGGCTCAGAGCCGGTGCATGTCGTTGTGCCTTGACCTGCGGCGGCATGGCCCTGAGGCAGGCACTTAGCCCCAGGTCGACGGTGTGGCTGTAGTGGCGCAATGATGCCACCGCCTCTTCATATTGGTTGATGCTCGATGCGGCCAGGGCTTTCATAGTGCGCACCACGCCCGCCAGATCGGTAGCGCTGGCGATTTTGCGCTGTAGTCCGAGCAGGGTGTCGGTCATGATTCCTCCTGACGCCGCTCCAGTGCCTGACGGGCCAAGGCCGTGAGATCGTCCATCACCGAGGTGCTGAATTTTGCCTGGCCGGTCAGTTGTTGCTTCTGCTCCTCTCCCAGTTTCTTCATGGCCTTTCGGACGCTCTGTTCGGCAGCGGCCATCTCCGCTTCATCAATCGAATCAAACAGGCCGCTGTTGAGTGCCTGCAGCACGCCCAGTTGTTCAATGGTCGATACCGGGCTGTATTGCTGTTGTTGCAGACAGGCCCGGATGCGGCGGCCATGGGTGATGGTTGCCAGCGTCGATTCGTCGAGACGGGTGCCGAAGCGGGCGAAGGTTTCCAGCTCTTCGAATTGCGCATAGGCCAGTTTGAGATTGCCGGCGATCTTGCGGTAGGCCTCAAGCTGGGCTTTGCCGCCGACCCGCGAGACAGATTTGCCAACATCGATGGCAGGCAAGGCCCCCAACTCAAACAAGGTGGGCGACAGATAGAGTTGGCCATCGGTGATGGAGATCAGGTTGGTGGGGATATAGGCCGACATATTCTGAGCCTCGGTCTCGATGATCGGCAGGGCGGTGAGGGAACCGCCGCCGAGATCGGGATGGAGGTGGGTGGCGCGTTCAAGCAGACGCGAATGGATATAGAAGATGTCGCCGGGAAACGCTTCACGTCCCGGTGGTCGGCGCAGCAACAACGACAATTCACGGTAGGCGCGGGCATGGTGGGTCAGGTCGTCGTAGACGATCAGCACATCATCGCCCTGGCGCATAAACTCTTCGGCAATGGTGGTGGCGGCATAGGGGGCAATATACGCCAGCCCCGGTGGATCATTGCCTTCGGCAACCATGACGACGGTGTAGTCCATGGCACTGCGCCGTTCCAGCTCGGCAATCACCCGGGCAACAGCGGCGGCCCGCTGACCGATGGCACAGTAGACACAGCGGACATTTTGACCTTTCTGATTGAGAATGGTGTCGATGGCAATCGCGGTTTTGCCGGTTTGCCGGTCGCCGAGGATCAATTCACGCTGGCCGCGGCCAATGGGCACCAGGGCATCAACCACCTTGATGCCGGTGTGCAGCGGGGTGGTGACCGGAGCCCGTTCCATAATCGCCGGAGCAGGGCGTTCAATCGGCAGGCGGCGATTACTGTTGACAGGTCCTTTGCGGTCGAGTGGCGCGCCGAGCGGATTGATCACCCGGCCGAGCAGCGGCTCGCCAACGGGGATGTCCATAACCCGTCCAGAACGCCGGGCTTCATCGCCGGTGTGAAGGTGCTGATATTCCCCCAACAGCACGACACCCACTTCGTCAGCGTCAACGTTAAAGGCAATGCCCTGCAGCCCGTGGGGAAATTCCACCCGCTCTTCAGCGCCGACACCGGGCAGGCCGTTGATAATGGCAATGCCGGTGGAAACAGTTGTGACGCGTCCCGACTCGCGGATGGTCAACTGCTGCGGCAATTGATCAACGCCCTGGCGCAACTGATGGCAGGCGTCATCGACCCACTGATTGAAGAGTTTGTTCATCACGCCTCCTTCACCGAACTGTCACAGGAAGGGGATGATTTGTGAACCTGCCGCAGGTGGTCGTTCAGATCCTCCAGTTGACTGGCCAGGGTCCAGCTGATTTTGTGACCATCGGTCAGCAGTTCGGCCCCGCAGAGCAGATCAGCGTCGGTTTCGAACGTGATATTTTCGCAGGATAGAAGCTGCGTCAACTGGTGTTGCAGCGCCTGCTGTTCCTCTGGGGGAAGCGGGTGGGCTGTCACCAGACGGGGGGGCGTCGAGGCCGCCGAAAGTGCCGCTGACAGCGATTGTCTGGTGGCATCATCGAGTTGTTCGAGTTTGGTGAGGAATGCCCGTAAGCTCTGCTGTTCAAGAGAGCGATCGGCCAGCTGGAGCAGCATGCGGTGCAGTGACGACAACAACTCCTGCTCAATGTGCTGACTGATGCGATGACTCTCCGCCTCCTGTTCGGCACAGAGCTGCTGATGCCACAGCTGCCGTTTGTTGTCCACCTCGCGGCGCACTTCGTCAGCAAGGCGTTGCTTCAACGCCTCGGCATCCTGGCGTGCTTCGTCGAGGCGTTGCTGTCGGTTGCGCGACAGTTCCTCACGCTCGGCACTCAGTTGCTCCTCCAGTGCGCTGGCCTGCTGCTCACGATTCAGGGCCTCCTGCTGGCGGTCACGTAACCGTTGCTCGCGCTTGTCGATGGCGTCGAGCAATGGCGCGTAGAGGAAGCGCTTGAGCAGCCAGACCAGAATCAGGAAATTGATCAGCTGGGCGATGACGGTAAAGGTGTCCAGTAACATGGTGTTACCCTCCCGTAGCCTCCAGGAAATGATTCCAGAATGGATTGGCGAACAGCAGTATCATCGAGACGACGAAGCAGTAAATTGCCGTCGATTCAACCATGGCCAGCCCGACGAACAGCGTGCGGGTGATGGTTGAGGCGGAATCGGGTTGCTGGGCTAACGACGTCAGTGCCGAAGCCACCGCCCGCCCCTCGCCCAGTGCCGAACCGATAGAGCCGACGGCAATGGTGATACCGGCGGTAAAAATGGAGATCATGGCGATCCAGGTTTGCGCTTCCATAACTCCTCCTGAAAAACAACTATTGAGGGTGAACCCGGATGGCCGCAGCGATATACACCATGGCCAGAACCGAGAAAATATACGCTTGAACCATGCCGGTCAGCAGACCGAGCAGATTCATCAACAATGGAAAAATCAACGGCGCGATCAGCAGCAGAATGGCGCCGATCATCGCACCGCTCATCATGTTGCCAAACAGCCGTACTGCCAGAGCCAGGGTGCGCGACAGTTCGCCGATGAGGTTAAACGGCAACATGATCCACACCGGTTGCAGATAGGACGCCAGATAATCGCGAACGCCCTGAGAACGGACTCCGTAGTAGGGCACGGCGACAAAAACAATCACAGCCAGTGCCGTGGTGGTGGACAGCGAGCCCGTGGGCGCCTGATAGCCGGGGATGATCACCAGCAGATTCGACAGGGCAATGAACAGAAACAGGGTGCCGATCAATGGCAGATAGTTGCGTGCCGGTTTGAGACCGGCATCATTGAGCAGATCAACCAGGGCAACAATGATCATCTCCAGTAGGGATTGCAGCCGGGTCGGGGTGTCCTGACGATGAAGGTTGCGGGTTAACAGCCAGCCACCTCCGGCCAGCGCGATCATCAGGATCCAGGTGGTGACCAGGGTCAGATTGAGGTTGATCCAGCCACTGTGCCAGAAAATGACAGCGTCAGAACTCAGTTGCATGATTTCCTCCCGTCGGTAGCTGGGCCACTCAGGTAGCGCGAGGTCAGGGGGCGCGCCAGCATAAAACCGGCACAACACAGCAGCAGGCGCCACAACTGGTCAGCGCTGAGCCAGTAAAAGCCGACCAGGGTGATGCTCACCCGGATCAACATGCTGGCGATGAACCACAGGGCCGGTCGCGGTGAGGCGAGGGCGCGGATGACCGTCCACCACAGACCGGCAAAAAAGATCACACCGAGGGCAAAGCCGCCACCGAGTGAGAGTACTCCAGGCATCAGCCAGTCACTGGTCATCGTCATCCTCCTGCGGGTCCTCGGGGTGGTGGTGAATCTGCTGTTCCTCGTGGGAGATCCAGCGCCAGGCGGACAGACAACCGAGTACAATGCCGACGGGCAGCAGTGTCAGGGTCCATGACGGGCCGCCAACGATATGGCGATCCAGCCAGATTCCCACGGCAATCGCCAGCAGTGTCGGTACGGCAACCGACCAGCCGACGATCCCGAACAGGCTGAAGCCACTCCACAGAGGTTGGGAGTTGCGCGCCTGCTCGCTACGTTTGCGGCGGGCTTTGCGTTCCACGGTGTTGTGAAAGCGTTCCTGCCGTGAGGGATCAGTCATGATGATACTCCGCAAGGCGGCGGATGAAGCCGCTCTCTATTTTAGCAAACAGCGTGCGCACGGTCTGTTCCCGTTCGGTAAGCTGCAAAAATTCTTCGGCAACAATCTGTTGCAGTTCAGCCAGATTATCGCTGGCCACGGCGTGGCGGACCGAAACGGCGACCTCGCTGCCGGTTTTTACCAGAATGCCGGTATCTGTGGCGACATAGCGATTGACGCCATCATTGTGACGGTAGGTGAGGATACCGGCACACAGCGGGGTGACGCAGTCGCGACGCCGGGGCAGAAATCCCAGCGAACCGTGAGGTGTTTCGACGATCAGATGGGTCACCTGGTCATGGCGGGCAAAAATACGTGATGGCAGCAGGATGTTAAGTTTCATGATTGTCTCCTGTTGTCTGCGCAGTAAGTTGCTGCCATTTTTCGCGGGCTTCATCGATTGTGCCAACCATGTACAGCGCCTGCTCCGGACATTCGTCAAAGTCACCGGCGAGGATCTGCTGACAGCCGTCGAGGGCGTCATCGCGACTGACCAGACGACCGGGCAGGCCGCTGAACTGCTCAGTGGTGAAGAACGGTTGGGTCAGAAAACGTTCCAGACGGCGCGCCTTGGATACGATGGCCCGGTCTTTTTGCGAGAGCTGCTCCAGGCCGAGCATGGCGATAATATCTTTCATCTCCTCATATTGCGCCAACGTCTGCCGAACCTGGCGGGCAATGGTGTCATGACGGGCGCCGACAATGGTGGGGTTGGCCATCTTTGAGTTGGATTGCAACGGGTCGATGGCCGGGTACAACCCTTCACTGGCCCGTTTGCGCGATAACACCACCGACGCCGAGAGATGGGAGAAGGTGTGGACCGCTGCCGGATCGGTAAAATCATCAGCCGGGACATAGACCGCCTGGATGGAGGTGATCGCTCCGGTCTCGGTGTTGGCGATCCGCTCCTGCAGTTGCGACAATTCAGTGCTCAGGGTGGGCTGATAGCCGAGGCGTGACGGCATCTGGCCCATCAGGCCGGAAATCTCCGATCCGGCCTGGATGAAGCGAAAGATGTTATCGATCAGCAGCAGCACGTCGCGGTGCTCGTCGTCGCGAAAATACTCGGCCATGGTCAAAGCGGCATGGCCCACGCGGAAACGGCTGCCGGGCGGCTCATTCATCTGGCCAAAAATCATTGCCATATTGTCGAGGACACCGGCCTGCTCCATGTCGCGGTACAGTTCCTCCCCCTCGCGACAGCGTTCGCCGATACCACAGAACAGACTGACCCCTTCGTGCTGGTGGACCATGTTGTGAATCATCTCCGTCAGCAGGACGGTCTTGCCGACTCCGGCGCCACCAAACAGACCGGTTTTGCCGCCGCGCTCCAGCGGGGTCAGCACATCGATCACTTTGATGCCGGTTTCGAAAACTTCCGATTCGGTTGATCTCTGACTCAGCGGTGGCGACGGTTGATGGACCGAACGCCATTGCAGCCCTTCCGGCATCGGTTTCCGGTCGATGGGGTTGCCGAACACATCGAACATCCGCGACAGCGTTGCATGGCCTACCGGTGCCTGCAACGGAGTGCCGGTATGGGTGACCCGCATCTGGCGAGCCAGCCCCTGGGTGGGGGTTAACGCCATCGCCCGGACGTGGTGAGCATCCAGCTGCGAGGCGACTTCGAGAACGATCTGTTCCAGATCGGGGCAATGGAGCAGGGTATGGATTTCCGGCAGATGGTCGGCAAAATACACATCGACGACACTGCCGCGGATCGTGATGACCTGGCCGTGAAATGTGCTTGCATTCGGGCTGTCCGGTCCTAGTGCGTCCATGATTCTTCCGTTGTGATGGGTGAGGGGGATGCATTAAAATCCCTGTGTCTACATTAGCGCAAGTTGACGAAAAAGCCAGCCTGATGTGCGGAAATCGTCGCGATCTGTGGTGGCGAACAGAGGCATTTTAAGCCATGAAACATTGCAGGACTGTGTGAAGGAATAGCTGCTGATCATTTTAGGCGGGTTTGGGCCGTTTTCTGAAAATGTAGACAAAAAATCGTCCGGATAAGCTCTTTAATGTTGGACAGTTAGACAGGAAAAGTTCGAATGATCTTTCTAGGGGGTTGATAATAATATACAGCTATATTAATATATATGACTATTCGATCGGCATATTGGACCGTAAGGGTGTGCCGGTATGAGCTGTTTTATTCATCGACTAGAGGAGAAGCATCATGAAAAAAATGATCGTTCTGTTGGCTACCGCGGCATTTATCGGTGGTCTGAGCTGCGCAGCATTCGCTAGCGTTAAAGGCGAAGTTGTTAAAGTACGTGGCAGCAAAGTAACTGTTGAAGTATCCCGCTCTGACGCCAAAGGTATCTCTGCTGGCGACAAAGTTGAAATGGACGTTGAAGAGGGTGCTGCTGCAGCGCCTAAAGCCGGCAACGACATGCTGACTGGCTGCTAAACCAAATTCAACGATTCTAGCCATATCGGGCCCTCATCCCCCATGAGGGTCTTTTTTAAACGCACAGCTATAGGATATCGCAATGAAATCACTGAAAAGCATCAGCCTTTCACTGCTGATTGTGCTGCTCAGCGCAACCTTCGTCTTCGCCATCGGCGCAGGCGTTGGTCGTGACGGCACCATTGCAGCGACCAAAGGCAAGGCCAAGACCCTGGCAGAGCTGATTGAGATGTATGACTCAACCGCTTGCATCGACTGCCACGAAGAGATCCACAACGACTGGGCTGAA
>PKUE01000002.1 GCA_002869685.1 Desulfuromonas sp.
CGGTATTGCCGCCGCCGCCGCGTTGGTTGAAATCACACCGTCGGCTCCGGGCAAGACCACCATCAACCTGGGACTGGCATCGTTCAAGGATCAGGTGGCGGTGGGCATGACCAGCATGCATCGCTTTGAACGATTCGACAATGTGATGATCAATGCCGGGGTTTCCATGGCCAACGACAATGTTCTGGTGCGCGCGGGAGGCAGTTTTGAATTCTAACGCACAGCGAAGTGCTGTTGAACTGGAGGAACTGGATCGCCGACAGCTTGGGGCATTGGTGATGCGGCTGAGTCTGGCCTGTTGGCAGGAAACGACCTCCTGTGATCGCAAGGATCTGGCTCGCCAATCAGGATTGTGGAATCTCTACAGCGATGTTGGGGGGCATGAGCGTACTCAAACCCTGGATAAATATCTCAGCGAAAAAACGTTTCCGCTCCGCCCGCGCTGGAATCGGATCTACGCTACGGCCTGTTATGTTTTATCGAACTGTCGAACGTCTTCTGAGCTGTGTGAGCAGCTAAGACAGTCTATGGATACGCTGAGGCGTCTCAATTGAAGAGGGGCTGGAATACGCATGTGTCTTCAATAGATAGCAGTTTTTTTCTGGTTTTAATGGCAGCGTGATTGACGATTGTTTTCGACAAACCAGGTGTCATAATTAGATAAAGTACTTATAAAAGGGAGATATTGATGAATTTCATCAATTCGTATTTACAACTGAATGAAGGATTTTATGAAAGAACCCTTCCGACAGCGGTAGCTGATCCACGTTTATTGTTGTGGAACTCTGCTTTGGCTGAACAGTTGATGCTCTTAAATGAGTTACCGCAGGATCCTTGTGCGTTGGCCGATATTTTTTCCGGCAATGTTCTTTTACCTGGGTCGGTTCCTGTGGCGACGGCCTATGCCGGGCATCAATTTGGCAGCTTTGTTCCACGCCTGGGGGATGGCCGTGCTCACCTGCTTGGCGAGGTGGTCGATCGGGACGGGAGCCATTGGGATATCCAACTCAAGGGGTCCGGTCCGACAACCTTCTCCCGTAATGGTGATGGTCGTTGTGCGTTGGGACCGGCGGTGCGTGAGTTCATCATGAGTGAAGCTATGCACGCGTTGGGAGTGCCGACCACCCGCTGTCTGGCGGTGGTGACCACCGGTGAAACCGTGTATCGCGATACGCCGTTGCCGGGTGCAGTGGTCACGCGGGTGGCATCCAGTCATTTACGCGTGGGGACGTTTGAATATTTTGCCGCACGGGGAAACCACGAAGCGCTTAAAGCTCTGTGTCGTTACACCATTGAACGCCATTATCCCGAGGTGCAGGGGGAAGGTTCAACGCTTTATCTGGACTTGCTGGATCGGGTGATTGAACGGCAGATTCATCTGATCGTCGAATGGATGCGGGTCGGCTTTATTCATGGGGTGATGAATACCGATAATACTGCACTGTCCGGCGAAACCATCGATTTTGGCCCGTGTGCCATGCTGGGTGTCTATAACCCGCAGACGGTTTACAGTTCGATTGATACGATGGGGCGTTACGCCTTTGGCAATCAGCCAAAAATTCTACAGTGGAACATGTCCCGTTTTGGCGAGTGTCTGTTGCCGTTGCTGGGCGATAATCCAAGCAATCCGGTTAAACTGGTTGAACTGATTATTGACGAATTTCCGACACGGTTTGAGCAGAAATATCTGGCAATGATGGCTGCAAAGCTCGGTTTGCGCGACTGCCTGCCCGGTGATAAAGATCTGATTGAGGCGGTTTTGAACCGGTTCAAGCAAAAAACTCTGGATTATACGCTGACGTTTGACCGCATGACCCGGTCGCTTTTGTGCGCGACCACAGCGGATCAGGTGAAACCGGACCTGGGGGCGTGCTTTGCTCGTTGGCAGAAACGTCTGCATGACCAGGGGGAGGAGCCACACGAGGTGTTCCGCAGGATGCGAAGGGCCAACCCGGTCGTGATTCCACGCAATCATCATGTCGAAGCTGCGATTCGCGCGTGTGAGCGGGAAGAGGGGACGGAACTGGTGGAAAGGTTTCTTCAGGTGTTGCGTTCCCCGTATGAGAATTTGACGCATACTGTTGAGTTTCAAGATCTGCCTGCCGATGGAGATCGTTTTTATCGGACGTTTTGTGGCACCTGAAAATTTGTCGATTGCCCACGTTACGTGGGAACCATGCCTTGTGAGCGGATGACGCTTGCCTTTGCGATTCGTATTAATGGTTCGGACCACAAAAGCGCTGAGACATGATTTAAGTTGAAAAAGCCTTGTCGGTGTAAACAGAAATGTCTAAATTAGACCTGTCTTTATCATTCCTGTTTACCCCGCTGAGGTTACACCATGAGAGAGCTGGAAACAGAAATACACATCAATGCACGACCCGAGACGGTCTGGTCGATTCTGACCGATTTCTCCTCTTACCCCGACTGGAATCCTTTTATCAGCAAAATCAGTGGCCTCGTTGAGGTTGGCGAGACGCTGGAAGTGTGCGTATCGCCGCCCGGTGGCAAAGAACTGGTGTTTAAGCCGACCGTGCTGGTGGCAGCAGAAAACAGTGAATTGCGCTGGATCGGGCGATTCCTCACCTCGGCAATTTTTGAAGGTGAACATGTTTTTACCATTATTCCCAATGGGGATGGTTGCTTTCTGACCCAGAACGAACAATTCAAGGGAGTGCTGGTGCCGCTGATGTGGAACTCTCTGACTACTTCGACCCGTGCCGGTTTTGAGCAGATGAATCGTGCCTTGAAAGCGCGGGCGGAAAAGAGGGCGCGGTCCTCTAGCGTGGAATAATAAGCTTCGCTCCCGTTTTGATTTTGCGGTGCTCGCGAATTTTTAAAAAATCATTGAGCAGATAGTTTGTCTTCAGTTTGATCAGGTCACCCTGATAGATCGCGTCTTGCTTTGCGCTTAGATGTAGATTGTGGTCTTTGATCTTGTGATTGATTGTCGCAAATTCTGTGTCGATGAGATCCATGACGCTTAACCGCCGGATCATCTCTTTAAGCCCAGTCAGGCCATCTTCTGGAATGGGCAGATCACAGTAAAAATCCCCAACACTGTTCACACCCCAGTAAACCAGTCCCAGCGATAAATAAAAATCCAATGAGGTGGAAATACTGGTCAGGCGAAAGCGTTTGACGTCTTTTGTGATCGCCAGATCAAAGATCAATTGCAGCAGGATCTGGGCGTAGCCGTGACGCCTTTGGGCCTGCGGCGTAAAGATGTTGTGAATGGTGATGTAATCGTGAAATCGGTCAATTTTGTAGAAGATATAGCAGAGGTGCAGGTTGCCCGCGTCGGTGAGCGCAAAGCAGCCCTGCTGATTCCAGCCATACTGTTTGTCCCACCAATCGAGAGACATGTTGGCAAAACGGATGGACTGGTCGTTTTTCAGGCGCTCGATAGAGTTGAGGTACTCATCACGCCCTAACGCAATCAGTTTGTATTGACTCATGTATTTTGTCCTCAGTGCAGATACCGGCGGAGCAAAAAAGTCCTGAATAAGGACTTCATTGGTCAAATACTATGCTGGGTGTGAATGAATTCAGGTGGAAAAAATTACGGCGAATGAACTCTGGCTGATGATTGTTTGATCAAATGTGAAGGTTGTTGCGTGAACAAATACAATAACATAAATCTACATAAGAAAGTAAATATACCTCCAGTTGTCACTAAATATTTGTTGTAATATCGCTAATAATCGCTGCGCTGTTTTTCGATAAGTAAAGTATTTCAGTAAGTTGGCTATCGAGGTGCCGGCACCCATTAAAAGGCTGCTGTCAATAGCACAGATGTTCCCATACGCATTGATATGCCTTGCTTATTAGTTGGTATTATCACGAGCAGAGGGTCGGGTCTTGAATTGCAATATTTTTAGAGAAAATGTTGTAATCCAAAATTTTTTGACCCTGCGGGAACCGCT
>PKUE01000034.1 GCA_002869685.1 Desulfuromonas sp.
CCCAAAGAAGGACCAACGGTACGATCTTCGAGGATCTTAACCGGCGCGGGCAGCGATCCGGCGCGTAGAACGATCGCCAGGTCTGTTGCTTCCTGCTCGGTAAAAGAACCACTGATCTGTGCGCTGCCACCGGAAATCCGCTCACGAATATTCGGGGCCGAGTAGATCGTATCATCAAGAACAATCGCCATCCGCTTACCGACATTGGCCGCTGTGATCTGATCAAAGCGCTGGGCACCAACGGCATTGAACTCAATCGCCACATACGGTTCGTTGAAGCGGGTGTCAATACGCACCTGAGCATCCGCCAGCAGATCACCCGTCAAAGCGGTTTTCTCAAACACCACCAACGGATTTTCTGTCACGCTTTTCGTCATGGGATCAACACGGCGTTCATAGAGCACTTTGGTGCCGGGCTTGAGGTTGCCTTGCAGGGCCTGTTGAAGATCAGCCGACTCGTCAACCATTTTAAACTCAAGACGAGCCGTTTTACCGAGCAGGTCAATGGCTCGCTGAGGGTCCTCAACACCAGGCAGCTGAATAAGAATGCGGTTACCGGATTGACGCTGCAACACCGGCTCACTTAAACCGAACTGATCCACACGATTGCGCATGGTTTCGAGAGCCTGACGTACGGCATAGTCTTTGATGTTAGCGATCTCGGTATCACTGAAGCGGTAGTTTTTCTGGATGTAACCACCCGACGCATCCAGCGTCATCGGTTCCATATTGGGAAAATTTTCCTGAATCAGAGCATCAACTTCAGAACCGGCCTTCGCGTCATAAACGGTGACGACCATACGGTCATTACCCAGGCGCTCGATCCGTTTGAAGATCACATCTTCATCACGCAGCAATGATTCTGTCTGGTCAACAACACTGTCCAGACGGCTCTCAACGGCCTTCTCCACTTCAACACCCAAAACAAGGTGCATACCACCTTGCAAATCGAGTCCACGATGGATGGGATCAAAGGCGTTATTCCACCAGTCCGGCAAACTGTCTTTCATGAAGGTCGGTGCCAGGGCAAGCACTGACAACACCAGACAAAACAGAACCAGCAATCCGCGTAATTTGATGCTGTTCGACATACCGCTATCTACTCCTGTGTGCAGAGATTACAGAAAAAGAGTCTGTTCAAAGTGAACAGACTCTGGTCGGATGAAAATAAAGACGGGGTCACGCGTCCTCTTTGGTCGCGGTGACGGATGCGCGGTTGAGCTTGATCTTAACACCTTTGTCGATTTCCATGGTCACGACGTTCTCCTGAACAGTCACGATACGACCATGAATACCACCGGCTGTGACCACCTGGTCACCGGCTTTAAGTGCGTCGAGCAGTTGACGGTGCTGCTTGGCGCGTTTTTGCTGAGGACGGATCAGCAGGAAATAAAAAATTGCGAACATGATCACCAGCATGATGATCCCTTCGTACCCGGACTGTCCCCCGGCAGCAGGCTGACCCGCCATTGCGTAAGCTTCTGAAACCATTTAATTCCTCCTTATGAACGATCATTCGTCATTATCTACATGTTGAACATCACTTTATAACGCGTTACGCGTTAACTTTCAAGCGCTACACCACTTTGGCGTCGTGCGTAAAATTCTTTATAAAAATTAGCAAACTCTCCATGTTCGATAGCATGACGAATCCCCGCCATCAGCTGAACGTAATAATGCAGATTGTGCATGGTATTGAGCACAGAAGAGAGGATTTCGTTGCTTTGGTAAAGATGGCGTAAGTAAGCGCGACTGTAGTTACGACAAACATAGCAGTCACAGGCTGGATCAATGGGGCGCGAATCTTCACGGTATTGGGCCTGTTTTATGCTGATTTTACCAAAAGAGGTGAACAGCACACCATTGCGGGCATTGCGAGTCGGCATGACACAGTCGAACATATCGACACCACGTTTCACCCCTTCAATGAGATTTTCCGGTGTACCAACCCCCATGACATAACGCGGACGATCTTCCGGCAGCTCTGGCAAGGTATAATCCATGACATCGTACATCAGCGCCGCTTCTTCGCCGACCGACAAACCTCCAATGGCATAACCGTCAAAACCGATCTCCATCAGATCATGGGCACTCTTGCGCCGCAGATCTTCATGCATCCCCCCCTGAACAATACCGAACAGGGCGCTGCCGTCTTCACGACGATGAGCTTCTTTACAGCGTTTGGCCCAACGCATGGAACGTTCAGTGGAATCAATGACGTATTCACGGGTCGCCGGATACGGGATACACTCATCGAACACCATAATGATATCGGATCCCAGCGCCTGCTGAATTTCAATGGATGACTCCGGAGTCAAAATCTGATGAGAGCCGTCAAGATGGGACTGAAAACGCACGCCGTCCTCGTCGATTTTACGCAGTTTTCCCAGACTGAACACCTGAAAACCGCCACTGTCAGTCAGGATCGGACCGGACCAGTTCATAAACTGATGCAAGCCACCCAACTGCTGAACCAGTTGGTGACCGGGACGCAAAAAAAGGTGATAGGTGTTACCGAGAATGATTTGAGCACCAAGCTCATGTAACGACTCGGGCAACATCCCCTTGACGGTACCCTGCGTCCCCACGGGCATGAAAACCGGTGTTTCCACGACACCATGTGCCGTTTCAAGCCGTCCACGCCGGGCAGAGCTGTGGGGATCTTTAGCCAACAGTTCAAACGGGATTGACATCATGCCCCCTCAACACTGGTGTGGATCAACATACAATCACCATAACTGAAAAATCGGTATCGCTCGGCAACAGCACGGCGATAAGCCTCAAGAACAAAATCCCGCCCGGCCAGCGCACTGACCAGCATCAGCAAGGTGGACTGCGGCAGGTGAAAATTCGTCAACAGTGCTTCAACGATCTTAAACCGGTAGCCGGGGTAGATGAACATATCCGTCAAACCGCCACCGGATTGAAGAAGCCCCTGATCATTCACGGCATACTCCAGCGTACGCGTTACCGTGGTTCCTAAAGCGATGACCCGACGCCCTTCCCGTTTGGCCGTATTGACCGCTTCCGCCGTGGTCACGGGGATATCATACGCTTCGGCATGCATGCGATGCTCTTCAACCTTCTCAACCCGCACCGGTAGAAATGTTCCCAGTCCAACATGAAGCGTCAGAGGACAGATCTGCACCCCCTTGGAGCGCAATTGGTCGAGAATTTCCGGGGTAAAATGCAAGCCGGCAGTTGGAGCGGCCACCGCACCGGGACGTGCTGAGAATGTGGTCTGATAACGTTCGCGATCATCCCGCATCGGTTCGCGATCTATATAGGGAGGTAACGGCAACCTGCCAATCTCATCGAGCAAACTGAGAAAATCGCCTTCGACATCAAAACGGACATGACGATAACCGTCACCGCCACCTTCAACCACGGTTGCCTTCAGACGATCTGCCAATACTAACCGAGTTCCGGGACGGGGACTTTTAGACGAACGAGTCAGACACAGCCAGCACTCACCCGCTTCCGGGAGCTTTCGCACCAGGAAAACTTCGATTTTGCCACCGCTCTCTTTATGTCCCAACAACCGCGCCGGGATTACCCGGGTGTCATTGATCACCAGAACATCACCCTTATGGAAATAGTCGATAACTCGCTTAAACTGATCGGATTCGATCTGACGGGTGCGACAATCGAGCACCATCAAACGGGAGCCATCCCGTTGGGCACACGGATGTTGCGCAATCAACTCTTCTGGTAAATCATAATCGAAATCAGTGACATACATAGGTAGTGCTAAACCTGAACTTTAATAAGCTTGAGTCGAGAAACCATCTTCGACAGGGGAGCCAATCATCCACACTATCAGTGGTGTTGTCAATCATTGTATGATTCTTAATGACATCCTCATCGTTCTAAAAAATGCATCGCGCAATAAACGATCATCAGACCTCCGGCCATGAGCAGGACACCGAGAGCTCTCAACGTCTGTTCGGGAATCGGCAGCATCTGGACCAACATCCGTTTCAGTCCCTGAGGTGATAAGAACCATGGAATTCCCTCAACCACGAGCACAACGCCGACAACACACCAGAAAAACTTCATCCAACTTCTTTCCATAAAAAAGCCCGCCGAGATTCGGCGGGCTTGGATCGTTTCCAATGACCCCTGACTGAATCAGACCAGATCAACAACAGCCTGATGGATCAGGTCAAACAACTCCTGAATATCTTCTTCGGCAATACAGGAAAATGCAACGCGCAGATCGGTCTTGCCGATCGAAATCGCACCAACGCCGTATTTCTCCAACAGATGAACACGCAGTGTCTCAGCGTCAACACCCTTGATTTTCAGGCACATGAAATAACCCGAATTGAAGGGATAATAGTCCCAGGACTTGTCATACTTACTATCGGCCAGCACCTCTTTAACCTTGAGAGCGCGCCCCTTCATGACCGCGAATTTCTCCGCTTTTTGCGCAGGGTAATCGGGAGAGCTCAACGCATCGAGAACAAAGGTTTGTCCCGGATGAGGGCAGTTGGAGATCGTTGCCCGAATAATGCCCATGGTTTTCTTCTCAAGAGCGGTCATAACTTTAGGATTGGCGTCAGCATTGCCATCGGCAAAAGTGATAAAACCGGTCCGGAACCCCCAAACGTACTCTTCCTTGGTTGCACCGTCGAGTTTGATCGCCAGGATACGCGGATGCAAATTGGCCAGCTTTCCGAACAGAGATTCCTTCATGGAATCTTCGTAGAACAAACCAAAATAGGCATCGTCGGTAATAGCAACAACGTTGCAGCCTTCTTCCGCCACTTCCTTGATCGCTTCAACAATCGCATCGCCTTCAGCAACCGTCGGCGTATAGCCACTGGGATTATTGGGGAAGTTCAACAGAACGATCGCCTTGCCCTTTTCATCTGCCACATTGCGCAGAACCGCTTTGAACGCAGGGACATTAAAGCCGCCATCTACGGTAAAGGTCGGATATTTTTTAATTGCCGCACCACAACGGGTGGTGAAGGTGATGTTGTAATTGCCCCACATCATGTCCGGCAGCACCATCTGATCACCTTCGTTGACAAACATGTCCGCCACAATGGAAAGGCCATGGGTCAAGGCATTAGTGACGATGGGATTGCTGAACTCTTTACCGGCCATGCTGGGATTTTCACGCAGCATTTTCTCCCGCCAAATCGCCCGCAACTCCGGTTTACCCGCAGGTGGTGCATAAGGGAAGATATCTTTGGCATCAAAAGCCGTCAGTTTTTCACGGATACAGTTGAGATACATCGGGCCACCATTTTCCGTGGCAATACCGATGGTAGCGTTAAATCGATGAGCTTTTTCCTTAGCTTCGGCAGATTGGGTCAGAATCCCTTTCGGAAAAAACAGGTTTTTCCCCAGATCGGATAGCATTTCAAGGACGTGCGGATTCCCTTCCGCCAACATTTCATTCAATTCTTGAGCCAGTGGATTCATCATGAGGTCTTTCCTCCCAGTGTGAATAAATCGTCCTGCAACCATTGGCGGCTGCATTCCAGAATAAAATGTGATTAAATCAGGATTTTAATGGCACTGTCAATGAAATAAGCGGTGCTTTTTTACCCCGTCCGGACCCCCACCGGGTCCGCTCCCGATAAAGGTTTATCCATGTTGTTCATCAACATCATTGCCCCTGTTTTCATCATTATTTTCAGCGGCTGGGCACTGGAGCGATTCAGCAAAATTGAATTGCATCCGCTGACGACGTCATCACTGTATCTGTTTGCCCCGATGCTGGTCCTCAGTGCGCTATTGAAAAAGCCCATCGAGAGCCAGATGGCCATCGTTGTCTTTGGCTTTATGGCCCTTTACATCCTGTTGATGTGGCTGCTGGCGCACCTGGCTTCGCGGGTATTGCGTCTCGACTATGACTCTCGTCAGGCCATGACCTTGACGACAGTGATGATGAATATCGGCAACTTCGGCTTACCACTGAGCTATTTTGCCTTCGGTGATGCCGGTTTAAATGTCTCCATCCTGGTGTTTGTGGCCTTCAATATCCCTTTAGGCAGTCTGGCGATTGTCATTGCTCAGGGCAAAGATGCCAGCCTGTGGGCTGCGACAAAAAACTGTCTGAAAATCCCCATTCTTCATGCCGTGATTGTGGCTTTGATTCTCAATGCCCTGCACATCACGTTGCCGGTGTTCATTCTGCGCCCCATGGAGCTTCTCGGTCAGCCAGCCGTTCCCTTGATGCTGGTATTGCTCGGCATGCAGATGTCGCGTACCCAATGGCGTTTTCCGGGCAAATTTATGTTGACCGCCAGCTTTTTGCGCCTGTGTATTGCACCGGTAATCGGCTGGGTATGCTGCTGGATACTGGGAATCACTGGAGTCGAACGCAATGTGATGATTTTACAGACCAGTACACCGTCTGCCGTGTTGCCCCTGCTCTATGCCCTGCGCTTCAACACCCGGCCTGATTTGGTTGCCTCAACCATCATGACCACCACTTTGCTCAGTGCCGGAAGTCTGACCTTGCTGCTCTATCTGTTGCCGTTACTGCCGTAAAAATATAAATTGCGGCAACAAACACCCAAGAGACCACTGGGTTCCGTCCCGGAAACTGGCATCACAAAGTAAGCAAGTGGAGAGATGGAACCCGCAGATCACAATGATCGGAAGTCGATTTTTCACCACTTTTGTCGCTGCAAAACAGGCCTGACGTGTGGGCACAAAGCAAAAACTATGTGAATAACGTTCGCAGGAAGAAAACCGTATTCGCTCGGAGCAGCAACCTTCGATTAATACGGCTACAGCAACACCATAGACAATTGAGGAAAATAGGTAATCAAGGCCACACAGATCAACAGCAACACCAAAAACGGCCAGGTCGCTCGATACAGCTGGGTAATGGGCCGCTCAAAGCGATAACTGGCAATAAACAAATTCATCCCTACCGGGGGAGTCAGGTAGCCGATCTGCATATTAGCAAGGAAAATGATACCAAGATGAACCGGATGGATGCCGTAACCAACCGCCACCGGCAGGATCAGAGGGACAACCAGGACCAGGGCCGAGAAGATGTCAAGCAACGCCCCCAGACAAAGTAAAAAGAGATTGAGCAATAGCAGAAAGGTCAGCTTGCTGTTAACGGTCTGTTGGACAAAGTTGAACAAGCGCTCCGGCATCCCACTGTCAATCATGACATTGGTAGAAGCCAGTGACAGCCCGAGAATGATCAGAATCCCACCGACCAGCACCATGGACCGATGCATCACTTCAGGAAGTTTCTTCCAGGAAATTTCTCGCAGAATGACCACTTCAACAAGGAAGACATAGGCCGCGGTCACAGCCGCAGCCTCAGAAACGGCAAAATAACCGCTGTAAATCCCACCCAGCACCACAAAAGGTAAAGGCAATTCCCAGATTGCCTGGCGAATAGCGATTCCAACCTTTTTCCAGGAAAATTCGGACAGAGGCTGACGAATGGAGCGATTCTTCCAGCAACTCCACCCTCCCAGCAATAACAACATCAACAAACCGGGGAAAATTCCGGCTAGAAACAATTGATCAATGGAGATCGCCGGACCGATGTTCAGCTGCTGAGCAACGATGCCATACAGGATTAAAGGCAATGAAGGCGCAAATAGCAGGCCCAAGCTGCCCGATGTGGTCACCAGCCCGAGAGAATAATTTTCGGCATAATCAGCCTGACGTAACGCCGGATAAAGTAAAGCCCCCAAGGCGATAATCGTCACACCGGAAGCTCCGGTGAAGGCCGTAAAAAACGCACATACAGCCAGCGACACCAATGCCAAACCACCCGGCATCCAACCGATTAACGCCTGGGTAAGATTAACCAGACGCCCCGGTGCCTGACTTTCGCTCAAGAGATAACCGGCAAAGGTAAACAGGGGAATCGCCAGCAAAACCGGCATTTCTGCGATGCGGTAAAACTCAATGGCGACAACGGCAAGATCGATATCCGCCTGATAGAATCCCCACAGGGCACCCGTAGCAATCACGGCAAACAGTGGCATTCCCAACAGGGCCAGCAGGCCGAGAACAAGGGTTGCGGTAATCATGGCAGATCCTGCGCTGCCGAATCGGCCGACGGTGGATCGATCATTAACAAAATATACCGCCAGCTGATCAGGGCAAAGCCAACCGGAATGACTGACTGAAACCACCAGGACGGATATTGACCCAGCAGCACACTGCCAAATTCGGCTTCGATCCGCACAAAGTGGTAACCATGCCAGGCCAATGTCCCACACACAGCAGCGGTTAATGCGAAAATGATGCGACGCAGAGGCAGTTGGACCCGCTCGGGCACGAAACGCACCAAAACATCCATACGAATATGTTGATCGGTACGACTAGCGACCAACGCGCCAATGACCGTCAACCACAACACGAGGATGCGCAAAAATTCATCGGTCCAGACAAATCCGCTGTCAAAAAGATTACGTTGCACAATCTGGCCGACAGCGAGAATCACCATCACGGTCAGCAATAACGCCAGCAACGTATTTTCCAGTCGACGTAAACCAGTCGACAACCATGTCACAATCATTTTCATGTTCTTATCACTGAGCAGAAGCCAGCGGCTGATGTTGCCGGTAATCCTTAATATGTTGACGCGCCTGATCGTAAAGAGCGGCCGGGAATGTTCCCCGTTCGGCCACGGCATCAATAACCTGCGTGGCAACCTTGTTCCAGCGGGAGAATTCCCCGTCCGCCGGCGGTACCAGTTTCAGTCCCTGATCGAGCAGAGTCTGCAATGCCTGCTCATTATCAACCGTGGTTTCCTGGTCGATTTCATGGTAAATCTGCCCCAGCACCTCATGTACAATCTGCTGGTCGTCAGCAGAAAGACGGGAGAAAGTTCGTTTATCCACGACCAGAGCTCCGGTGATATAAACCAGAGGCATATCGGTGATGTACCCTACCCGGGTATACCATTGAAAGGCCAGGGCTCCGAGTGGCGATGTCGCCACAACATCGACCAGCCCGGTTTGCAGACCGGTGAGAACATCGGACAAAGGCAAGGTGACCGGAGCCACACCGAGTCCTTCCATCACTTCATAACTGATGGTGTCGCCTTCCGGGACCCAGACTTTTTTACCTTTGAGATCTTCAACGCTGGCCACCGGCTGCTGACTCATCAAATTGGCAAAGCCACCGGAAGCAAAACCGAAACACACATATCCGGATTGATCGAGACGTTGAATCAGCTGATTATCCATCTGTTGGCGGACATAGTTCATCTCGCCAACCGAACGGGTCAGCAAAGGCAAGCCGTACAACATCATGTCCGGCACCATTTTGCTCAAGCCACCGCCGGTAAATGCGCCACCCTGCAGCTGCCCCACCCGCATTTTGCGGAAAACGCTCTTTTCGTTGCCCATAACGCCACCACCGTAAAACTTGAGCAAAACCCGACCGGCGGTACGGGTTTTAATCTCAACAGCACCGGCACGCATTTTCTGCATCCACGAAGAGCCTTCCGGGGCAACTGTGGCTATTTTGATCGTCGTTGCGGATACGCTCTGAGCTGCGAACAGCCCCAGAACAACCAGCGCAATGATAAATTTTTTCGCCATTTATATCCTCATGTGATTTCCGGGGACAGCCGTCACCCGGCAGTTAAAAATAATCTTCAGCACTTTGCAGCAGAGATTCGGCCTGTTCTTTCGCCAAAACATTCATCAAGGTCAGACCGGAAGCCTGGCTGTCCGCTTGGCGCACCTCGTACAATAGACGATCATGAAGTTCCCGATCATACACCAGTCGGGCGTAATATTGAGCATAGGCCACCTTGACCGAAAGGTCACGTCCTCCGGTCAACAACATCGCTTGTTCAAAGCACTGACGCGCCTGATCGGGCTTGCCCCCCAGAGAGGGTGGCCGTAAGCTGTAAAGAATCCCGGAATACATCCATAGCTTACCCTGTTCATAGGTTGGATCCAAATCGATCATCCGCTGGAGCAACAATTCCAGCTTGGGTAATGCGGCAACAACGGCCCAGTCGTCACTGTGGTTTTGCGCCCAGACCATCCAGCTGATCGCCAGACTGTAGAGCGTTGGCAGGTCATCTTCGTCATCAAACTCAGCCAAGGTCGACTGAAATGCGGCCAATGGATGCTCGGTAATCCCACAGGCATCATCATTCTCGGCACAGATTGCCCGCTGACCGTAATCAAATGCCCGTTCCGACAAGCGCCTGGCACGCTGTTCATCTTCAGCGAAGATCCCGGCATACATGCTATACATTGAAGCACCGGCCCGGAGCCAGTCCTCGTCCTCAGGGTCTCCCTCAATCAAACTGTCAACCAGCAACAAGTAGCTCGGCATGGCATCACGAACCATGAGCGGATCATTGTGATTGAGCACTGCGTTATTAAGGTTGCTGCCCAGATTGGAGATACCGCAGCCGTTCAGTAACAATATCGGCAGGAAAAGCGAACAGATCCAACGAAGAAAAAAACCGTATAGTTTCATAATTAGAACAGCACTCCCGTAACAAGCATGACCTGTGCACACCAATATTGTACAAACAATCGCCGATACGATTATCGTAATTGTGTTAGAAACACACTAAAATCCTGCATCCAATTTCAACACTTCGGCCCGATGCGGCAAAAGATCACCGTCCCAGACCACAACCTCTACGACATGCTCTGACGTCCCACAATGGGCGACGCAACACAGATAGTCGGGATGCAGCGCAACTCCAGCAACGGTATAGACCTCAGCACCGAGGGAGTAAGATTGTCCCTGACGTTGCAAAGTGCGCAAATCAGCGTTGAAAGCACACCCGTTCGCTTTGACAACACTCTCTTTTTCCACCCAGAGGGTCAAAAGAGCGCGTGACGGATTTTCATGGTGCTTAACGGCCTCAAGCTGAGCGGCACTCATGCACAGGGCGAAATGTTGAGGTTCGACGACACGAAAAAGTTCCAGGTCGACCCCTACCCGGCCGCAGGTCGTCATGGCACAAACAGCACCTGATCCCGAATGGCTGACGTTAAAATCGTACCCACCCCTAATCAGGGGACGCTCCTGGGAATCAAGAGTCATGGCGTGAACACGCTGCGGATCTTCCCCCAAGCTTAACAGGGCGCGCCGCAACAACAAGACGCCGAGAGCACTCAGCTGGCCATCCTGCCAGCGTCGGAAACGTTGTACCCGTTCCAGACTCGCTTCAGGCAGTAACTGCGCTACGGTCTGCCACTCCAGCAAAGACCAGCGGCGGGTAAAAAAAGCACTATGAATTATAATCGACACAACCAGACCCGAAAGTCAGCCTTTCAGGTTAAGGCAATACTTTTTTCCACGGGCTGATCGTCACCGAAGAGAAAAGATCAGCTTTTGCATAAGGATCGTTAGCGGCAAACTCTTCAGCCTGCTCCGGTTGCTCACACTCAAGAATTACAACGGAACCATTCATTTCACCGGCTGCATCCAGCGTCGGGCCAGCGGCAAACAAACGCTCGCCAAAACTTTTCAGGTATTCAACATGGGTGGGACGGTTGGCCATACGAACATCAAGATGATTCTCTTTATCAACACAACGAATGACATACAACATGGTAATTCTCCTTAAAATCATAAAAACAGGGGGAAAAAGACATTCTAAGACCAATCTGAATCAAGCCAGAGATGCCCCATTAAAATATCCGTAACAATAGGTAAAAAATGTGTCCCACGCAAGAAACTTATTGTGAACAGCGGTGACAGTACCCCACAGTTCTATTTCTCTGTGACATTCAGAGCTCAGACGGTTCTCAAATGGTGAAAAACATGATACCACTATGACCTTTGAACTTTTATCCACCTCCAAGGGGAGCTGAGCTTATCATGATTTTTGACGCAATCGGCTTACAGGTTCCACGTATTCTTTTGCCCAAGTCCGGCACTGACATGCATTACTGGTCCGTGATCGCCTGTGATCAGTACACCTCAGACCGCTCGTACTGGCAGCGACTCCAGCAGCAAACCGCCGGCAAGCTCTCAACTCTGAATCTGATCTTCCCCGAGGTTAATCTGGAAGATGACGATGCGCCACAACGCATTGAAAAAATCAACCAGACCATGCAGACCTATCTGGCTGACGGCAGCCTTGAAGAACAAGCTCCCGGCTTTATCCTCATTGACCGCTCTACCTGCGAAGTCCCGTCGCGTAAAGGGTTGATGGTGGCCTTAGATCTGGAACAATACGATTATACTCCAGGCTCTAAAAGCCTGATCCGGGCGACCGAAGGAACTATTGTTGATCGTCTGCCCCCGCGCATTAAGGTACGGGAAAACGCCCCGATCGAACTGCCCCATATCATGGTGTTAATCGACGATCCTGAGCAGACCGTCATTGAACCCTTGTTTAACGAAACTCTCGAAACCGTCTACGACTTCGATTTGCTGGAAAATGGCGGACATATCCGCGGCCTGCGTGTCGATCAACCGGTCCTGATTGAACAGGTGGTAACTGCCCTGAATCAACTGAAGGATACGGATCGTTTCCAGCAACGCTATCAAACCTCGGATAACGAAGTGATGCTCTACGCCATGGGCGATGGCAACCATTCTTTTGCCACAGCCAAAGCAATCTGGGAACAATTGAAACAACAGGCAGATGACCCCCAAAGTATTATGGATCATCCAGCCCGCTACGCCTTGGTGGAACTGGTTAATCTGCATGATGGCGGTCTTGAGTTCGAGCCGATTCACCGGGTGTTGTTTGATATCGAAGAAGAGCACCTGCTCACATCCATGAAAGACTGGTATCAGAACCACAACCTCGATTTCGAATTCATCTCGTGTAGCGACTTGCAACAGGCAAAAGAGCTGTCCCGTGCCGACGATAGCGAACACAGCTTTCCCTGCACCATTGGTGGTTTTTTTGGTCTGTGCCGTATCCGCCAGCCCCATTTGACCCTGGTGGTGGGAACATTACAAGAATTCCTCGACGATTTCCTGAAACAGACGCCTTCGGCACGTATCGATTACATCCATGGCAGCAAAAGTGTCACGGCATTGGGATCCGTCAGTGATGCCGCTGGTTTTTATCTACCGGCGATCAATAAACATGACCTGTTCCGCACCATCGTTCACGACGGCGCCCTGCCCCGCAAGACCTTCTCCATGGGCGAAGCCGACGAGAAGCGGTTCTATCTGGAATGCCGCAAAATCACCGCTTCATAACCGTCATGAAATCAACAGAATCAAAAGGGCTTCTCGGTTGTGCTGACCGGGAAAACTTATCGACCTGGGCGCGGTACAAGTCAGGACTGTGCGATTCCTGTCGGGCAACCTGCTGTACCATGCCGGTTGAAGTGAAGATTGACGATCTCATTCGCATGGGGATTCTCAGTGATTTTGACCGCCAGGAACAGCCAAAGAAACTGGCCAGACAACTTAAAAAAGAAGGGATCATTGAACATTTTAATTTTAAAAATGAAGTGTTCACCCTGAGCCGCATGGCTAATGACGATTGTCTTTACCTTGATACAGTCAGCCGCCGCTGCACCATCTACGCGCTACGCCCCGACACCTGCCGCAATCACCCAAAAATTGGGCCACGCCCTGGATATTGTCCTTATCAACCCCGCTAACAGGGCCGTTACGAACCTGATAGCGGGTTGAATATAAACCGGTTTATTACCTGATATTCGACACCTTGAGGTGTCAAATGACTACGGAAAATGGCCACCGATTCAACCGGGAGTTTCACATCCATTGCCCGCTCAAGCCCGAAAATCTCAGAACGCGCCGTATGACGACGAATGCGTCCTACAGTGATGTGAGGATGAAAAGAATCGTCTGGCAAAGGTTCAGCACAACATAACTGAACCCGTTTAAACAGGCCAGTCAATTGTCGGGATGGTTCCAGAGCTAGCGCGACCACCCTGGGAGAGCGCTTGGGAAACACCGCAATCCGCTGCAATTGACACTCAAAGGAAGCGATATCCGCCAATTCGGCGGTCAACTGCAATGAAAGTTCAGAGATTGCCGTTGCGGACTGATCGCCAAGAAACGCGAGCGTGATGTGGTAGGTCCGTGCATCAAGCCAACGAATGGCCGTGAACTGTTCCCGCCAGGATTGCCCCAGAGTCCATAAAAAATCACGACACACGTCAGATAATTCAATGGCAACAAAAATGCGTTGGTCGCCAGCCGTTTTTGTCGGCGATTGATCAGAGGCCATCATGTTGAGATCACTCGGTTACGTCCTGCTTTTTTTGCCCGATATAACGCTTGGTCCGCCCGTTTGATCACAGCATCTCCATCCAACCCTTTTTCCCACCACGACAGTCCGATACTGACGGTAACATGTAACGTCTGCTGCCCCTTGCCAGCCGGAACCACATAGCGAGGGCGTTTGGTCGGACGTGGTCGCTGTCGCACGGTAAAGGGCGTCTTGGCGATACGCTGGCGCAATTGTTCGACCGCCTGAGTAGTCACCTCTTTCCGATCATGGCGAAACAGAACGATAAATTCTTCACCACCATAGCGGTAAGCCCGCCCTCCTCCACCAACCATCGCCAACTGCGTGGACACCAGCTTCAGAACCTGATCCCCAACATTGTGGCCGTGAGTATCATTGACCTTTTTAAAATGATCAATATCAACAAGAGCGACTCCATAGCGACGGCGCCGCCGAAACAGCTGATCAGACAACGCCCGTCGGCTGGGAAGTCCGGTCAGTTCATCACGAAAAGCCAGTGCATAAGCCTGCTCCAGCACCATAACCAGAATCAGCAAAGGCCCGAGCGCATACCAATAGAGATCAGGAACCAAGTCACTGCCATAAAGCGCAAGGCAACACACTATCAGCACCCACACCAACGCAGCATTTTCTCCATTATTGCGCCAGAAGTAGCGTACCAGCACGACCAGAAAGACCAGACAGACAAGTAAAACCGGCAACGTCATTTCAACAGTCCAACCGGCCAAAACGATTGACCACGACCATGTGTTCAGTGCGGTGTACCACGAAAGCTTGTAAACAAGAATTCCGTAGAGTAGCAACGGTTGAACAAGCAACAGACAGATACGGCCTGCCGTCGCGAGAGAGCAAAACTGCCGTTCACGCAACAGCGCCAACCACATCAGGTTGAGAGGGATAAGTTGCTGCCAGAAGAGATAGACCGGGGGCCCCATGGTTGACTGTTTGAGGTCGAGAACAGCACTAAGTGCCAGAACAAGCAAAACCAGAAATAGACGGGAACGGGAATAGCGCCAGCAAACTCCCGCTGTCGCAACCGCGACAAAGGAGAAAAAGGACACAACGGTCGAAACGGGAAATAGCGCATGGGGCAACCACTGCCACAGCGCAACGGCCACAGCGATGACAACGCCACCGGGAAAAACGAGATGAAACAGAGCTGATTTCAGGGTTTTCAATCTGCGCACCACTCCTGAAATTAAAATGGGGAACTCCGCCTAACATAGCGTCGTTCCCCATAACTGTCAAACAGCGGTACCGCACCCTGCCTTCAGCAGAATGCCACCTCTGATAATTGGTGCTCCGGAACCATTCGGACCGGGATATTCAATTCTTCCAGCAGTTCGACCAAACCACGGCTGATGGCGGGCTCTGCATAAATGGACCGTCGTGGCGATAGGCCATTCTGGAGTTTGTATAAATAGAGGGAATAACCGGCAATCTGCGCAACATGGCGCATGCGATCACACATTTTTTCGCACTCACGCATAACATCCAGCGTCATTACCCGCCATTGAAGCTTTTGAGCTTCCTGATAGTTTTTACGCGTCACGGCTTCATAGTTAACCAGTCGGGTCAACGTCGTATTGCTGATTTCAACAATCATGGCATCTCTCCCTGTACAAATAAAATAACAAAATACAGTCTGCTAATTCAGATACTGTATACAACATAAAAAACAACGTATCTCATTTTCTACCAGTTATCAATGACATTCCTTAAATGGAGACTGACCCTTTTGCACAGAGAAAGAACTTGATACACTACAGACAAAGACGACAGATCAAAATCCCTGCTCGTCTGACAAGAACCAGAGACCTCTATCTGTTATTCATCAGACACCTCCGTACGTGTCTTTCACTGAGGCTGGATTCACCACCGAAAGGACCCTGACATGGACATTTTCGATTGTATTGATTCACGTCGCGCCATAAAGAATTTCGACCCGAACCATAAAATAACAGAGGCAGAGAAACATCAGTTATTTACGGCCGCGATGAAATCACCGACGGCCTTCAACATCCAAAACTGGCGTTTCGTCACTGTCGAAGACCCGACACTCCGCTTAAAAATACGTGAAGCCGCTTGGGATCAAGCACAGGTAACAGACGCATCGCTATTAATTGTTCTCTGTGCCGATCTCAAGGCGTGGGAAAAAGAACCGTTACGCTATTGGAGCAATGCCAGCCAGGAAGCTCAGGATTTCATCCTGCCAGCCATTGATAATTATTACCGCGGCAAAGAGAGTGTTCAAAGAGACGAGGCAATGCGCTCCTGCGGAATAGCTGCTCAGACGCTTATGTTGGCGGCACAGGGATTGGGGTACGATTCCTGCCCTATGGATGGTTTTGATTTTGACGCGGTTGGCACGTTGATCAACCTGCCCGAGGATCATGTGGTCACCATGTTCGTCGCCATCGGCAAACAGACACAACCTCCCTGGCCAAGACCAAACCAGTTACCTCTGAATGAAGTGGTAATTGAGAATCACTTTTAATCACAATAAAATGTGGCTCTCGTCCTCCCATTCCACTTGAGAGAGCAGGCGCCAAAAGAGCATCAAGATAATCTGGGCATACATTGAGTGAGATTATTCGCCATCAACAAAAAAACTCCCCGGTTTTCGGCCGGGGAGTTTTTTAATAAACACAGACAATTCTTCTGTGTGTTAAATATCCTTAACTCGCCGTCAACTGACTCAAGACATACCGCAGAATCCCGCCATGACGATAGGCGTTGAGTTCTTCTTCGGTATCGAGACGACACAACAACGGAACATTTTCCTGACGCCCATCCTCGTAGCTTATTTCCATGGTCAGGCTGCATTTAGCACTGAGTTGTTCACCCAGTCCACGAATGGTCACCTTCTCTTTGCCGGTCAAACCGAGAGAGTCACGATTCTGCCCAGCCATAAATTGCACGGGCAGAACCCCCATCCCCAACAGGTTGGATCGATGAATCCGTTCGAAACTTTCGGCAATGACGGCGCGCACACCCTGTAAAAGTGTTCCTTTGGCAGCCCAGTCCCGACTTGAGCCGGTACCATATTCTTTGCCGGCAACAATCACCAACGGAATTGCATGCTGCTGGTAATCCATTGCCGCTGTAAAGATCGGCTTGACCTCATTATCGAGAAGATCTCGCGTATAGCCACCAACAATCTCGGGGACCATCTCATTACGGATACGAATATTGGCAAACGTACCGCGCATCATGACTTCGTGATTGCCGCGACGCGAACCATAGGAGTTGAAATCACCAGCTTCGACACCGTGCTCACGCAGATAATCCGCTGCCGGGCTGTTAGCGGCAATGGCTCCTGCCGGTGAAATGTGGTCCGTGGTTATGGAATCTCCCAGTTTGGCGAGAATCTGTGCCGAACAGATATCCTGCTGGTTGTTGGGCAGAACAAAGAAGGTCGGCTGACGGATATAGGTCGACGCCTCATCCCACGGATACAGTTGGCTGTTGGCAACATCCATCGTACGCCATTCTTCGTCACCACTAAACACATCGGCATACTGTTTCTGGAACATGTCCCCACTGACCAAGGCAACAGCTTCAGCAACTTCCGTCGTCGATGGCCAGATATCCTTGAGATAGACCGAAGCACCGGACGCATCGACCCCCAGGGGATCACTGGCCAGATTGATCCGCATGGTCCCGGCCAGAGCATAGGCAACTACGAGCGGGGGTGACGCCAACCAGTTCGATTTTGTCAGAGGGTGAATCCGGCCCTCAAAGTTACGGTTACCGGACAAAACGGAACATACATTCAAATCGGTCTGACTGATTGCAGCAGCGATATTCTCTGGCAAAGGTCCCGAATTACCGATACAGGTGGTACAACCATAGCCGACGAGATTAAACCCCAGAGCATCCAGATGCTGTTGAACTCCAGCCTTAGCCAAATAATCGCTAACCACTTTGGAACCAGGAGCCAGAGACGTTTTGACCCACGGCTTGGTCTTGAGACCAAGAGCATTGGCTTTTTGAGCCAACAGACCGGCACAGAGCATAACTGCAGGATTGGACGTATTGGTACAGGAGGTGATCGCAGCGATCACCACATCCCCGTGGCGCAAAGAATAATCACTATCCGCAACCGCAGCGGTGGCTTGCTGGTCAATCTGGGGCTGATCGGCAACCATCACCCGATCAAAAACCTCTCCGACCTCAATCATAGCAACCCGATCCTGTGGACGCTTGGGACCGGCCAGGCTCGATTGAACCGTGGCCAGATCAAGGTCCAGCTGATCGGTGAACTGCGGTGACGGTGCGGAGGAATCACGCCATAATCCCTGAGTTTTGCAGTACGCCTCAACCACAGCAACCTGCTGTTGCGAGCGACCACTGAGAGTCAGATAATCCAACGTCAGCTGATCAACGGGAAAGAAACCACAGGTGGCGCCGTACTCAGGAGCCATATTGGCGATCGTCGCCCTGTCTGCCAGGGGCAGTTGATCAAGACCTTCACCAAAGAATTCAACAAACTTGCCAACGACCCCTTTCTTGCGCAGCATTTGAGTCACAGTCAGCACCAGATCCGTTGCCGTGATCCCCTCGCCCAAGCTGCCATGCAGATTGAATCCGATCACATCCGGGATCAACATGGAGATAGGTTGACCAAGCATTGCCGCCTCAGCTTCAATCCCACCAACCCCCCAACCGAGAACCGCCAGACCATTAATCATCGTCGTATGGCTATCGGTACCGACCAAAGTATCGGGAAACAACAGAGTGCTCCCCGGTTGTTCCTGATTATGGATGACACTGGCGAGATACTCGAGGTTCACCTGGTGACAGATACCGGTTCCCGGTGGTACAACACGGAAATTTTTAAAGGCTTGCTGTCCCCAATGCAGAAAACGGTAACGCTCATTGTTGCGTTCCATCTCAATCGCAACATTATCTTTGAACGCACCGGCATCACCAAAGCGCTCCACCGTCACCGAATGATCAATAACCAGATCCACCGGGATCTGCGGGTTAATCACCGAGGGGTCACCTCCGCCATCTGCAACAGCATTACGCATAGCGGCAAGATCCACGATTGCCGGGACACCGGTGAAATCCTGCATTAGGACGCGCGTCGGTCGCCAGGCGATCTCCTGCCGTTCCGCACTGGGCTGCCACGCAGCCAGAGCCATAATATCTTCCGGCGCTTCAGAGAAACGAAGTAAATTCTCCAACAGAATTTTTATGGTCTTAGGTAAACGATCAAGGTTGACGGACAGATCTGAAGCCGCTTGGGGAAGGCTGTAATACTGATAGCTCTGACCGGCAACGGTTAAGGAATCGGGAACTCTTTGCTGCGACATAAGGCCTCCATGACGATTGGAAAATCGGACAGTTGATTTCAATGACGGGTGTAATGCGTTACACTGGAGGAAATGAATCGACCCTCCTGTTAGCAAGGTAATTTTCATTCATCAAATATAAACAGGACAATACGATTAAAGAAAGCTTTGGTACAGGCTCAACAGTATCATTGACCATTACTAAGTCAAGAGGACAACGCCAAAGAGGAAAACGAGATGGAATACACGCAGCTCAAAAAGGCACAGGAATTGTTTTCCCTTGATGAACGCGCCAGTTTAAAAGAGATCAAGTCACGACATAAAGCTCTGGTGAAAAAACATCACCCCGACAGCAACGGAGAAGACAACGATACGATACGGGCCATCAATGAGGCCTATCAATGCCTGCTGGATTACTGCACAAACTACCGATTTTCATTCAGCAAAGAGGAATTTATGGAACAGAACCCCGTCGAAAGGTTGCGTGAGCAATTTGCTTACGATCCGGTTTGGGGTGGGAAACATCCCGATTCAGATAAAAAACAACTGTAACGACATCACTCTCTGACCAGGGAATGCCCCAAGGAGAACAAAAGAAACACCAAGGTTAATCCCGATGAACAGGGCATGGTGGAATGTCACTGGCCGCCAACGGTGGGCTGAAATAGTAGCCTTGCCCAAAATCACAGCCAATGCCTTTCACCGCCTGTAAAATCTCCTCACTATCGATAAACTCAGCCACCACTTTCATTTGAGACCGGTGGGCAAATTGCACAATAGACGAGATCAGTTCGCGAGTGCGGTCATCCTTATTGATTTCCTGCACCAGAGAGCCATCAATTTTGATCACATCAGCCTGAACCTGTGTCAGATAACTGAAATTGGAGTAGCCACTGCCAAAATCATCGATGGAAATACTGCACCCCAGCCCTTTGAGATAATTGATCGTATCCAGAGCTTGATCGTAGTTTTGAATATTCTCTGTTTCTACGATTTCAAGGACCAAGCGTTCAAGAACATCGTAACGTCGGGCGGTATCGACAATCTGTTGAATGGTTTCCTTACGCAGCAAGTCATCGACCGTAAAATTAATTGAAAAATGACAGGGCTTGTCTTTAAAGAAGGAACAGGCCTGCTCAATCATAGCGTGAGTCATATAGGCATAAAACTGTGTCTGCTTGAGAACCGGCAAAAAGAGTCCCGGAGCAACGGGTTTCCCCTCTTTGTCAATCAGGCGCATCAGGGTTTCAAACTTACGAATCTGACCACTGGCCAGATCGACAATCGGCTGATAATAAGCCACCAGACGCCCTTCGGTCATAGCCTGCTGAACCGTATCAATCCAGTAGATCTTCTGTTTGTACTCATCACTGTCGGCCAAGTCCTGATTGTAAATCAGCAAACGTTGATTCGCACGTTTGGCCCCCTTGAGAGCACTGTCAGCACAAGTGAGCAAATTTTCCTGACGACAAGCAACACCACAAGTCAGCGTAATGGGAATTTCTTCCCCCTCTGTTTCGTCGAGGCAAAAATTCTCCCGGGAAAACTGATCGAGAAACCGCGTCATCTGACCGACAAAATCTCCATCTGAAGGCATCAGCACACCAAATACATCAGCATTCAACCGATACAGCGTCGCCTTGGAGCCACCAAAGAACAGAGACAACGACTCCCCGATGTATTTAAGTATCCTATCACCGACGGGTGTGCCGTAGAGCTTGTTCACTCCGTGAAAACTGACCATGTCGAGCAAGGCCAAACACTGCCCTTGTGGACCACGTTCAATCTCTTTCAACAACTTAAAACGACTGCCCAAAGCCGTCAGCGTATCGGTAGAAAATGCCAACTGCAGCTGCTCACGCTTTTCAAGAAGCTCGGTGATATCATAACGAGCCGCAATATACTCGAGAATGGTCCCGCGATCATCGGTGATCGGCATAATCACCTGCTGGGTGTAAAAAGGTTTTCCCCCTTTACCAAGATTCTTCGACGACCCCCGCCAGACATTGCCCGACTGAATCGTGTCCCACAACTCTTTAAACACTTTTTTCGGCGTGCTTGGATGGCGAAACAGGTTATGAGGTTTTCCCAGCATCTCTTCCGCAGTGTATCCGGTAACCCGCTGGAAAGACGCATTGGTATACGTGATATGCCCCTTCAGGTCCCCTTTGGACACCATACAGGAAAGATCGAGCAGCTTATGGTACTGCTCAAGTTCATGCATGTGCGCCTGACGCTTGTGATCAATACGGTGAATATGGCGATTCACATACAGAGCAACCGCCAAGCCGAACAACAGGTTCAGCACCAGCAGCCACAAACCGCGGTTGATTTTATCCTGCGATTCGCGATTTGCTGCAGCAATTCCAGCAACAAGTTCTTTTTTGTGCTCTCCAAGATAATAGCCAGTACCGATCGTCCAGTTCCAGTCCGGGTAATAAACAACATAGGCCAGTTTTTCTTCAATGGCCCCCTCGCGGGTGGGGTTCGAGTAATCGTATCGATAAAAAGCCGCTCCATCGCGGCGTGAGATCGCCTTGAGATGACGTGACAAGGAAATATCGTCCCGGGATAGATCCAGTGGAGACAGATCATCATGGTAAGGTGGCTGAAGTGATGCATTTAAGATCATCCGGTCCTGGGGACCGACGATATAATAATAACCATAATTATCATGGCCATAACGCTCCCCGGCCAGAGCTACGATCAGTTCTTTCTGAACCTGTTTCATAGCATCATCCAGGTTCATATTGACCAGCAACACGCATTTCAATTCATCAAGATAAATTGCGGTACTTAACAGGCGCGATTGCGGTTCACCATCATAGTTGAAACGGGTTTCATACCATTGCACCTTATCTGGCTGTGCGAAACTTTTTTGAACCAGCGGCAACAGCACAGAACGCGGAGAGGTCGATATCGGTTGGTCCAAATGCTCTGCGGCCTGTGGATGAGCACAACTGTCCTGAACGATGCGATAGGTACTGTCAACAATCTGATAGGAACCCCGTCCGTGAATCCAGTGGGTGTCAGCAAGGGCACAGGCAAGTTGTTTGAGATGAAGTGCAACAGGAAGTTTCAGACTACTGAGGGTTTCGCTGAAACGGCGCGCCAACGCCACCTTGTTTTCGAGTTCCTGATGAACATGGTCGTATTGCTGCTGGCGGCTGACTTGAATCTGAGTGATGACGCGTTCAACATTGTCACAAATCAACTGGCGCCGTTGCTCGCTGTATCGCTCTTGAACCCGTTCAACATTCCCTTTCATGGAGGCCAATGGCTCCAGAATGAGAAAATAACCGACACTGACCGCCAAGAAGGTACTGGTCAGAACAGTTGCAATCAAATTAACAGC
>PKUE01000035.1 GCA_002869685.1 Desulfuromonas sp.
CACTGGATATCCCCGAGTGTCTGCCGGCACTGATCGACATGATCAATGCCCGCTTCGGCTGTGAGCTGACCGGTGACGATGTCACGGAACTGGGCAAGAAAGTCCTCAAGCTGGAGCACCAGTTCAACCTGGATGCCGGTATGACCAACAAGGACGATCGTCTGCCTGAGTTCTTCAAGACCGATCCTGTAGCTCCGCACAACGCCGTCTGGGATTTCTCGGACGAAGAGATCGACGAGTTCTGGAACTTCTAACAAGTTAGAGTCGTGGACTCTCCTTGCCGGGTGCGACCACCCCTGTTGTCCGGTCGCACCCGGATTTTTTGATACGCAAACAGTTTTACGGGTGCACGAATGATGAATATCACAGTCAAGCTGTTCGCTAATTTTCGCGTCGGGCGTTTTAAGGAAGCCCAGCGGAATTACCCCAAACAGACCCTGTGTCGGCTGGTGTTGCAGGAGTTGTACATCACCGAAGAGGAGTTGGGGGTGTTAATGGTGAACAGCCGACATGCCAACCTTGATCAAGAACTGAAGGACGGCGATACCGTTTCTATTTTCCCTCTGGTCGGAGGGGGCTAGAATGTCAGAAGTTCGCGCCGCCGTTGAACGTTGCGTGGTGGATGGCATGCTGAGTTGGAGTGACCAACTGACGACAGCACAGACCTTTGGTGTCAGTGTTGCCTACATCGAAGCGGTTGCTCTTGAGCGGGGAATTCTGCCGGCACGCTATCAACGTAACCGCAATATGCTTAACTGTCGCGACCAGCTGTGTTTGTTCAGCAGCCATGTCGCGGTTGTCGGCTGCGGCGGACTCGGTGGCTACATCATCGAGGAATTGGCGCGCCTGGGGATCGGTCACCTTACTGTGATTGATCCCGATATCTTTGAAGAACACAACCTGAATCGGCAGTTGCTGTCCACCCCTGCCGATTTGGGACTCGATAAAGTGGCCGTGGCTGTACGCCGCGTCGCCGAAATCAATCCAGCTGTCACTGTTACCCCGGTTGTCAAAGCCCTGTCCCGCCGTAACGGCTGCGGACTGCTTGCTGGCGCCCAGGTGGTGGTCGATGGCCTCGATAATATCGAAACGCGCCTGGAGTTATCTGAGGTGTGCGATACCCTTGAATTGCCCCTCGTTCATGGCGCCATAGCCGGCTGGTACGGTCATGTGACAACACAGATGCCCGGCGACAAAAGTTTACACACCCTCTATGGCCGCAAGTGCCATCAGAAGGGCGTGGAAGGATCACTAGGTAACCCTTCGTTTACTCCGAGCCTGATTGCTTCAGTACAGGTGGCCGAGGTGACGAAGATTTTACTTAATTATGGGGAACCCCTGCGCCATCGCCTGTTTACGATTGATTTACTGGATATGGAGTGTGTTGAAACACCTCTGTAACACCCGCAACCTGTAGACGACGAGCACACAGCTTAGGAACAGCTTTCTGTCGTATGACGTTGGCCTCCGGGTGGCTCTCTTTCAGTGGAAACAATGGAGGATATGATGCCAACGTTTGTTGTTGAACGAGATCTCGAAGGAGCCGGATGGCTGTCTGCGGAGCAGTTGCAGGGCATTGCCCATCGTGCCTGTGAAGTTCTGGGCGACATGGAAGATAAGGTGACCTGGGTCGAAAGCTATGTCACCGAAGACAAGTTTTACTGCGTGTACATTGCACCTGACGTGGCAGCGGTGCAGGAACATGCGATGCGCGGAGACCTTCCGATCAGCCGGGTGGCTGAGGTGTTCAGAAAGTTTGGACCGGAAGCCGACGCCTGAACCCGAACAGGAGGGGGGCTATGAAACTGATCGATCGTTATGGCCGAAAGATCAACTATCTAAGACTTTCGGTAACAGACCGTTGCAACATGCGTTGTCAATACTGCATGCCGGCACATGGGGTCGATAAAATCACCCATGATGACGTCCTCAGCTATGAGGATCTGTACCGGATCTCCAAGGCTGCGGTAGCTATTGGTATCGAAAAAATTCGTGTCACCGGCGGAGAGCCGTTGGTGCGTAAGGGGATTGTGCCGTTTCTGGAGCGGTTGTCATCAATCTCCGGTTTGAAACAACTGGTGTTAACCACCAATGGCCTGATGCTCGATGAGATGGCTTTGGATCTCAAGAACGCCGGTGTCAAACATCTCAATGTCAGTCTCGATTCCCTCAACGCCAAAACCTTTGCCGAAATTACCCGCGGCGCCAATCTGTTCAAGGTGTTGGCCGGTCTGGCCGCCGCTGAGCGAGTCGGGCTGCCGATCAAGATCAATGTCGTGACCATGCGAGGCGTCAACGATCACGAGATCGAGCAGTTTGCCGAACTCACGCGTGATAAGTCGCTGGCCGTGCGTTTTATCGAATACATGCCCTCCCTGAAAAAGCCCGGCTGGCAGAAACTGTCCGTTTCCGGCAATGAAGTGCTTGAGCGACTCGGGCAGAAGTATTCCCTTGAAGCCGTTGATCGCCAGGAATTGGCCGGACCGGCGTGTGAATACCGGATTCCCGGAGCCAAGGGCACCATTGGTGTCATTACCCCGATGACCGGCCACTTCTGCTCCAGTTGCAACCGTATCCGGGTGACATCCACCGGTCAGGCGCGCAGTTGTCTGTTTTCTGATATGGGGATGAATCTGAAGTCCGTGTTGGCCAGTGAAGACCCGCTGGCATTGCAGGGTGCTCTGCGCCATGTTGTCGAACTGAAACCCGACATGCATGGGGTTAGTGCCGATCGGGATAATCATGACGCGTTTGCCATGTCCAATATTGGCGGTTAACCAACCGCAACGTCATCTGTCGACGTATCGGTAGGAGCCTTTCGCCCCCCTTGTTGAAAACTCCTGACAACCGACGCCACGTACGTTGACAGCCGAAAGCCACCTGTGTAAACAGGTGGCTTTCTTTTTATCTGCGACCCGTTCTGAGCAGAGCTCAGTGTCCATATTCTGTCAACCGAGCTCGATGTTTTGTTTTGGATACGGGGTGTTATGTGGCATCAGCGAAATCGCCTGTCCCAGCCAGTCAACAGCCTGACCGGGGGGTTGCATGTTTCTTGCCGTATCGCCACTCTGTTGGATATCACCAAATCCCATCAGCGTAATACTTTGTCGCTTGAACGTTGCAGTGCGCAGCAGCAGGTTGTGGGGCCAGAAGTAGTATGGAGAACAACCAACCGATTTCACTGCTGTACTGACACACACCGAAACGCCTGGGAAACCGTTAGCGCTCAGGACTGGATTCTTTAACCAGCAGCCATTTGTCCTTAGTTTTCAATTTCTTGATTGCGGCTTCGCGACGGCTGGCGGTGGAGCGGTTATGCCCGGCTTCGTGATAGACGATCTCAACCGGTTCGTGACCACGAAAATAACGTGCGCCGCGGCCACTGGCGTGTTGGGCAAAGCGGCGTTGAAGATCGGTGGTGATGCCGGTGTACAGAGAGTTGTCCCGGCAGCGGATGATGTAGACCAACCAGTTGTCAGAAGACATGGGACTCGTGGGGAAAGCAGCCAGACGGAATTTTTCCTCCGTCTGGCTGAAAAGATCAAAAGAGATCAGGCTTCGGCAGCCTGTTTCTTGATGGTGTCAATCTCACTTTCATCAATCTCGCCCATCCACAGTGCCGTGGCCAGGTAGAGATCAAGGAACGGCCAATCCTTATATTCGGCCGCCAGTTGCACATAAATGCCGATACGGGTGGCGATCTCTTCATCACCAGCCCCTTTGAGCATGGCCAGATACTCTTCATTGACCGCAGAATCCACTTCCGTAAAGTAGGCGACCAGCACGTCGGCCGCCAGAGCACCTTGGGCGGCTTTGAACAGAACGCCATCAAAGCGCGAGGCGGAACCGGCTTTGCGATTCAGCAGGGAATCCTGACGGAAGCTTCGCAGTCCGGCTGCGTCGATCCAGTGGGCGAAAATTTGCGGTTGGCGTTTGGCCAGGGCGCGGCTGATCTTGAGCTTCTTTTTTTCGTCAAGCGCCTGCCAGGCACGTTGTACAGATTCGGGAACCATAATAAAGCCTTTCATCTCAAAGTGTCACAGAGGGGAGGATATGTTAAAGTGGCCATCCGGCAACACCGGGGAACTATGCCATCAACGGCAGGCGGCGACAAGACCAATCGGGCCAACAGGGCCAAATTTCCCCGATGCCACCGCTATTTTTGGTTTTTCAAGGAGTCGAGTGTGAAAGAGCTGCTGCCGATTCAGGGTCAGTATCCGTTTGATCAGAGTGTGTGGCTGGAATTTGCCCGCGCCCATTATGCCGGGCAACCCGGTGCGCGCTGGCGGATCGTTCTGAGCGTGCTGTGTCTGATGGCCGGGTGTGCCGGTGTGGCAGGGTATTATCCGAATAAGGTCAGTGCCATGTTGTTACTGCTCACTGGATTTATCGGTTTGTCGGCTACCAATCTGCTGGCGTTAAGGCGGGTCGGACAGGCACGACGCCATCCGTTTTTCGGTAAAATGGTTACGGTGATCATCGATAAGGAAGAGGTCACTTTGCGTTGCGGAGATCAGGGCATGGTTCAGCCCTGGCAGAATTTCAGTTGCTACCGTCACATCAAGGCGGGACTCTTGCTTTACTACGCGCCGGACAGTTTTATCATGATCCCGCAATCGGCCCTGTCTGATCGCGCCTGGCAGAGTGTGGTGGAGGTGTTGGCCGCAAACCAGGTCGGCGAAAGATCATGACGGTTCTGAGGTCGCAGTTTCAACAAGCATCGCCTCGGCGGCCTCTCTGGACGCAGCTTGTTCAATGGAGTAGCGGGCAAATTGCTGACTGGCCGCATTGATCTGGCACTGAAACACGCTTTCTCCGACGATACGGATCACCCGACCGACATGGTGGCTCGAGATCGCAGTGATCACTTCCTGAAACAGTGGCAGACAGCTGACGTAACCGCAATCGGCTTCGCTCATGTCGCTGATAACATGAAAGCCGTCAGCCAGTTGTTCCAAGGCATCGAGAACCTGTTGCCTGAGCCCTTTGGCATCTTCAGCATTAATAACGCCGCGCAGCGTGATGTACAGGCAATTCTTTTCCAAATCTGAGTTGACTTCAAACATAAGCTGATCCCGCAAGAGGTTCCTTAAGTGTGCGTCGGGATCAAGCCGTGTCAAGGGATCAAGATTGATTTCTAATAAAAAAACGGACAGGCATTAAGCCTGTCCGTTGCTGTGTGTGAAGCTGCCGAAAGGAACGTGGCAACCCCGATTGGCTTCGCTCTGAGTGTGAACCAGCTACAGCCCCTTTTTCTCGGCCCAGGTGAAAAACGCGATAACCGCGACAATCCAAGCCCCGATCACCAGCCATGGCGAGACGCCGAGAACGTGAGGTAAGGTAATCTTTCCGTAGTTTCCCCAGCTAAGAATGTTGCTTTGCAGGCTTGGGTAGATTTCCGCATAGGCAGCGGCACCAATCAGCATCCCTAAAATGGCCCACAACGCGTGAAAGCGTCCTTCCGCCAGAGCACCGACCGAGGTGCCTGGGCAGAAGCCGGCAATAGCCCAGCCGACACCAAAGATCAAGCCGCCGATGACAATGGCACCGACATTGGTCGCTTTAAGGCTCAGGCTGATCAGCCCGGCAGCATGACAGGCGTAGATACCAACCATTCCGACGACAACCGCCGTAGCCATAAATTTGATGATGGTCATATCTCTGAGCAGCATGAAACCAACTTGGCGCTCAAAACGTAAGACCTGACCTTTTTGCAATAAGAAACCGAAGAAAAATCCGGTGATCAATCCAAGAAACAGTTCCATCATTGGCCCCCTTTCCCATAAAGCAGGCGTGCGGTGATGATGCCGCCAACCATGAAAAAGATCAAAGCAAGCAGACTGCTGACCGACAATTGCATGTTACCTGACATGCCGTGGCCGCTGGGGCAGCCCCCAGCCATACGCGCACCGAACAGCAGAATCGCGCCACCGATAAAAGAGCCGATGCCCCGTTTGAGGGCGCTGTCACCAAACCGTTCACGCCAGATGGGCGGCACGGTTTCATGTTTGGCACTGCCACCAAGGCGTGCAGAAACAAAGGCGCCGGCAAAGATGCCGATGACAAACAGCATCTGCCAATCGATTTTGACCTTTTTACTTTGGAAATAGGCGTTATCCGCCACATGTTGTGGCGCGACGACCTGTTCCATCAGGCCAGAGGCCCGGACAAAGGTGGTGGACGCACCAAGATAGTGGCCCTTATCAAGGACGACCGTGGTGACCACGACCGACAGCACGGCCAGAATGCCGACCAAGGCACCGGCCAAGTACGGACTCCAGGATGCTTTTCTAAGTAAACTCATGATGATCTCCCTCGTTGGACATTGAATTCATGTATTCATATATATCATGACAAAGATAATTGTCAACCGTTGTGGTCATATTTACGTAAGCTGTTGCGACTCTCGCGAATGGGAAGCTGATGGCGTGTTTACGGTCAGTAATGTTCAGGAACGTAGAGCTCCGGCGGAAGCATGGCACGCTCATAATCGGGATTGAAAATACGATCAGGAAGCTCAATTTCTTCGTGAGGCACAGGCTCATAGGGAATCAACTGCAGCAGGTGATGGATGCAGTTCAGGCGGGCTCTCTTTTTGTCGTTCCCTTTGACAATGTACCAGGGAGCTTCGGGGATGTTGGTTCGTTTAAAAGTTTCCTCTTTCGCTTTGGTGTAATCTTCCCAACGGACGCGTGATTGCAGATCCATCGGGCTGAGTTTCCACTGTTTGAGGGGATCGTGAATCCGCATAAGAAAGCGGAGTTGTTGCTCTTCATCGGTGACGGAGAACCAGTACTTGACCAGACGGATTCCAGAGCGAACCAACATGCGCTCGAATTCCGGCACGTCGAGAAAAAATTGTTCAACCTGTTCTTCGCTGGCGAATCCCATCACCCGGTCGACACCCGAACGGTTGTACCAGGAGCGATCAAACAGAACGATCTCGCCACCCGAAGGCAGATGGGAAACATAGCGCTGAAAATACCACTGACTCAGTTCCCTCTCTGTCGGTTTGGACAGGGCGACGACGCGACATACCCGGGGATTCAACCGCTGGGTAATCCGTTTGATGACCCCACCTTTGCCCGCTGCATCCCGGCCTTCAAAAAGAACAACCACCTTTTCACCAGTATAGGAAACCCAATCCTGAAGTTTGATAAGCTCTGCTTGTAATGACAGTAAGGCTTTAAAATAGGAATGGCGATCGATCGTCGGTGGTCTTTTGTGCTTATAGATGCGACGTAAGGCGAGAGAAAGACCCGGCTCGGAAATCTCCAATTCATAGCCTTCGTCAATTTCATCGGTCAACTCGGCGCGCAGCCAGTCCATAGCATCGGTATCGCTGTCATCAAATGCCATTGATCCTCTCTCTTCATTTGTTGGCCCGAAAAACGACCCGTCTGAGTCATCACGAAGCGATTGATCTTCACGCCTTAGCGGGTTCAGTAGAAAGGGTAGTATACCATTTGCGACAGGTCAAAACGTTAGTTTTGCAAGAAAGTTTATCGGCTGTTGCATTGTTTTGGCGGAGCAGGGCAGACGTCGCGCAGGGTAAAAAAACAGCTCCCCGTCCGAAGGGCCGGGGAGCGTGAAAGATCTGGTACCGCAAGGCAACGTTTGGCGGGCAACTAGCCCTTGCCGCGCGTCCGCGTGGTGCCGGAGGCACAATTCTTTTCGATCCACTGAATCATCTTGCCAGCCACATCGATTTCCGTGGCCGTTTCAATGCCTTCCAGACCGGGCGAGGAGTTGACCTCCATCACCACCGGGCCGTGATTGGAGCGCAGGATATCGACACCGGCGACATTAAGGCCCATGATCTTGGCGGCACGCACGGCGGTTGAGCGCTCTTCCGGGGTGAGTCTTACGGTCAGTACGCTGCCGCCACGGTGGAGGTTGGAGCGGAAGTCGCCGGCTTTACCCTTACGCATCATCGCGGCAATCACGCGTTCGCCAACGACAAAGCAGCGAATATCACACGAGTTCGCCTCTTTAACGAACTCCTGAACCAGGATGTTTTGCTTCAGACCGCGAAAGGCTTCAATAACACTTTCCGCCGCGTTCTGTGTTTCCGCCAGAACCACGCCGACGCCCTGAGTGCCTTCGAGCAGCTTGACCACCAGCGGAGCCCCGCCGACCTGCGAGATGAGGTCGCCGGTGAATTTAGTCGAGTGGGCAAACCCGGTCACCGGCAAGCCAACCCCTTTGCGGGCGAGTAACTGCAGGGAACGCAGTTTGTCGCGCGAACGGCTGATGGCGACCGACTCATTGACACAGAAGACGCCCATCATTTCGAACTGACGGACAACGGCGGTACCATAAAAGGTAATCGACGCACCGATGCGGGGAATCACGGCATCAAAGTCGTCTAACTCACGCCCTTTATAATGGATTGTCGGACGATGGGAAGCGATAACCATGTAGCACAGCAGGGGATCGATTACCTCAACGTCATGGCCGCGCTCCTTACAGGCGTCAACCAGCTTGCTGGTGGAGTAAAGGTTGGGGTTACGCGACAAAATACAGATTTTCATAAGACTTCTCCCGGGGTATAGACCTCGTACAGTACGTCCGCATCGGGACGCTCAAAACAATAGGATGTACTGGGATTGACATACAGGTTGTCCATGGCTGTACGTCCGAGCAGCATCCGAAAACGCATGGTTTCGCGATTGGTCAGGGTGATTTCAATTGGCCAGACCAGATTGCCCAACCGCACCGGCGTTTCAATGACATAACGTTGTTCGCGATGACCTCCCGAGTCGGAAACGGTGCGGCGGTCCTTGACCGCCGCTTCACAGGTCAGCTCAGGGGTGCTGGTCTCCTGCAACGGGTGCAGGATAAACCGGATCCACAGTTGATCGTCGCGAAAAAATTCTTCTATAAAACAGGTATGTAAGGCAGATGTCCGGGCGCCGGTATCGACTTTGGCTTTAATCCACGGGATACCCAGATCCGGCAGCGAAACCCATTCGCGCCATCCCACCATATGTTGATTTGTCATCATTTCTTCCTTGTTAGCGTCAATGTTCGACTCAGAAATAATCTTCCACCAGTGACTGGAAGGCTTCCATGGAGTCGATCACCTGATCTTCATCACCATCCGGTGCGGCAACGTGAAACAGGGCATCACCCTGATACACCAGAGGCAGATTCTGAATGCCCATCACGGCGCCACGATGATTGGCAATCACTGCAGTGCGCTTGTTGTTGAGCGGGTTTTCAATGTATCCCATCGTGTCGCCAGCAGCAACCAGGTCGCCCAGTTCTGTGGTCCGGCGCAACAGGCCACTGATCGGAGAGCGGACCCAGAAGGTGCGCCGCGAAATCAGCGATTCCGCCATGGTCGGGGCCGGACGCGGTGGCAACATGCCGATATGGCGCATCACCGAGACGATGCCACGTACGCCGAAACGGATGGACGGTTCGTCAAAGCGTAAAGCTTCACCGGCCTCGTAAACCAGAATGGGGATACCCATTTCGTGCACGGCCTGGCGCAGCGAATTGTCCCTGAGGCGGGAGTGGATAATCAGTGGGGCGCCAAAAGCGCGGGCTAGAGCCAGTCCCTCTTCATCGTGCCATTCGCAACGAATCTGCGGCAGGTTTTTGCGATGGTTGGAAGCCGAGTGCAGATCGATGCCGTGGGTGCACTGGCTGGCGATCTGTTCGAGGAACCGGTGGGCCACGCGTGAGGCCAGCGAGCCGTATTCGGAGCCGGGAAACGAACGGTTGAGATCTCGGCGGTCGGGCAGATAACGGGAGCGGTTGAGAAAGCCATAGACATTGACCAGCGGGATGGCGATCAAGGTGCCGCGCAACGATTTGAGCAATTTGAGGTTGATCAGACGGCGGACGATTTCAACTCCGTTGATTTCATCACCGTGAATCGCAGCACTGACGAACAGCACCGGACCGCGGCGGCGGCCACGAAAGACATGGACCGGCATAGCCATTTCAGTGCGATCGTACAGACGGGGCAACGGCAGGGACAGAACCCGGTTTTCTCCGGGGAGAATCTGTTCTCCGGCAATGTGAAGGATTGTGGAAGAGGGTTGTGCCATATATGCCTCGTCTGGGTCAATATCCGCCGCGCCAGTGTTTCTGGCGGCAGGGGAGAATACACCTCTCGGATGAAAAAGCAAGTGTAATCTCACATGTTTCGGGGCAAAAGTGCAGCGCCGGGCTACGGACGTGTCTCTGGTCTAAAGGGCGCGAATGGATTGCACCTGTTGGGACAATTGAAACAGGATCCGATGCAGCTGTTTCGGGGTCGCGGTTTCCAGATGTTCCTCGGTGGTATAATTCAAGGCTTCACTGTAGCTTTTAGCTGCACTGACCATTCGCATCAGGATGTTGCACTCCGAGGGCAGATTTTCATCGGGATAGGCCGACAGGTCCAGCAATTCAGAGCGTTTCTGCTCTATTGCGCGAATGGCTTCATCGCGGTTTGGATAAATCTTGATGATCATGGAGATATCCTCTTCGTCGAGAGAAAGACAGAATCCCCATCATAACGTAGATAGAGGCGAAGCGCTACGCCAACTTGGCGGCGAATCGTGGCCGTTGCCACGATTGTGATCACGTCCAGCGTCTGTGCAACAACGGGTCAGTGATCGAAAAGCTGTCCGCCCGAGCGGATTACGCTGGTGTGGATTGACCAGAATCTGGGATTGTGGCGAAAGTAAGACACACATCAAAAGATAACTGTGCGCTCATGTGTTTGTGATCATGTCCCGTTTTAATCGGTGCCGCTCCATCGCTCCGTGACTGTTTTCATTTTCCGCTATGAGGAGAGTAACATGACCCGCGTTGCCAGCACCTATCGGCCCCATGAGGACGAGACTTATATGAATTCTCGTCAAATCGCCTACTTTGAGACCTTGCTGCGGCAATGGCGTGTGCAATTGCAGCAGGAAACGCATAATGCCACCCGCGAGGTACGTGCCGAAAACATCCGTTCGGCGGAACTGGTCGAACAGAGTCACAGTGACTATCAGCGCCGCATGGCCCTGATCACCCAGGATCGCAAAAGTCGTCTGCTGGCCCAGATCGATGCGGCACTGTTGCGCATTAAGGAAGGCAGCTACGGCTACTGCGTTGAAACCGGCGAAGAGATCGGCCTGCGCCGCCTGCTGGCCTATCCGGCCGCCTTTCTGCTGGTTGAAGTTCAGGAAGCGCGGGAGCATCGCAGCCGCCTTTACGCCAACGGTGATGGCTAGGCAACACCGCTCCTGAGAGGAGCTTCCGAGCGGGATGTTCAGCCCACGGGGACGTTTTTTCATCGTCCGGCTTTTCTTTGCCGACTGAATCTCTATACTTATACGAGAATGATCGTAAGGAGATTCAGCGATGACCCGTCATTTTCGACCCACATCCCGAAAACCGCCACGGCTGAAATCTGTCGAAGAGCAGCAGGCCTTTGTGCGCCAGGCCAAGGCCGAGCAGCAGGATAACCGTAACTACCGGGAACGGTCACTGCAGCTGCACGGCTGGATCTGTGCCAAATGCGGTCGCGAATTTACCCTCGACACCCTGCATCTGCTGACGGTGCACCATATCGATGGCAACCATGCCAACAATCCTCCCGATGGCAGCAACTGGGAAAACCTCTGCAGCTATTGCCATGACGACGAACACAGCCGTGAGTTGCTGGCCGATGCACTGAAGCCAGGAGGCTAAGGGGGTGACATGGAGATCACCCGCGCCTTTCTCAGCTCGATTATAGAATCCTCCGACGACGCAATTCTCGGGATGCGCCTGGATGGTCGGATCATCAGCTGGAATCGGGCCGCCGAGCAGATTTACGGCTATCGACGCGAACAGATTCTTCATCAACCGTTATGGCAGTTGTGCCTGCCGGAACGGCACGACGAGATTCGCCAGATTCTCCATGCCGTGCTTGAAGGAAAGCGGATCAGCCACTTTCGCACCATGCACCTGCGGCGCGATGGTCAGGCGATCTTCGTCTCACTGTCAATTTCCCCCTTAACCGATGTCTACGGCCAGTGTGTTGGTGCTGCGCTGATCTCGCGGGATATTACCCGTCAACTGCGTGAAGAACAGGCGCTGCAGGAGACCCGCGAAAAATACCAGCAGATTTTTCACAGTGAATCCGATGCCATTATGCTGATCGATGCCAAACAGCGGACAATTGTTGAGGTTAATGATGCCGCCTGCCAGCTGTATGGCTATGACCAGATGGAACTGTTGACCAAATCATTTCATGACCTGATGGTGGATAGCGAGCGGGGCAAGCACGATCTGGCGCGCTGTTTATGTGGCGAAGTGGATGTGATTCCGGCCAGCCGCCATTGCCGCCGTGACGGCAGTGTGTTTACCGCCGAACTGTCGATCAGTTCCATTCTGTGTTCGGGACGGCGGACGCTGGTGGCTATCATTCGAGATGTCAGTGAGCGGCAGCGGCATCAGGAATTGCGCCACTCCCTGGCCATGGCGCGCGAGATCCAGCGTAAGCTGCTGCCACAGCAGCAGGAGGTTTCTCAGCCGCCGATCGATCTTCACGTCTCTTCGCGATACTGCGATGAGATTGGTGGCGACTTTTACGATTTTTTCCTCCCGGATTCCCAGCACCCGCGCTTGAGCTTTGCGGTGGGCGATGTGTCCGGTCACGGTGTGGGGGCGGCATTACTGATGGCGCTGGTCAAAGGGGTGTTCCGTCTGGCGATTGAACAACTCAGTTGTGATCTGCAACGTCTGTTTGCCGTGATCAATTGCCATCTGGTGGAACACAGTCAGGACGACAACTTCATGACCCTGTTTTGTGGTCAATATTTGCCGGAGACCTCGGAGTTGGTGTGGAACTCGGCGGGTCATGGTCCGGTATTCTGGTATCGCCATCGGACCGGAACGGTCGAAGAACTGCCGACCACCGGATACCCGTTAGGCATCAATGCCGATGCGCACTATCAACCCGCTGCCGCCGTGATTCTCGGAGCGGGAGATATTCTGTTGATCGCCACCGATGGGATTTGGGAAGCGCGCAATGCTGCCGGGGAGATGTACGGCACCGATCGCTTGCGTCAGGTCCTGGCCAGCCAAGTCGAGCATCCGGCCAGAGTTATCCACGACAAGATATTGGCCCATCTCGATCATTTTATGGCCACCTCACGCCAGGAGGATGACCGGACGCTGATGGTGGTCAAAATTCTCGCACATTGACAAGAGTCTGTCCTGTCGCAGTCTTAACGTGCTAGAATGGCGGCTTAACCTCGACCAACGGAATTGCGAGATGTCCCATTTCTTTTCACATCGACGCATCTTACTGCCCGCAGCCATCCTGGCCTTTGTGGTGACGCTGACGAGTACTGAATTTCTCGCGTATCAGTATCGCAGTTACCAGTTAACGCAACAGCGTAATGAGGTGTTCACCCGCGCCAGTCTTGTCCGGTCCCGGCTTGAATATGAAATCCATACCACCTTGAACCTGGCTCTGGGCTTGACCGTTTTTGTGGCCAGTCATCCCGAACTAACCCGGCAGGAATTTAACCGCGTTGCCGGTGCATTGCGGCAGCGTGCTCCCTATATCCGCAACATTGGACTGATTCAGGACTTTGTCGCGGGTTTTGTTTATCCGCTCAAGGGCAATGAATCGGTGCTGGGCCTGGACTACCGCAACTATCCAGACCAGATGGTGACCATTCAGCAGGCGATCAATGAAAAGAATACCGTGATTGCCGGACCAGTGGAGCTGGTTCAGGGTGGGCAGGGGTTCATCAGTCGGATTCCGATCTATTGCAGTTCCGACCAGAGTTTATGGGGGCTTGCCAGCGTGGTGATTGATGCCACCACCCTTTATGAGCATAGCGGTCTGACGCGACCTGATGTGTCGTTGTTGTTTGCTTTGCGCGGCAAAAATGGTCAAGGAAGTACCGGGGACTATTTCTTCGGCAACCCGGATCTGTTTCGGGGCGAGCGGGCGATTCTGCTCGATATTCCGCTGCCTGTCGGCAGCTGGCAATTGGCGGTGATGCCAAAAGATGGGTGGGAGTCCGCCAGTGTTGCCATAGAAGCGTTGCGGATTTTTGGCCTGTTGATGGCCTCTGTGCTCAGTCTGCTGCTGTATGCACTGCTGAAAGCGTATCAGCGTAACCGGACCCTGGCGTTGTACGATCCTCTGACTCAACTGGCCAACCGACGCTTTTTCGAGCGTTATCTGCAGCAGAGCATTGCCGTGGCCCGGCGCAACCGGCGGACACTCTGCCTGCTGTATCTTGATCTGAATAATTTCAAGCCGATCAATGATCTGTATGGGCACAAAAAAGGGGATCAGGTTCTGGTCACCATTGCCCGGCGTCTGCAGGATACGCTGCGTAATTCCGATATGGTTTCGCGCGTCGGTGGTGATGAATTTGTCGTGATTCTGTTTGCCTTCCCCGGTGATGATGGCATCGTCAAGGTCGTTGATAAATTACGCAGCAGTCTGGGCGCCCCAATAGAACTGGGCAAAGATGGCGTGGTGACTGTTGAGACCAGCATCGGTGTCAGTGTCTGCCCTGATGACGGCATCACGGCCGAACAACTGCTCAAAGCGGCCGACAAAGCCATGTATGAAGATAAACGGCGCCTGAAAGGGGCTGTTTAACGGCCAGGGCGGCAACAGTCAAGACAACTGGTCGCGGGCATCACGCACGGCATCACGGATCAATTCCGGCAGGGCCGGGTGGATGTAGATCATGGCCAGCAGATCGTCAATGGTCACCTGCTGGTGCAGGCCGAGGATCAGCATGTGGATCAGATCGGAGGCCTCTTCGCCGATAATATGGGCTCCCAGCAGGCGACGGCTGGTGCGCTCAAACAGCAATTTGGCAAAGCCCGTTTCAATCATTCTGGCCATGCCCATATTGCTGTCCGCATAGTCGGCCCGACCGACGATATAATCGACTCCCTGCTCCTGAAGCTGTTTCTCCCCGGCACCCACCACCGCCACTTCCGGAACGGTGAACACTGCCCGTGGCACAGCGCCATAATTGATCGGTTCGTCGCTGGGCGCTTCAAACAGGGTGCGCATCAGATATTCCCCTTCAAAATTGACGCTGTGGCGGAACAGGTAGTTGCCGACACAATCTCCCAGAGCATAAACCCCGGCAACGGTGGTGCGCAGGTGATCATCAACTTCGATAAAGCCTTTTTCCGTGCGGGCGATGGCGGTGTTTTCCAGGCCCAGATCATCCGTAACCGGTTTCACCCCGGTGCTGACCAGCAACGCCTCACTGTACAGTTGTTTCTCGGTGCCTTTTTCGTTGTGGCGCAGCTGCACACAGAACAGCCCATCGCTGTAGCTGACACTAATTGGCTCATAGCCCTGATGCAGGGTATGCCGCTGGCGGAAGTCCGCGGCGAACGAGGTGCGGATATCATCGTCCTCTTGGCGCAACAGGGCACTGCGCACCAGAAAGTGGGTCTCGGTGCCGAACGCCTCGTAGACGTGACCCAATTCGCAGGCAATATAGCTTGCGCCGATAATAATCATTCGTTTTGGTAATTCAGTGCAGCGTAATGCCTCGGTGCTGGTCATGTAAGGTGTCCCTTCCAGCCCGGGGATTTCAGGGATGGCCGGGCTGGCGCCGGTGGCAATAAAGATGGCCGGGGCCGTCAGCTGACGGCCATTGACGTCAATGACGCTGTCGGAGACAAAACGGGCGCTGCCGTGGATATAGTCAAGATGGTCAAGGTCCTGAACTTTTTCGGAAAAGTGCTCGGACATCTGAGTGACCGTTTGGGTAACGCGCTCAACCAGAGTTGAAAAATCGCCTTCAATCTGCTGATCCGCCCGAATATTAACCCGGCGGGCATGACGGATGGCGTAGATGATATCCGCCGGATAAATAAGCATTTTCGACGGGATACACCCACGATTCAGACAGGTGCCACCAAAGGCATCCCGTTCAATCAGGGCTGTTTTCAGGCCACGTTGAGCTGCGGGCAGGGCGATCTTGGTGCCCCCGCCGGAACCGATGACAATGACATCAAACTGTTCCATGGGTTTCCTCCACCGGTTAGGTTCATTCAATAGCATGCGACAATGACCTCAGAGTAATATACACGGCAGGGAATGTCCATGGGCAAATATAACCTAGGCGGTAATCTTTAGCGGAAAGGATTCTGCACGCGGAAGAATTCCTGTTAAACTATCGAGATGAAAGGGCGACGACAGACCCAACCCGCTGGCGGCAACCTGTTCGATAAAGGAGAATCATGAAGCTGGCCCCGATACTTCATTGGCTGAGACGCTATGAACCGCGCACTCTGTATGGTCAGATGGTGGTGCTGGTCATGGTTGTTGCCTTGGTGCAACTGTTTGTCAGTGGCGCGATCTTTTCCAGTCTCATCGGCAGTATCTCCGAAAAAGAGATTGGCCGCCGTGCCCTGGATATTGCCCACTCCGTAGCGATCATGCCGACGGTGGTGGCAGCGCTGCAACAACCCCACCAGGATCATCCCGAAGTTCAGGCCCTCGCCGAAGAGATTCGCGCGTTGACCGTGGCGGAGTACGTCGTGGTTGCCGATCGGCAGGGGCGGCGATTATCCCATCCCGATCCGCAGCGTATCGGAGAAACCTTTGTTGGTGGTGATGAGCTGGCGGCTCTTGAGCAAGGGAGTTCCTATATTTCCAAAGCCGTTGGCACCTTGGGCTACTCGCTGCGCGGGATTGTTCCGGTGCGCGATGGACAGGAGCAGATCATCGGATTTGTCGCCGTTGGCTACCTGAACCAGAAGATTGCCCAAATCGTCCATGGCTACCAGCGTGAACCCGGCACCTATATTCTGATGATGACTGTGATCGCTCTGCTCAGCGCCTCAGCGATTGCCCGATTTGTCAAATGGCAGACTCTGGGGCTCGAACCCCAGGAGATCTCGGCTCTTTATCAGGAGCGTGATGCGATTCTGCAATCGATTCGCGCCGGGATCATTGCTGTCGATGGTCAATCACGCATTCGTCTGATCAACCATGCAGCGCTCGAACACACTGGTCTCGATGTACAACGCACCATCATCGGCGAGCCGGTATCCACGGTTTTTGCCGGCAGTGATTTTGCGCCACTGCTGCAAGCGGGTAACGAAATCAATTTTCAGGAACTGACCATTGACGGCCAGGCGATGTTTTTCACCTGCGCGCCGATTGTGCATCAGGGGCAGGTAACCGGGCTGGTGGCCAGCTTTCGCCGCAAGGAAGAACTGGACCGCCTTGAAGAAGAATTGCGCCAGACGCGCGAGTTTACCGAAATGTTGCGGGTGCAGGCCCATGAATATTCCAACAAACTTCACACCCTGTCGGGTCTGCTGCAGATTCAGGCCTACGATGAGGCTCTCGATCTGATCGTTCAGGAAGCCCAGAGCTACCAGAGTTTGATCCACTTCCTCACCCGGGCGGTCCCCCATCCGATGATTTCGGCGATTCTATTGGGCAAATACAACCGGGCCATGGAACTGAAAGTCACCTTTACCATTGATCCGGACAGCACCATGCAGGATGTCCCTGAATCGCTCAATCAGCACCATCTGGTGACCATCCTGGGTAACTTGTTGGATAACGCCCTTGAGGCGGCATTGCGCAATAGGCGACAAGCTGCGGAAGTGCGTCTGTTCATGACCGATATAGGCCATGATCTTATTTTCGAAATTGAAGACACGGGCGCAGGGATTGCGCCAGACGAACAGGAACGTGTCTTTATCAAAGGGTATTCAAGTAAGGTCGATGGTGCAGATCCACAGACGACCCACGGGGTTGGCCTATACCTGGTACAGCAACGGGTTGCGGACCTCAAAGGCCAGGTGACCATCTCAACAGGGGATTTGGGAGGGGCGTTGTTCACCGTGATGATTCCCAAGCAGCCGAAAACGGAGTCCGGCTTATGACACCACTACGAGTATTGATTGTTGAGGATGATCCGCGCATTGCCCAGCTGCACCAGCGGTTTTGTGAAAAAGTGCCGGGCTTTGAGGTGTGTGGACTGGCGGCGAATTGCACCGAAGCGCAGGAGATGGCAACAATCCTCCAGCCAGATCTGGTACTGCTCGATCTGTATCTGCCCGATGGCAATGGCATGGATCTGCTGCGGCATTTACGCATTGAAGGGCAGGAAGTGGATGTCATTCTGATTACCGCGGCCAAAGATGTGGCTGCAGTTCAACAGGCACTGCGGGCCGGAGCCTTCGATTATATTGTCAAACCGGCCGTGTTCAGCCGCTTTGAAGAGGCTCTGACTTCCTACAGTCGCTATCGCGACCAGCTGGAAAGTGGCGGCATTCTCGATCAGCGCGATATTGATCAATTGATGCATAGTTCGTCGCAACCGACGGTGGTGGAGCGTGGTGCTGTGCCCAAAGGGATTGATCCGCTGACCTTGACGAAAATACGTCAGGTGTTTGACGAAACGTTTGATCAGGGGCTCAGTGCCGAAGAGGTGGGGGCTCAGATTGGCGCCAGTCGTTCCACCGCAAGGCGCTATCTGGAATACATGGTGTCGATCAGTGAGTTGACCGCAGATGTGGTGTATGGCAGTGTCGGCCGCCCGGAACGGCGCTATTTCCGGCTTGAAAATTAGGGTTATGCGCGATGCCCGAGCCTGTTGCAACGTTGACAAAAAAAGCCCCGACCGGAACGGTCGGGGCTTTTTTTTGTCAGACACACAGGTCAGATGAGAATCGAGGCCAACAGGTAGCCGAAACAGCAGGCGGTGATGACGGCAATCAGACCCGGTAACATAAAGCTGTGGTTGAAGTAGTACTTACCGATCTTGGTGGTGCCTGTCATGTCAAAGTTGCAGGTGGCGATATCCGACGGATAGTTGGGGATGAAGAAGTAGCCGTAACAGGATGGCATGATACCGATGACCAAAGCCGGGGACAGACCCATTCCCAGAGCCACCGGCAACATCATGCGGCAAGTGGCAGCCTGACTGTTGACGACGACGGAGACGATAAACATGGCCAGAGCAAAGGTCCACGGATGGCCTTGGACCATGCCGATGATGCCCGCCTTGAAACTGGGCATGGCGAACTGGAAGTAAGTGTCACTCATCCAGGCGATACCAAAGATGGCAATGGCGGCAACCATGCCCGATTTGAACACGACGCCTTCAGGCACTTTAGAGGTCTTGGTTTTGGTAACCAGCAGGATAATGCCACCAAACGCCAGCATCATCATCTGAATGACAATCGACATCTTGATCGGCTTGACACTGTCAGCGATGGTGCGCACTTGTGGGAACATGGCGATGATAACGATGGTCACCAGCGCCAGCAGGAACAGCAGAACTGAATGCTTTGCCGAATCTGGCAGTTTTTCATCCAGGGTTGTCGAGGTGGTTTCCTCAATCCGCTTGCGCCAGACCGGATCTTCCATGCGGCGTTGATACTCAGGATCGTCCTCAAGCTCGACACCACGACGCATGCTGTACAGGGACATGGCGATCAAACCAAGCAAGGTGGCCGGAATGGTGACACTGAGAATGGACAACAGGGTGATGGTGACATCAATATTGGTCAGCTGTGCCAGGTAGTAAACCACGGCCGCTGAAATCGGGCTGGCGGTGATCCCCAGCTGGGCCGCTACAGAAGCTGCCGCCATCGGGCGCTCGGGGCGGATATTGTTTTTCAGGGCGACGTCACCGATGATCGGCATGACCGAGTAAACGGCGTGGCCGGTTCCGAGCATGAAGGTCATGCCGTAAGTGACCAGAGGACCGAGGAAGGTAACCATGCGCGGATTGGAGCGCAGAATCCGTTCCGCCACTTGCAGCATGTATTTGAGCCCGCCTGCGGCTTCGAGCACCGAGGCACAGGTAACAACAGCCATGATGATCAACATGACGGTAATTGGTGGCGAGGTTGGCGGCATCTGAAAGACAAAAACTTCGGCAACCAGGCCGATACCGGAAACAACACCCAGTCCGATCCCACCGTAACGGCTTCCCAGGTACAACATCAGTAACAGGAATAAGAATTGGATGTACAACATGGCGGTTCTCCTTTTCTGCTGAGGGGTCTTGGCAACGTGGCTGGCAGGGGCGCAACCACGTCTGATCTCTTGTGTTACAAACAGCATAGAACCACTTTGGTGAAATTGTAAGTTTCTGGAATTAATATCTTTTTAGTGTTTAAAGTTTATTTTGTTCATAGTGTTCACCGCGGAGAACCGACAGATTTCCATAGGTGTTTGACAGGGGTAGGTGTGTCACAATTGGCTCAAAATTAACCGTATACTGTCTCACTCCGTTTCGACCTGTGCCACATTGTTACGAGGGGAAAATTGCCTGTGATGGAGGTGAAATGGATGTGCTGTGTAAGTTGCTGAAAATAAAAGGAATAAAAAAATATTGTCTCAACTGTGAAAACTGGCAACCTCTTTGCAATATATAAACACGTAAGCGCAAAGAAGCCAATTAACCCGCTGTTTTAACATACTAATTTTCACAGGAGTCATGATCATGGGACGTAAAAAAGAGTATCCGAAAAAACACATCGTATCTTGCCGCATTAATTCTGAAGAGATGGACATCCTGCGTGAAATCTCTGAAGATTCCGGCATGAGCATCACTATGCTGCTGCGCAAGAGTCTCGACGCTCTGACACAGAACAACACAGTAAACGCGTAACTTGTTTACTGCGTCTGGCGCTAAGCGCCAGACGACAAAAGACGCACCGTATCACGCGAACAGAAGGCTCCCATTTCGGGAGCCTTTTTGTTTGTGGGCTGTTCCTTCCTGAACACACCATTCTCCTCTCGGCTAAAATTATTTTCTCTTAAAAATAGTGGCGCCAATTCGACAAAGCGCATTTTATGCTGTATACAGTATAAGTGTTCTGCTTACATATAAGATAAAAACTCTCTTAGTTGTTTTTTCGGAGGAGGACGGGCGATCCCCGCCGGTCCTGACATTCAGCGGGTATTTTACCTGACTGGAGCTTGTTCACTCACGGTATGGGAGGAAATTATGACAAGTGAGTTAAGGGCGTATATTGCCTACGTCGCGGCGAAGTTGGCGAAGCAGCAGGATCTGCAGATGAGTGTGCTGGATTTGGAGGAAAACGTGCAGCGCGATTTGAAGCAGATGTGTCAACAACGTCCGGTGATTCCGACAATGCAAGAACGGAAATGTGGAACTCAACGTGCAACCGATGGCGAGAACTTCTGTATGGTTCAGCAACAGGAGCAGCAACACACCTGTCTGTCGGTTTATGGTCAGCTGTTCGACGGTTACGACCATCAAAGTGGCTCCCATTTCAGTGGAATCATCAATGACAACCTGGTGGAACTGTACGATTACACGTGCTCAGATCACTTTTCGTATCAGATCTAGAGGGAAGACAATTAATCCGCCGATAACGGAAAAAGGGTCGCTAAGGCGACCCTTTTCCTGTCTCTGAGGCATCGGCAACCAGGCTGACCTCGGCAACTTCCATATCAAGAAGATCCACCATCATCAGGCGGCGACTCAGCGGGGACCCGCGATCCAGAAGCACCTTAATCACTTCAGAAACCTGCAGCGACGCAATGACGGCCGGAGTAAATGACGGGTTACCCAGCTTGCGTTCGATCCCCTTGTCCGCACCCGGATGATGATAGAGTGATTCCAGACTGTGATCCTCAGGCATCTGCGTGGTGACGTGACCATACCACCCGGCGATGGCGCCGTGAACCAATGGCACCTCCAGCGCCCGACATACTTGCGCCAGTTCAAGGCGGGTGGTGATACAGTCGAGGGCATCGACCACAACCTGTGCACCGGCCAGCAGGCCCAGACCATTACTGTGCTTGAAGGCTTTAACCACCGGTGTGATCACCACGGCCGGATTGACCTGGGTAATGCGTTGTGCGGCAACGGCCACCTTGTCGCGACCCAGATCGGCAATGGAGGAAAACAGCTGACGGTTCAGATTGTGTTCTTCGAATACATCGGGGTCAATCACCGTAATATGACCGATCCCCACTCGGGCCAGTTCTTCAACGACAAAACCGCCCAGGCCACCACATCCGACAACGGCAACATGGCTTGTAAACAGACACAACTGCTCGCGGCAGCTGATCATCGAGCGATTGCGCTGATAACGTGCCGGTAAAATGCCGCGTTTGAGACAGATCGCTTCAATACAGGCAACACTGACACCAAAACGCTTGGCCGCGCCCTGTTGGTCGGCCCAGTTGAGCAGCCCGGCCGTTTCGCGGCTTTCAATCCATTGTTCAACGTCGAACATTGTTAGCCCCCACCGACCAGAGGGAAGATGCCAACGGAATCGCCGTCAGACAGAAGGTCGTCGACGTCGGCATGACGGCCGTTAATCATCAGCACCCCCAACTCCTCAACACTGATCGAAAGCTCAGCGAGCAGTTTGCGGCACGAGATGGCTTGAGGATAGTCGCGTTGTTCAACCTTGAAACGACCGACCCGAAAATTAGCGAACAGCTTAACGGTAATGGTGATCATGGTAACAACTCCGTAAAGAAAAAAATCCGGATGTGCCCAAGGAGGGAAAGGCACATCCGGCAATGAGAGAACAGCAACTCTCTTTAAAAGTTCCAGAATTCGTCGATCTCTTCGTCCGAGAAATCCCAGATTGCGTTGTGCGGCGGTACCGCATCGGTCTTGAAGAACTCAGGTAGACGGTCGTCCTTGTTGGTCATACCGGCATCCAGGTTGAACTGGTGCTCCAGCTTGAGGACTCTCTTGCCCAGTTCCGTGACATCGTCACCGGTCAGCTCACAGCCGAAGCGGGCATTGATCATGTCGATCAGTGCCGGCAGACACTCGGGGATATCCAGTG
>PKUE01000028.1 GCA_002869685.1 Desulfuromonas sp.
CCCAGCCCCCGATTATCGGCAATCCCCGGCTGCGCGAGAGTGCCGTGAGGGCCATGGCACTGGGCGCACGCGACATTTTGATGAACACCACCGACCGACACCTCATGACACTGCTGGCATGGCGCAGCCAGCCCGCTTGTCACGCTAGCGATCAGCAGTAGCGCGCTGAAGACAACGTACAATCTGACCATAATCCAAAGCCTGTTGGTAAATGGGATCCTTCGGGTCATCGTGGCAAACCAGACACTGGTTGACCATCAACGCCCGGCGGATTTCTTCCTCATTCAGCGGACGACTGTGTTCACGAACAACCGCCGAAAATGCTTCAACCTGTCCCTGCTTCATCACCATGAAACCGTCGAGGGGCAGTTCATCCGACTTTTCACAGATCAAAGTACTCTCAACACTCTGCCCCTCAATGACATGTTGGCCAAAGCCCAGAAAGGCCGGGTCGGCATGACATTCCGTACAACCGACCGCTTTGGCGGCGGTATTGTGGGAATAGAACGGGGCAAACCGCAGCTGTTTTTTGCCTCGGAAGTTGGCGACATATTCCTTCTGAACCACCTCACCACGATGATCGATCACGGTCAAAAACGTCTGACATCCCGGGGTCATTGGAGCTATTTTCCCTCGTTGGTCCAAAGCTAATGAGAACGGATACAAAGAGCGATAATCTTCCCCTTCGCTGAATTTCCCCCAGGTTTCCCGTCCCAACATATGATCCATCCCTTTTTGCGAACGATCATATTCGGTATGACAGCCAAAACACTGCGGAACAGCGGCAGAATGGCAAGCATAACACTCCATACGCTCATGCCCGGCAATTTGATGTTCCGGTGTGCCGGTGATCTGTTTACTGAAATGTTCCTGTCCGTCACGCTTGCCAACGACGACGACCTGGCCATCACGGTAAAAAACATTGGAATATGGACGCCCCTTGGAGGTCAAAATAAGTTGATCTCCCGTCTTTACCCGCCGTTTATAACTGCGAGACTCTCTCACCGCATCATGGTTTTCACGTTGGACGGTCTCAAACCGGGGTGTTTCGTCACCACTACCATGACAGTCTTCACAAGCCACCTCCGTTTGCAGATACATATTTTCGTAAGCGTAACCGTCCCCCATCACATCACGGGAGGTGTGACAATCAATACAATCCATCCCCTTATCATAGTGAATATCACCTTGGATGTGAGTGGCATTCCGGGCACCAGTAATCATGTTCGGCCCGGGGAAACCATTGCTCACCGGCACCAATCCGTTATTACCATCGTTCATTCCCTGATAAGACAAGGCAATGCGTCCACTTCGGTTGTGACATCTGAAACACACTTCATTGGAGGGCAAAGGTTCCATCTTGTGACTGGCCGAGTGTGGCCATGTGTTTTTTAAAGCCAGGTCCGTTCCTTGATAAGTTCCATTATCGTTAAACGGGAAATGGCACGCTGCGCATCCAGAAGCATGAGACCCCTTCCATGAGCGATGAGATTCGATACCGATGTGGCATAAAGAGCAGTATTTTCTATAGAGCTCACCAGCCAGATTACGCAACTCAAGTACCGAGTGGTGCTCTACCGGGTTTCCTTCGGCATCATATAATTTTTGCTCTAGAGTGGCGTAAAGATACTCCTCGCCCCCCTCCCACGTCAGACGAATATTTTTGATAAAACCGGTATTGGTCAACATCAAGTTCGACCTTACCCGATCAAACTGATAGCGATGGCACTTCCCACAGGTTTTGTCCCAGAATTTGGGAGCAGACGGATTGCGAGGCCCATACATACTCTCATGGGCAGCTTTCTTATCGGTCAGAGTTTCATCACCACCATGGCAATCGATACAGTTTTGATGTGTCTCCGAAGCAAGCTCAAGTCCGGAATGGCAGTACTCGCACTGCGACGTCGTTGTCGTCGAACGACATCCACCGAGAAGAGCAAAGAAGAGAACGCAAAGGGTGAGGAGGATTTGCTTCATAACTCCGACATTACACTAGGGGATTTATTCCAAGAGGTGCCATCCTACCACATAATCTGAATGATCTCGAAATCAATAAACAACAATGCCCGCATCACATGATGCGGGCATTGTTGGCTGACGATAAATCGATTTTATCGAATTAGAAGAGAACCTGAAGTTGTGCTGTCAGGCTGTCAAAATCCTCATAATCGGCTGATTCTTCGTCAAACTCAACCGTTGAATACTCAACGGTGAATTTGAGATTTTGACCTCGGACATAATAGTTAAAGCCACCACCATACCAGTCGATTTCTTGATCGTAGACACCGTCCAGTTCGGCCAAAGACCAGTTTTCGGCGCGGAAGAAGAACTGCAATGGCATATTGGGCAGCATATAAGCTACCTTGGTATAGCCACCGTTTTTCTCACCGGTAACACCGATAACACCGGAATCAGGGTCTGCGCCTTGATACGCATCATCCATGTCATAATCAACATATGCGGTTGAGAACGTAAAGGTACCAACGCCTTCGACGGGATACTCAGCAAAGAGGTCAACCGTCCATGCCTTGTAATCGACGGCATCCGTCTGGTTTGCGCAGTCCGCATAAGCAACGTCTTCTTCAACAGAATAGGCAGCACCAAGGGTGACCACTTTCTTCTTGCCAAGATAGCTGCCCTTATAACCATAGCCAGTTTCACCATCAAGGAACGTCAGATGAACACGCCCGGTATAACGGAAATTTGAATCAGGTGCCGATACTGAATCGTTGCGCCCATTCATAACATCAAGGCGATACTGGAAGACATCGTTGAACAGGTTACCCCACACAGCGACCCCTTTATCCCGAGTCGAGACATAGGGAGCACGAATCAGGACAGAGCGGTCCAGAGTCAGAGGAGCCTCGCAAGCTTCCAGGTTTTCGCGAGTCAGATTATACTTGAATTTACCCGCCCGTACCCGAAAGGCATCGTTAAACTTATAGCGAACCTGTGCATCAAGCATCTGAAAATTATTGCTGGAACCATCGCTGACCGTAAACGGGCCAACATTAATATCTTCAGAGTATTCTGTCTGCACATAAATGCCCAGATCGCCGTAAGCACCCACCAGAGAAATCCGATTACGCCGGAAATTAAACTCCATGGTGTCATCATCACCATCAGGTCCCGCACCATCGTCACGATAATCCAGCTGAAATTGCCCTTTGTAATCCAGCTTGAGCAAACCTTCATCATTGGGTCCAAATGTCCAAGTCGGTCCTGCCAATGCAGCTGAAGCAAACAATGTCACCCCTGCGCAAGCCAGAAATAAATTACGTAGCTTCACCATGTTTTCTCCTTTATTTATTCCTTACAAGATTTCAAGATTAAACACATTCCTCTTTAGCAATCGACATCACCGGCATCACTACCAGGAGTCGGAGCAGAGCCATCAGAGGTACCCGATGAAGCGTAATCACTGTCCGTTGTCTCAACCTGATTGGTTTCTTCATCGCCAGGATAATACCAAGACTCAAGATCAGCACTGTAAGGCATTGTATAGATAGTGCTCAGAGCTTTACCGTTATCCACGTTATAACCGAGATCATCGATAAATGCAGTCAGATCCCATGGTGAATC
>PKUE01000170.1 GCA_002869685.1 Desulfuromonas sp.
ACGGTTTTACGCCACAGCTGGTGGAGTGCACGATTCGCCGAGCTAAGAGACGATTGCAGATTGTCTGTGGCGCCCATGGTGGACGACCACCATTTCTGAAGGTGTAAGCAAGGCGGGAATCGGCCTCATTGCAGGTACGTTTGCGTCCCCCCTGGGGGGCGGGGTTAACGCCGGTTTTGACTTCGGTGTTCAAACGTTTGTGGTTCGCGCATTAAAGCGAACCGTATCGTATCGTCTAACAACATCTGTTCACCACCGTGGTATCCATGTGCTGCGGGTTTCTGCGTCCGCCCGGCGGGTTCCCTCGCTCCATTCGCTTACGCCGTGATGTCAGCAAGAATTCGGTCTGTTTGCAACAGCCCTCAACCCTTTGCCGACGACCATCATGACGATACTCTTTCCGTTCGGCACTACAGGACGTGAGGGCTTGCCTGCTCAGTTGAAGGATAGCTCCTGCCGGGGCAAAACCTGGCGACCTTGGTCTTGAGCCTTTTTGTCTATAACTTACCTCATGTCACCGAACTCAAACGGCACTTCACAAACCCACATTATCTTAAAAAACTTGTCTTTCCATGACAGGAATGTAACTCTGTTGCTTCATAAACGATTTTAAATAAATGACATAAAGAAACACTTTTTTCAGGAGGTTGCGGGTGAGAGCATTATGGCGACTGTTGGGACGTTGTTTCGGTTGGTTGATTGGATCGTGGAGTTGGCAGGCACCGCCCTGGCTGGCGGCTCTTAACCGTCAACGCCGGGAAAAACCGGGGCGTTTTTATGTGCGTCTGCTGGTCACACTGGTTCTAATCGCCGGAGGCGTTGCCGGTGCCCTGTATTATGCCCAGTTACCCAAGCCGCTGCAGGTGGCGGCGCGGGTGGACGCGCCCGGCATTATGGCCAACGCGGATCAGGCAACACCCGAACCGCTGACCATTGATTTTGTCTACGATGACCGCCATCTGGCCGAAGGGCAGAGCGTCCCCCGCGGCTATCCGTCCGTGGCACGCATTGACCTAGTGGATCAACCGTTGAAAAGCGGGGTCCGCCTGTCGCCTCACGTCAGTGGCGCATGGCGCTGGCGCGGTGACAAAACCCTCGAATTTGTCCCGGAACAACCCTGGCCCGCGGGCACGGAAATCACGGTTATCGCGGACAAAAGCATCTTCAGCAGCGAAACCCGGCTGGCCAACGAAGCCATCACCTTTACCACCCCGCAATTCACCACCCACATTGACGCGTTTGAGTTCTATCAGGACCCGCAACAACCCACCATCCGCAAAGCCGTGGCAACGCTGCGCTTCAGCTATCCGGTGGATGCCGACAGCCTGAAGCAGCACCTCAGCCTGAAAATGCGTCCGTCCGGGGCGTCCGTTGAAACACCGAAGCAGGCTGTGGACTTTTAGCTCACCTTTGATAAACGTCAACGCGAAGCCTATGTCCATTCAGTGCCGCTGGAATTGCCCGACGAATCCAACACGCTGTCTCTCGATGTGACTGCCGGCGTGCGGCCGCAAACCGGGGGCGAGCCCTTGTCGGAAGCGGTGGGAGACAAGCTGTTGATCCCGGATCGTTTCAGCTATCTCAAAGTGGTCCAGGCGAGTAGCCAGATCGTGCGCAACGAGCAACAGGAACCGCAACAGGTCATCACCCTGGAGTTCACCGATGACATCGACCGCGACGAATTGCTCAGCAAACTCACCGTGTATTTCCTGCCGAACTCCAAGGCCCATCCTGTTTATGGTCCGGGAAATATCAAGCCTGCGGTGCTGAAAAACGCCCCTGTGATTGGTCTGACGATGATTGAAAATCCGCGTCCGGCGTCGAAGCTGTACAATTTTGTCATTGATGTCACCCCTGAGTATCAACTCTATCTGTATATCGACAACGATTTGACTTCCATCAATCACTTTGTGTGCAGCTCCACTTACGACACGCTGTTGCGTGCGCCCAAGTATCCTCAAGAGCTGCATATTATGGGTGAGGGCGCCATGCTGGCGCGTTCCGGCAGTCACCAGCTCAGCCTGCTGGCCCGTGGCCTGGAGGCGGTCCAGGTCACGGTGGGCAAATTGCTGCCCAACCAGATCAACCATCTGGTCAGCCAGAGTCGTGGCGATATTAAAGATGGCTATTTTTCTAATTACAATTTTGATGAAGACAATATTACCGATATCGACACCCAGATTCTGCCGCTCAAAGCAATGCATCCGGCCAAAGCCAATTATGCGGCGGTCGATCTGAGTCAGTACATGCCAAGCAACGCGGATCGTTTCGGACTGTTTTTTGTCACGGCGCGCGGCTGGGATCCGAAATACCAGCGCACGGTGGGCTCGGCCGATGATCAGCGGGTGATTCTGGTGACGGACCTTGGCCTGTTGGTCAAAGATCAGGCCGACAACACCCATCAGGTGTTTGTCCAGTCGATCCGCAATGGCGTGCCGGTGGCCGGGGCTGAGGTCAGCCTGTTGGGCCGCAACGGTGTGGCGCTGTTTCAGCGCACTACGGACCGTGACGGGCAGGTGGTGTTCCCGAGCACCGAGGGCTTTCGAGCCTCTCAGGAGCCAACGGCCTATGTGGTGCGCTATGGCAATGATCTGTCGTTTATTCCGTTTGATCGTCGCCAGCGTCAGCTCAATTACTCATCCTTTAATGTCGGCGGGGTGCGCGCCTCGCACCGCAGCAACGATACGCTCAACGGCTATGTGTTCACGGACCGTGGCATTTACCGCCCGGGCGAAACCGCGCATCTTGGTTTTATCGTCAAGGACGAGCCGTTGAATAATGTGGAGAACATTCCCGTCGAAGTTGCGGTGCGTTCGCCGCGCGGGCAGGAAGTGCTGGCGCAGCGTTTGATGCTGCCGCAAATGGGCTTTTTTGATCAGGATTTCAGCTCGCAGCTGACCTCGGAAACCGGCACCTACCAAGTGGCGTTGTATCTGGTGCGCGACAATAAATACCGGGGGCGGGTGATTGGCTCCGGTAGCTTCCGTATCGAAGAATTTCAGCCGGATACCTTGAAAATCAACAGTCGGCTCAAGGATGTCCCGAGTCAGGGATGGACCACGGCCAAGGAGTTGACCGCCGAGGTGCGCCTGGAAAACCTGTTCGGCACCGCCGCGCAGCAACGGCTGGTCCGCAGCCGGATTGAAGTGCGTCCGGCCGTGTTCCGTTTCCCCGATTACAAGGGCTACGTGTTTTCCGACCCTTACCACGACCCACAGCGTGAGCCGCTGTATCTCAACGAGACGCTCGACGACCGGACGACGGACAACGACGGCTTGGCTAACGTGGTGATTCCGCTGGACCGTTTTGATCGTGGCACCTATCAACTGACGCTGACCGTCGAAGGCTTTGAGCCGGGCGGCGGGCGCAGTGTCTCGGCGCGTAACACCGCGCTGATTTCACCGTGCGAGCTGTTGCTCGGCTACAAAAGCGATGGCTCGCTCAGTTACATCAATAAGCAAACGCCGCGCATTGTGTCGCTGGTGGCGCTCAATGCGGCATTACAGCCGACGACGGTGGATAACCTGACGGTGCAGCTCATCGAAGTGGAAACCCTGTCCACGCTGGTCAAGCAGCCAAACGGCACCTTTAAGTATCAGAGTGTCAAACGGGAAAAGCCCGGTGAGTCGAGCCCGCTGGTGTTGGCAAACGGCACTTTGGATTATGCCTTGCCCACGGACACTCCGGGGCAGTTTATTGTCGAAATCAGCGACGACCAGGACCTGAAACTGGCACGGATTCCTTTTACCGTTGTCGGCCACGGCAACCTGCTCGGCGAGTTGGAGCACAATGCCGAGTTGCGCCTTGAACTCAATCACCCGGATTATCATGCCGGGGACACCATTGAAATGAGCATCACCGCGCCTTATCGCGGTGCCGGGTTGATCACCATTGAGAGTGACCGGGTGCATGCCTTTAAGTGGTTCAAGACCGATACCACCAGCACGTTGCAGACCATCAAGGTACCCAACGATCTGGAAGGCAACGCCTATGTCAATGTCGCTTTTGTGCGCGATGCCGGATCGAAAGAGATTTTCACCAGCCCGCTCAGTTATGCGGTGCAGCCGTTCACCATCGACCGCAGCCGTCGTCAGTTGCAGGTGGAGATGAGCGTGCCGCCGCTGGCGCGGCCGGGCAAAGCGCTGCCCGTGGCGGTGAAGGTCTCGAAACCGTCACGGCTGGTGGTGTTTGCCGTGGATGAGGGCATCCTCCAGGTGGCGGGCTATAAAACGCCGCAACCGCTGGATCATTTCCTCAAAAAACGCGCGCTGGAAGTGGAAACCCTGCAGATTCTCGACCTGATCCTGCCCGAGTTCGATCTGGTCAAGGAAGTGTCGGCCAGTGGCGGCGGCTATGCCGAGCGCATGAAATCGGTGGCGGCCAATCTCAATCCGTTCACCCGTCAGGTGGAAAAGGCGGCGGTGTTCTGGTCGGGCATTGTCGATGCCGGACCGGATGGTACCAGCGTTGATTTTGATCTGCCGGACAGTTTTTCCGGCAATCTGCGGGTGATGGCCGTGGCCGTTGGTGAACAGGCCCTCGGTGTGACCCAGCAGGACACGGTGGTGCGTGGTCCGTTCGTTATCACCCCGAGTGTGCTGACACAGGCGGCGCCGGGCGACCGTTTCCAGATCAGCGTAGGCGTGGCCAATGTTCTCGAAGGTTCCGGCAAGGGCCTGCCCGTCACCCTGAGTGTGACCAGTGACGGCCCGCTCAACGTGGTTGGCCCCGGCGAGCAGACGTTGACCCTCGATGAAGGCAGTGAGCAGGTGGCGCACTTCGATGTCGAAGTGGGCAATGAGCCGGAAGCCGCGCTGCTGACCTTTGTCGCTCGCAGCGGTGACGAGTTCAGCCGTCGGCGCAGTGGCGTGAGTATTCGGCCTTCGGTGCCGTATCGCACCACCATGAATTGCGAGGTTTCCGCTGGCGGCAGTACCACCTTCAGCGTGCCACGTGATCTGTATGCGGCGCTGGCCGAGCAGAAGGTGGCGGCCAGTGTTAGTCCGCTGGTGCTGGTGGAAGGCCTGAGCCATTATCTCGAGCATTTCCCCCATGGCTGCACTGAGCAGGTGGTCAGCCAGGTGTTCCCGCTGGTGGGGCTGATGGCGCATCCGGCATTCAGCACGGGGGATCGCACGGCCATGCAGGCACGTATCAACGCGGTGATTTCGTTGTTGCGCAATCGTCAGCTCAGCAGCGGCGCTTTCTGCTTCTGGCCCGGTGCAGATGAAGGCGTGGCCTTCCCGTCGTTGTACGTCATGCATTTCCTCCTTGAGTGCCGCCAGCTCGGCTTTACCGTGCCGCGTGACATGCTGTCGCGCGGGGAGGTTTATCTGCGTGATTTCGGCTATCGTCAGGCCAATGGGCTGGATGAAGCACGCTTGCGGGCCTACGCCCTCTATCTGCTGACGCGCATGGGCCAGGTTACCACCAATGCGCTGGTTGATCTGCACAGCACCTTGCAGGAGAAGGGCGATAACGCCTGGCGCTCAGACCTCACCGCCGCCTATATGGCCGGAGCCTATACGCTGCTGCATCAGGACAGTACCGCCGAAGAGCTGATTGACGGCTACAAACTGCACCAACAGGACGGTGAAAACTTCGTTGCCTTCCAGTCCCCGTTGACCCTCGATGCCCAGTATCTGTTCCTGTTGTGTCGGCATTTTCCGGACAAGGCCAGACGGTTTGATCCCGAGCAGGTGCTGCGGCTGGTGACACCGGTGTTCCGCGGTCGTTACAACACCCTGTCGGCCTCTTATACCATCCTTGGCCTTGGTGCTTACAGTGCCCTGGTTCAGTCGCAGAGCCATGACGAGGCCATCCGCTTCGTCGCGCAAGAGGGTGATCAGTCCACGGTGCTGGAGCATGAAGCCGGAGCGTTTGCCAAGACTCAGGTGCCTATTGGAACCGATGCCGTCAAGGTGGCGGCGCAGCAGGTGGTATTCACCCTGTTGTCTCAAGCCGGGTTTGATCGCACGCAACCGACCACGGTCGTACGCGACGGGCTGGAGGTGCAGCGCCGTTATGTCGGCGAGGAGGGACAGGAGCTGATGACCCTCAAGCAGGGGCAGGAAGTGACGGTGGAAGTGGTAATCCGCGCTCTCGGCCAGACCCGCGACAACATTGCCGTGGTTGATCTGCTGCCCGGCGGCTTTGAGGTGCTCCGTGATTCGGTGCCGCGCACGGCTGTGGGCTGGCGCGCCGCCTACGTGGATGTACGCGAAGACCGGGTGGTGTTTTATGGCCGCTTTGATACCCGTGCGCGGACGTTGCGTTATCGCGCCAAGGTGACCGCGGCGGGCAGTTTCGTCGTTCCGGCCATCTACGCCGAGTCCATGTATGATCGCAGCATCCGCGCTTCGGCCCTGCCGGGACGGGTTGAGGTGGTTGCCGCCCAATGAGGTGGCGCTGGAGGTGGGCGCTGGACGCCCTGGCCGTCGCGGCCATCTTGATGACCGTGGCTTATGCTGTGGTGCCGCGCCCCGAGCTGATGGGCTACCAGAGTGATTCACGCGCCTATGTGGATCAGGACGGTCGCCTGTTGCGTCTGACCCTGGCCGGGGATGAGCGTTACCGTTTGCATGTGGCGCTGGATGACGTGGCCGAACCCTTGCGCCAGGCGACCCTGCTCTATGAGGATCAGGACTTTTACCACCACCCCGGCGTGGATCCGCTGGCGTTGTTGCGTGCGGCATGGACCAGCTATGTCACCCGCGAGCGGCGGGTCGGCGCCTCCACCATCACCATGCAGGTGGCGCGGCTGCGCTGGCGGCTCGATACCCGTCACCTCGGCGGCAAGCTGGTGAAGATTGTCCGCGCCATCCAGCTGACCCGCCATTATTCCAAAGACGAGATTTTTCAGGCCTATCTCAATCTGGCCAGCTACGGCGGCAACATCGAAGGGGTGGAGGCCGCCAGCCTGATCTATTTCGACAAGCACGCCAAAGACTTGACCCTGCCCGAAGCGTTGAGCCTCAGTGTGATCCCGCAAAACCCGGTCAAACGCAATCCGGCCACGGTTTCCGGGCAGCACTTTTTGCTTCAGGCGCGTAACGGGTTGTTTCAGCGTTGGTGCGAGGCCCATCCGCAAGCCAAACAGCAGCAGGTGTTTTTTGATCTGCCGCTGACCTTTCGTCCCCTGTCGCAGCTGCCGTTTCTTGCCCCCCATTTTACCACTTGGCTCGATCAGCAACTGCCGGTGTTTCAGCGTGGCCTGATTGAAACCACCCTCAACGCACCGGTACAGCAGATTGTCGAACAGCAGCTCAAGGCGTATCTGGCGCGTAAAGCAACGCTGGGTTTCAATAACGGTGCGGTGCTGGTGGTCAATACCGACACCATGGCCATCGAAGCCATGGTCGGGTCGGCGGATTTCACCAATGCGCGGATCGACGGCCAGGTCAACGGCACCACGGCCAAACGTTCCCCCGGCTCGACCCTGAAGCCGTTTGTCTATGGATTGGCCCTCGACCAGGGGCTGATCCATCCGCTGACCATGCTCAAGGATGCGCCGCACCGCTTCGCCGGGTTCAGCCCGGAAAACTTTGATCAGCAGTTTCTCGGCCCGGTGTTCGCCCGCGATGCTTTAATTCTCAGCCGCAATGTTCCGGCCACGGTGCTGCAAGCGCAGCTGGTCGATCCGGGGTTGCACCGCTGGCTGCAACAGGCTGGGGTCGAGGGGTTGCGCAACGCCGATTATTATGGATTGGCCCTGTCGCTGGGCGGCGCCGAGCTGACCATGACGGAGCTGGTTCGTCTGTATGCGCTGTTGGCCAACGGTGGGCTCAATCAGCCGTTACGCGCCCTGCAACAGACCCCAGCACAACCGGGGGAAGCCTTGCTCAGCCCGGAAGCGGCGTTTCTGGTGCTGGATATGCTCAAGGACAACCCACCACCCCAGCGCCCGGAGCTGATCGGGCAGGTCGGCCATGGCGTGCCGGTAGCGTGGAAGACCGGCACCTCCTTTGCCTTTCGCGACGCCTGGGCCGTGGGTGTATCCGGCCCCTATGTGATCGCGGTGTGGATCGGCTATTTTGACGGTGCCAGTAATCCCGAGTTCATCGGCCGCAAAGCTGCCGGGCCGCTGCTGTTTAATCTGTTCGATGCCCTCGGTCATGGCCGGGGCTGGACCGCTACGGATCATTTCAAACCGGGGCTGCTCAATCTGCGCAAAGTCGCGGTGTGCCGTGAGGACGGCAAGCTGCCCAATCCGCTGACGCCGCATACCGTGGACACCTGGTTCATTCCCGGTGTCTCGCCCATTGAGGTGTCACAACTGCACCGGGCCGTGCCGATTCATCCTGAAACCGGGCTGCGCGCCTGCCGTGAGCAACCGGGGCAGACCGAGATGACGGTCTATGAATTCTGGCCCTCGGATCTGCTGACGATCTTCCGTCAGGCCGGGGTGTCGCTGGCCGGACCGCCGCCGTTTGAACCGGGCTGCGTCCTCGATGACGTGGCCCAGAGTGGCATGTCGCCGCGCATTACCTCGCCGGTGGCCGGCGTGGCCTATCAACTGCGCAGTGACCGACTCGACGCGGAAACCATGGTGCTGACCGCCAGCGTCGATGGCGATGTGCGCACTCTGTACTGGTTCGTCGATGACGGGTATATTGGCAAATGCGCCGCGGATCAGCCTCTGGTGTGGACGCCGCACAGCGGCACGCTGACCATTCGCGTGGTGGACGACCATGGCCGCGCCGCGCAGAAAGAGATCGAAGTCGGTGTGGTGCGCGATCCGCGCTGAGAGCACGGGGAAACCTTTTTACCACGGAGTCACAGAGACACGGAGAAGGGCAAAATCTGTTGTTCGCTTCACGATGTCTTCGCGATAAGATCGGATAACGTCCACGATGAAGAAGGTTTTTTCGGGAAAACTTCCGTAGTGTTTTTTAGAGATTGTCCCGAATGACGCTCGTTTAAAGAGAAACAGCTGCAAAACCGGGATTGTCCCCGCACGAGGGGCTGTCCCAGGTGTTTGCGGTGCAAACCGCCACTGTTCCATGGCCCGCAAACCTCTGGGGCAGCCCCAGATTGAGCTTGGACCAGTCCCGAGTTTACTACAGAATTGCTTAAACTCGTGCCATTCGAGGTTGCCCCAAATGTTTTCTCCGCGCCTCAGTGTCTCCGTGGTTCTACGGATTTAAGGGGTTATCCGAATTGATCGGGGTCCTTATCGTGAGGCAAAACAAAAAGGTTCTGATCCGGGTTTTCTCCGTGACTCAGAGCCTCCGTGGTTAAGTTTTTATCCAAGAGTATTCAACCGAAAGAAAGGCCATCATGCTGTCCCGTATTGAACGCTTTTTCTGGTTTGACCATCAGATTCGTCAGGGCAACTATCCCAACGCACCCAAACTGGCGCAGCAATTCGAGATCAGTGAGCGCACGGCCAAACGCGATATCGATGCCCTGGCCAACCAGATCGGTGCGCCGTTGGAATACAACGCCACCCGGCGCGGCTATCGCTACAGCGATGCCAGCTACAGCCTGACCTGGACGCGGTTCTCCCATCAGGAGATCATGGCCATGCTTATTCTGCGCCGCATGCTCGACAGCGGTGGGGCGTCGCCGCTCAGTGGTGAACTCAACGCCCTGTGCGAAAAGATGCTTACCAATCTGGAGCAATGCGGTATTGACCGCGAACATCTTGACCACTGTTTTTCCGCCAACTGGAGTCATTACATTCCGGTGGATGAGACCATCTTTCAGCAACTCGGTGAGGCGGTGCTGACCCGGCGCAAGGTTTATTTCAGCTACCAGAATCCGACCCGCCCGCAAGCGAGCAGTCGCATGGTGCATCCCTACCATCTGCAACATTACAGCGGCAGCTGGTATCTGATTGGCTGGTGTGAAGAACAGCAGGATTGGCGCACCTTCCAGTTGTCACGCATCAGCCAGTTGCACCTCACCGATACACCCTTTGACTACCGTGATCCGCAAACCTGGCAACACAAAATCCAGGGCGCGTGCGGTATCTTTCAGGACCAGCACCATCAACCGGTTACCCTGCGTTTCAGTGCCCGGCGAGCACCGTTCGTCCGAGAACAACACTGGTGTGACGGTCAACAGCAGGTTCTACGCGACGACGGTCGTCTGGAGTTGACCATCCCCGTAGCCGACTATCGGGAGATTGTGATGAAAATCCTCCAGCACGGCGCCGAGGTGGAAGTGGTGTCGCCCGCCGATTTGCGTCAGCAGGTGGTTGAGGAGATTGAGCGGATGAGCGCTGTTTATCGCTGATTTTTTTGCCACGGAGACACGGTAACCCCATTTAGCTTCGCGATGACTTCACGATCAGATCGGATAAGGTCCTCGATGAAAATCGAGGGCGAAAAGCAGTTTTTACCACGGAGTCACAGAGACACGGAGAAGAGCAGAATCTCTTTTTTTACGTCAGAGGCAACACCAGAGATTTTTCTTTTGGGCTTGTTTAGGGTTTTATCCGAACTTATCGAGGTCCTTATCGTGAGGCTAAATAAAAGGTCCTGATCTGGACTTTCTCCGTATCTCAGTATCTCCGTGGTTCAGTCATTAAATTCTCTCCCCCCAATTTTTTTCACATCACATCAAAAAAAATGCCTTGGGGTGACATCTTTTGTCACGGCAGCGGTTTATCGTTTATTTCAACGATGAACTGAACCCGCATTTCTCACAAGAGACCTGCTGCGAATCCGGCAAGGACGATGTCTGCTGCGTTACGCTTGAAAAACGTTTTCGGCAGACTGTAAGTATGCCTACGAGCGTTTTACTACGCGTGCCTTGCAGCCACGGCCCTTTCCGGCCTCTCGCGACGATCTTTGTGAAAAATCCGGTTTGACGCCACGACAGGAGAATGCCCATGAACACCACCGTTGCCACCCATGCCCCCGTGACCTTGACCGCCCTGAGCTGGCTCTGCGAAACCCTGCTTGCCCAGGTGGTCGCCTTCTTTGATGCCCTCGAAGCCTGGTTGCCCCGCTACCTGACGCTGATGATTGTCGCCGGCACTGTCTGGTGCGGCTACACATCCGGTATCTACGGAGCCCTGCTGCTCGGCCTGCCCCTCGGCGGTGTCATGGCCTTGAGTTACGGGCTGGTGGTTGTGCTGGCCATGTTTCTGCTCGGATTGTCTCTGTGGCTGATGTTGATTCCTGTTTACTGGTTGGCCGACAGCCAGGGCTGGCAGTTGCCTACGGTGTTGGAAAATCACACCACCGTTTCCCGCTGGCTGCGCCGCTGGCCCCACTGGTATCAGCGCACCGACAATAAAACTGCCGTGCAACTGCTGACGTGGTTGGTGATTGGCGCGCTGCTGGGGTGTTGGGTGCGGGAATAGGATTAGAAGTATTGAAGATTAAAGAAGTGGAGCGTAGCCTGTTGCGAATGTAACTATGAGTTATTGTTATGTGATTTTTAGGAGGGAAGTTATGGACGATATCTCACCGTCGGATTTGAAGACTATTTTACATTCAAAGCGCGCCAATCTTTACTATCTGGAGCATTGCCGAGTGCTGGTCAATGGCGGGCGGGTGGAATATGTCACCGATGAAGGGAAAAACTCGCTGTACTGGAACATCCCCATCGCCAACACCACGTCTCTTCTTCTTGGAACCGGAACGTCCATCACCCAGGCTGCCATGCGTGAACTGGCCAAGGCTGGGGTGTTGGTCGGATTTTGCGGCGGCGGTGGCACACCGCTGTTCACGGCAACCGAGCGCGATACCGATATCCTGTGGTTTTCCCCGCAAAGTGAATATCGCCCCACGGAATACCTGCAAGCCTGGGTGCAATTCTGGTTTGACGATGAAAAGCGGCTACAGGCGGCTAAGATGATTCAGTTCGTGCGGTTGGAACGGCTGGAAAAAGGCTGGCTGCAGAACCGGCGGTTGGCTGAAAGCGGTTTTGTGATCGAGGAGGCCCATTTTAAAGCGTTGTTGGACGCGAGTCGTTTGCGCATTGAAAGCGCAACGGACGTCAATGCCCTGCTGGTTGAGGAAGCACGCCTGACAAAACAGCTGTTCAAGCTGGCGGTGAATGCCGTGGATTACGGCGATTTTGTCCGCTGCAAACGCGGCACCGGCACTGATCCGGCCAACCGTTTTCTCGACCACGGCAACTATCTTGCCTACGGCATGGGGGCTACGGCTACCTGGGTGCTGGGATTGCCGCACGGACTGGCCGTGCTGCATGGTAAAACACGGCGTGGCGGCCTGGTGTTTGACGTGGCCGATTTGGTGAAAGATGCGGTGATTCTGCCCCAAGCCTTTATCTCCGCTGCGCGGGGTGATGAAGAACAGGAGTTTCGGCGCAACTGCATAGAGGCCTTGACCCGCTCGGGTTCTCTGGATTTCATGATCGACTGTCTCAAAAAGATTGCCGCGACTGTGGGGCGGTGACACCATGAATGTCCTGTTGATTTCCCAATGTAGTAAAAACGCCCTGAAAGAGACGCGCCGCATTCTCGATCAATTTGCCGAACGGCGGGGTGATCGCACCTGGCAGACCCCCATCACCTGGGAAGGCCTGGCAACACTGCGTAAAATGCTCAAGAAACGTGCGCGCAAAAATACCGCTGTTGCTTGCCACTGGATTCGCGGTAAGGATCACAGCGAACTGCTGTGGATTGTCGGTGATCAGAGCCGCTTCAACGCTGAGGGCGCGGTGCCGACTAATCTCACGACACGCAATATCTTGCGCAGTCAGGATGAGAACCCGTGGCGAACGGCGGAAGTGATTGCTCTTTTGGCGGCCATTGCTGGTTTGTTCCATGATTTCGGCAAGGCTACGGTGCTGTTTCAGTACAAACTGCAGCCGGATTATACCGGCAAAGGCAGTGAACCGGTTCGCCACGAATGGTTGAGCCTGCGTCTGTTTCTTGCCTTTATCGGAGAGGATGCCGATCAGCAATGGCTTGAACGACTGCAAGAGATTACCCCGGAGTTCGAAAGCGTTCTGCTTTCCCGGTTCGTAAAAGATACGGCCACAGCATCCAAAAATCCTTTTAAAGCGGTGTTGAATCGCCCTATTGCTCTGACGGTTGCCTGGCTTATTGTTTGCCACCACCGCTTGCCCCAATTGCCAAAGCAACAGAATAGCGTCACTCTTGCAGACGAGGTGGACGGCTGGATCTGTGGCAAGCAGTTTAAGGCGGGGTGGAATTCTCCGCAAATCTACAATGACGACTGGCGCGATAAAGATTGGAACGCACTGTGGGATTTCTCTCAAAAAACACCTCTCTCTAGTCAGCGCTGGTGCGCCAAGGCGCATAGCTTTGCCAAACGGGCCTTAAAACATCACGCCCTGTTTGGCGGTGATTGGCTGGAGGATCGATTTACCTGCCATCTTGCCCGCCTGGTTCTTATGCTCAGCGATCATAGTTACTCGGCAGCAGAGCCCACGCTGTTATGGCAAGATCGTGCTTATGACCCCGTCGCTAATACCGATCGCAAGACAGGTCAGCCCAAACAGAAGCTGGACGAGCATAATATTGGTGTGGGGCACAATGCGTTTTTGCTGGCCAGACGATTGCCCAACCTGCAGCGTAGCCTGCCAGCTATCACCCGACTCAAAGCGTTGAAAAAGAGATGCAGGAACCCACGTTTCTCCTGGCAGGATAAAGCCTATGATCTCGCTCGCAGTATTGGGCAACGCACGGAGGCGCAGGGCTTTTTCGGTATTAATATGGCGTCCACCGGATGCGGTAAAACTTTGGCTAATGCCCGCGTTATGTACGGATTGACCAATGAAAAGAAGGGCTGCCGGTTCAATGTCGCCCTTGGTTTACGTACACTGACATTGCAGACTGGCGATGATTTTCGACAGAAGCTGCACCTCAATGAGGAAGACTTGGCCGTTCTCGTCGGTTCACAGGCGGTGAAAGCCCTGCATGAAAAGCAGCAATCGGACGAACCCGGTGAGCACAACGGTAGTGAATCCTCAGCTGCGGTTCTCGATGACGGGCAGCACCTAGTGTATGAGGGCAGCCTAGAGGACAGTGTACTCAAAGAGTGGCTTCAGCGTTCGCCCAAGTTGCAACAGTTGGTGAGCGCGCCGGTACTTGTCAGTACCATTGATTATCTGATGCCCGCCACCGAAGGTGGCCGCGGCGGCAAGCAGATTGCGCCTATGCTGCGCCTGCTTACCTCAGACTTGGTGTTGGACGAACCGGACGATTTCGGTCTGGAAGATCTTCCAGCGTTGTGCCGTCTGGTCAATTGGGCCGGGATGCTGGGTTCACGGGTGCTGCTGTCTTCCGCCACCCTGCCGCCGTCATTGGTCCAGGCTCTGTTTGCAGCTTATTGCGCTGGTCGCAAGGCCTACAATCATGCCTGTGGCGAACCGGGGTTAGCATTGCCGGTAAGCTGTGCCTGGTTCGATGAATTCGGCACCCAGCAGGCGGACCATCACCAACCGGAAGCCTTTGCTGCGGACCACAAAACATTTATTCGCAAGCGGGTTGCCAAGCTACAACGTTACAATCAAGCTTTGCGCCGTGGTGCATTGCTGCCGATCACCGCACCCTCGACAAAAAGTGAAGATGTGGTAACCGCTGTTGCCGCACTGCTGCACACTCAGATCACAGCCCTTCATCAGCAGCATCATCAGACTGATCCTGCCACACAAAAGACGGTTTCTCTCGGCTTGGTGCGTATGGCCAACATCAATCCTTTGGTGGCAGTGGCACAGGCTCTACTCAGTCTGGAGCCTCCGGAAGATGTTCGATTGCATTTCTGTGTGTATCATAGTCAATTTCCCTTGCTGGTGCGTTCGCGGATGGAGGAGGTTCTGGATAAAGCCCTGGATCGCAACAATCCACAATCTCTGTGGGAGAATCCGAGCATCCGCAACGCATTGGACCGTTATCCGGAACAGCATCATATCTTTGTTGTTTTAGGGACGGCGGTTACTGAGGTGGGGCGCGATCATGATTACGATTGGGCCATTGCCGAACCCAGTTCCATGCGTTCCCTTATTCAACTGGCAGGGCGCATCCAGCGCCATCGGCGCATGGCTCCAGCCGTACCGAATCTCCTGATTTTCAGCCGCAACATACGCGCCTTACGCGGTTCAGAGGTTGCTTACAAAAGGCCGGGATTTGAATCGAAGACCTTCAAGCTGACCACACATGACCTGCATGAACTGTTATTGCCCGAGCAGTATGAAGAGATCAGCGCCATTCCACGTATCCTGCCGCGTCAACCGCTGCACCCGTCATCCAATCTGGCGGATTTGGAGCATTGCCATCTACAGGCGCAACTTTTCGGACATCCCGAAACACCGTTCAGCGCCTCCCTGTGGTGGGAACACAACCCGACCTGGTGTTTTGAGGTTCAGCGCCAGACCCCCTTCCGCCAATCTGCTCCCGAAGAGCTGTTTATTCTCTTTCAGGAAGACGAAAGTGACGAGTCGCATTTCAATCTGGTGACGGAGGATGGACGCCTGATTACGGCGGAAAATCGATTTAAGCGGATTGAGCTGAATCTGGCGGAGCGGGTGAGTCCATGGATTCCCTGTGAACTCAGCGGCTTGCTCACCGAACTCGCGGAGCATGAAGGGATGGAGCTGGCGCAGTGCTCCCGCCGTTTTACAGAAGTACGGCTGAGGGAATCAGAACAGCCCTGGTTTTATCATCCCTATTTCGCGATTTTTCAAGCGATTGGTTAAGTCACAACATGGGGTCTCAATAAAGGAGAGTGCGATGGAAGAAGAGGACACGTTAACAGGCAAGGTCAAAGCCTACATCGACAAACGCGCCACGGATAAGTTAGAGGACTTTGACAAAAAAGCCGAAAAGAAAAAGGGCACGGCGTCACCGGACGATTGGCTAGGAATCGCTCCACAGCTCGCTGAAGAGCGTGAGCAACTGCAGCAGAGATATCTGTGGAACACTTGGCTGACCGACGCGGCCAAACGGGCAAAGCAGATCAATCTCGTTACCCATGCGCCCAAATTCACGCATTCCGATACTCGCAGCATGGGAATCCTGAGCCGGGAGGAGAACGAAAGCCCCTCAGAATGCTACTTGGCCTCTTCGTCTCTCAAAAAGCCGGAAATCGATGTAGTCGGCAATGCTGCAGCATTGGACGTTGCCGGGCTTCTCCAATTGCAGGCCGACGGAATCTCCCTGTTGGATGAGATAGCCACCGGGCACAGTGCAACCCTGAAAGGTTTGGCTGACAGCGAGGAGCAGTATCAGGAGTGGCTGCAGGGATTCAGTCTGGCATTGCAAAGCAGTGAACTCGCTTCCGGCCAGCTCTCAAAGCAGATCTATTTTCCGGTGGCGGAAGGCTATCATCTGCTCAGTCCGCTTTATGCCACCTCTTTGAGTCAGGCGCTTTACCAGCGTTTGACCCATACCGCCTATTCCGATGAGGCCAAAGCCGCCCGGCAAGCACGTAAAAAGGGATTGTTTCATCCTGCCACGGTCGCCTTTTATCCCAATGTTGCACAGCAGAGCTTTGGCGGCACCAAGCCTCAGAATATCTCCAAGTTGAATACCAGCCGTTATGGGCGAGGGTTTCTCCTTTCGTGCCAGCCCCCGGTTTGGCAGCGGCAAGTCAAACCTCCTGTAACCGGAAAGAGGTCTTTCTGGGCCGGTTATACCCGCCGGTGCCGAAAAACAGCGGATTTCTTAAAATCGTATCTGGAAAGAATTTATGAACAGCCCAGTATCAAGGAACGGCGGGATTTTCGCGGTGAGCTGGTGGATGAACTGATCGATACTCTGTTGCTTTTTGCCGCCGAAATTCAAGGTATGAAAGAACAGGCGGGCTGGAGTCGCGATTGCGAACTGAGCAGGGCGGAACAGCTCTGGCTGGATCCGTACCGTGGCGCTGAGGATGCCGATTTCAGGCTGGAGCGGGAACAGAATGACTGGCAGCCGGAAATCGCACAACAGTTTGCTTCCTGGCTCAATCATAAAATTGGTGACAAGTCGAAAAAACTCTTTCCCGATGACAAAACCCATCATGAGTGGACCAGGCTTCTCAAGCGGAAGCTGGCTCTGCTCAAAGAGGATCTGGAGGTGGCACTATGAAAGCGTTTATCGTTCTCAAACATCTGCAGGTGCAGAATGCCAATGCTGTCTCCGGCCTGACATGGGGCTTTCCCGCTATTACCCATTTCCTCGGTTTCAGCCATGCTTTGTCCCGGTTTGTGCAGGAACAGCACCGGGTGACGCTTGGCGGTTGTGCTGTCATTTGCCATCAACATGAGGTGCAGGCCTGTCAACCTTCCGGTTATGGCGAATATGTTTTCGCTCTCACCCGTAACCCTCTGACTAAAGAAGGAAACACCGCACCGTTCAATGAAGAGGGGCGCGTTCACCTTGATATTTCACTGGTGATTGAATGCGACTTCAGCATCAATGCCATTGATTTTGACACGGATGATGATCAGCAAGATCAGCGTCTGTTTGAACAGCAGCTTAGCGACAAAATTCTCACCATGCGCTTGGCCGGTGGAACCCTGTTGGACGTAGGACGGGTGCAGTATCTGCCGTTGTCCAACATCCCGGAACAGCGGGAAAAAGTCTTTCGCCGCCTGATGCTCAGCCTGCTGCCCGGTTTTTTGTTGGTGGAACGTCGGGAGCTATTGCAGGAGCATTTCGATGTTCTCCGCCAACAGCAACCGGACGCAGAACTGCTGGATGCCTGGCTTGATTTCTCCGCTCTCAAATACAGCGCCCAGACACAGAGTGAGGAAAATGTAACGCCGGCCCCGGATATGCCTGCCGAGTGGGTACGCGTGGATAAACCGAGGCAGGGTTGGCTGGTGCCGATCATGACCGGCTATAAAGCTATTTCTCCGCTCTACGAGGCGGGCGAGGTGACCCATACGCGCGATAGCCAGACACCTTTTCGCTTTGCGGAATCGACCTATTCAATCGGCCAGTGGCTCAGCCCACACCGAGTTAAGGATATTCGTCATATTTTTTGGCACTACCAGCACAAAGAGGATTGGTATCTGTGCCAAAACACTTATCAGCTTCCTGTTGAAATCAACTGACAACATTCTTCAAAAAGGAGAAAAACCATGGCCAATCTGCAAACCGCATCCGTCCTAGCTTTTGATCGCAGGCTGAACCCTTCCGATGCTTTGATGTTCTCCGGCAATTGGGGTAACCGGAATAAAGCTGAACTATGGCAGGCGATTACGATAGAGCAGAAGGATGTACGCGGCACGATATCAAACCGTATGAAAGCCACTATTGGCAATGATCCGGCTAAACTCGATGCTGAAATCCAAAAAGCCAACCTGCAACGCGTCGATGTCGCTGCTTTGCCTTTTGATGCCGATACCCTCAAGGTGAGCTTTACCCTCCGCATTATCAGCGGGTTGATTCCTTCCTCCTGCAACAATCCTGAGTACCAGCAGGCTTTGGCGGAAAAAATAAGCACCTACACAGAGCAGCAGGGCTTCAAGGAACTGGCCAACCGTTACGCAGAAAATATCGCTAACGGACGTTTCCTGTGGCGCAACCGTGTCGGTGCCGAAGCTATTGAAATTGTGGTGTCTCACAAAGAGCAGACTTGGCGCTTTGATTGCGAAAATTTCAGTCTGCGTAATTTTTCCACCCCGACAGGTGATCTGGCTGCCTTGAGTCAGGTCATCGAACAGGGATTGAGTGGTGACGGATTTGCTTTTGTGCGGGTTGATGCTTTTGTCCGCCTCGGGCAGGGACAAGAGGTGTTTCCGTCTCAAGAGCTGATTCTGGATAAGGGAAAATCAGACAAAAGCAAGGTTCTTTATGCAGTGCAGAACACCGCCGCCATTCATTCACAAAAAATCGGCAATGCCTTGCGCACCATCGACACCTGGTATCCAGAATCCGAAGCGATAGGTCCCATTGCCGTTGAACCCTACGGTTCCGTCACCAATCGAGGCAAAGCTTACCGTCAGCCCAAAGAGAAGAAGGATTTTTACAATCTTCTCGACAACTGGATCGTTAAAGACAAGGCGCCGGATGTGGAGCAACAGCACTATGTCATTGCCACGCTCATTCGCGGCGGAGTTTTTGGTAAAGCGGATTAAGGAGGGGCATTATGGATTATTTTGTCGAAATAAAAGTGCTACCCGACCCCGAATTCAAAGAAACGACTCTGATTAGTGCTGTGTATTCAAAACTGCACAGGGCGCTGGTTGCTCATGGAAATGGCGCGGTCGGGGTCAGTTTTCCCAAAGCAGGAAACATTCCAGGTGATCTTATCCGTCTGCACGGCGGGTTAGATGAACTGGAAAAATTGATGCAGATTAATTGGTTGAAGGGGCTGAGAGATTATACATCTGTTTCGTCTATTCAGCCTGTTCCTGAAAAGGTAAAGCATTTACAGGTGCAAAGGGTTCAGCCGAAAATGACGGCAGCTCGCCTCAGAAGGGCGGTTCGGAGAGGTTCCATGACTGAAGAGGAGGCAAATAATCTTTTAGCAAAAAGAAAAGATTTAAAGCAGCCCTTTTTTCAGTTACAAAGCCAGTCAAGTGGTCAAAAGTTTCCGCTTTTTATTGAGCAAAAAGAAGTGGCTGTTTCCAATGGTGGCGACTTCAATAGCTACGGACTCAGCAGTGTGACTACGGTTCCGTATTTTTGACCCTTTTTTTAGCCGTAATTGTAACCTCCTGTTTTTACAAAAGTAGTTGACTCGGCTTGTTTTGATCCTTTATTTGCTCAAAGAAAGAAAAGTTCTTTTACAATCGAATAGTTGGAAGTTTTTTAGTGTCGTTCACTGCCGTATAGGCAGTTTAGAAAAGCGCACAGCCGCCCAGCTCGCCGCCGAAGCCGTTCACTGCCGTATAGGCAGTTTAGAAAAAGTCGTCAACGATCATGGGCCTGACCTTCCCCGTTCACTGCCGTATAGGCAGTTTAGAAATTGGCGAAACGACCATTACCATTACCGATTACGTTCACTGCCGTATAGGCAGTTTAGAAAATGAAGAAAATAGGGCGCATGAATGCGGCCATGTTCACTGCCGTATAGGCAGTTTAGAAAATGGATAACGAGGACCGACACCGTGATAGTTTGTTCACTGCCGTATAGGCAGTTTAGAAAGGCCTGAAGATGCCACACCAAACCAGATCCAGCGTTCACTGCCGTATAGGCAGTTTAGAAACGCTGGTTGCCGCCCATCGTATCGAAGATATGGGTTCACTGCCGTATAGGCAGTTTAGAAATTCCTCCAGTCGATACTGCACGAAGTCCATAAGTTCACTGCCGTATAGGCAGTTTAGAAAGGGTATGAAAACGCGACAAAGCTCGATGATGGGTTCACTGCCGTATAGGCAGTTTAGAAAAATAGGGAGTGATAGACATGAAAGAACAGAAAGTTCACTGCCGTATAGGCAGTTTAGAAAATATCTGATCTGTTTTATAGACATCATATGTGGTTCACTGCCGTATAGGCAGTTTAGAAACATCCGACAAGGTCATCTGTTGCATTACGGATGTTCACTGCCGTATAGGCAGTTTAGAAAAATCGGTAATTTGATCAGATAGCGTTATAGAAGTTCACTGCCGTATAGGCAGTTTAGAAAAACGCCTGAGGCAGGTTTTGCGCCATATTGGTGTTCACTGCCGTATAGGCAGTTTAGAAAGCCTCCGTGCGCCAGCTTGCGGCAATCGCGGTGTTCACTGCCGTATAGGCAGTTTAGAAAAAGGAGACGACACCGCAAAAGACCTGCTCGGCGTTCACTGCCGTATAGGCAGTTTAGAAAACGCATATCTGGACATCCCCTATCTACGGCAAGTTCACTGCCGTATAGGCAGTTTAGAAAACCACAGTCTATACCATCCTCGCCTACATCCTGTTCACTGCCGTATAGGCAGTTTAGAAAGCGTGGCCGTGCTGCAATTATGGCAAATAAACGTTCACTGCCGTATAGGCAGTTTAGAAAACATCCGTAAGCACAAGTCAGCAACTTCCACTGTTCACTGCCGTATAGGCAGTTTAGAAATACTGTTACTCGTCTGTTGATCCTCTAGCGTAGTTCACTGCCGTATAGGCAGTTTAGAAAAGGGTGATGAAGAATCTCAACCCGGCTCAATCGTTCACTGCCGTATAGGCAGTTTAGAAAAACAAGCTGATCAGCGGCAAGCTGCATCCCATGTTCACTGCCGTATAGGCAGTTTAGAAAACGGCAGGCGCTTTACTGGCACGCCACTTTTTGTTCACTGCCGTATAGGCAGTTTAGAAACAGGCCACGTCTGCATGGCCAGTTGAGTTGGTGTTCACTGCCGTATAGGCAGTTTAGAAAAAAACAAACGGAAAGACAAGCGGTAGCATTGTGTTCACTGCCGTATAGGCAGTTTAGAAAATTGGCCTGGCCCAGCTATGCAAAGGCGACAGGTTCACTGCCGTATAGGCAGTTTAGAAAATAAACAGTTGTTGACGGTGCATCTGCAAGCAGTTCACTGCCGTATAGGCAGTTTAGAAATGTCTGGTAACCGGCTACGGCAGCGGTGATGAGTTCACTGCCGTATAGGCAGTTTAGAAAACCCGGAGCGTAAGGACGTTGAAAAGCCGATAGTTCACTGCCGTATAGGCAGTTTAGAAAAAAAACAATAGGTAAATTTGGATTTTTGCTTTGTTCACTGCCGTATAGGCAGTTTAGAAAAAGGGTCTTCATCCTCTTCTCTGTCAAAAGAAGTTCACTGCCGTATAGGCAGTTTAGAAAAGGAAGAAATGCGTGATATTGAAATAGCTATTGTTCACTGCCGTATAGGCAGTTTAGAAAGAGGTCAGCTGGTCAGTCACTGACCTGTCGGAGTTCACTGCCGTATAGGCAGTTTAGAAACTGACGTAATTGAGGCCCAGCTCGCGCATCAGGTTCACTGCCGTATAGGCAGTTTAGAAAGTAAGTAAACAAATTTGTAACATTCGTTATATGTTCACTGCCGTATAGGCAGTTTAGAAAACAATTTGCGGGCCGGGATCACGGTGCCGTCAGTTCACTGCCGTATAGGCAGTTTAGAAACAGCTCGGCAATCAGCAGCTCGGCCACAGTGTGTTCACTGCCGTATAGGCAGTTTAGAAATTCGACGATGAACCTAAACACATTGCCGTTGAGTTCACTGCCGTATAGGCAGTTTAGAAACTAACCCGGTTCCACCGCGTACCTCGTCACCTCGTTCACTGCCGTATAGTCAGTTTAGAAATGTGGTGCCATCAATACGGCAACTGGTGCGGTGTTCACTGCCGTATAGGCAGTTTAGAAATAAATTAAAAGACGGGCTTGAATGTATTACGTGTTCACTGCCGTATAGGCAGTTTAGAAAAGTTTCTGATTCGATGATAAGTAATGACTCAAGACTGGTTCTATTAAAGGAAAAATTGTGTATAAGGAGTAATTAGTTGTTGAGTTATGCTAAACTATTATCTATTCAATTAACTACAAGCCTTTTTTAGGAGTTGCCATGACAGAAGAGAAGCATGACCGTTTGGAAGATCTTTCGAAATGTATTCCGGTTCCGGATGATACCCAGGCGTTTATGTGTGCCCGCTGTGGCGCGGTATCATTGGATGTGGATCGTTTGTGTCAACCTCTTGGCAAAGGATGCCGTCGTGACTGGTGTGGCACGGCGAGCCTGAAACCACCGGAAAGCTGCCAGAACTTTCCCAACAACCTCCGTTATATCTGTGGGAAGTGTCGTAAAGTGGCGGTAAACCCGGAGTTGTTG
>PKUE01000132.1 GCA_002869685.1 Desulfuromonas sp.
CCAGGTTAACCTGGCGTATCAGTTGGGCCTCACGGGTAAACAGATCACGAAACGGCCCCGGTGCTACGCCTTGAACCGAACGACAGACCGCCTCTTCGTTATAGGAGCAACAACTGTCAGAGAACACCTCGCCATCAGTTTCGATATGCGGGAAACCGTGCAACCGGCACGTCAAAGGGCGATAAGGGTAGACGGAACAATAGCCCTGTTCATCAAGCAGCGGACAAGGGGTCGTATCCTGCTCGGGCATTGTTTGCCAGGGACGATTGTGCAGCGCATTGAGAAGATAGGGGGCATCGAGCTCCGGCCACAGTTCTTGCAGTTGATCTCGCCGTAACCGGCAACGTTCGAGGATGTGCTGGCGACGCTCTTTATCGATTTGAGAAAACCCCACCTGGAGCAACAAGGCATCGGGAAGGGTGATATCAAACAGCCCCCGACAACAGGCAGAACATCCGGCCTGACATCCGATGGTCGGTCCCAGTCCGGTAGCAGCCTGATCAAACCAGTCATCGGCATCGTTGAGCAGTTGCCGATACTGAGCAAACAACCCACGCAACGGTTCCATCGACGTCATTCTACATCCTGATTCATCAGCAACAGCTCAAAAGCCTCGGCAGCAACCGGGCGACTGAACAGGAACCCCTGTCCGTAGCCACATCCACGCTCAATCAAAAATTCGTGCTGCTCCACCTCTTCGATCCCCTCGGCAATAACCTTCAGGTTCATATTGCGGGCCAGGTCAATGATGGCGGTCGCAATGGCAGCATCGTTGGGGTCCGTCATCACGTCACGGACAAACGAGCGATCGATTTTCAGATAGTGGATGGGAAACTTTTTCAGATAGGCCAGGGATGAATAGCCGGTACCAAAATCGTCGATGGACAACTGAATGCCGAGGGCGTGCAATTCAACCAGCCGTTCAACCGCACCATCGACGTCGTTCATCAGGATACTTTCCGTGATCTCCAAATCCAGATATTGGGCATCCAGACCGGTTTCATCGAGAATCCGGCGCACCATGAGTACCAGGTCTTTCTGACGGAACTGCCGTGCCGACATATTCACAGAAATACGCATCGGTGGATAACCGGCTTGCTGCCACAATCGCGCCTGGGCACAGGCCTGACGCAAAACCCACTCGCCGATGGACACAATCAGCCCCGTCTCTTCCGCCATGGGGATAAAATCGATCGGTGAAATCATGCCGTGCTCGGGATGCTGCCAGCGCACCAGTGCTTCGGCACCAATGATCCGTCCGTTTTTCAGATCCAATTGCGGCTGGTAATAAAGCACAAGATGGTTCTTTTCCACCGCCTGGCGCAGGGCACCTTCCAGAATCAGCAATTCACTGACACGCTCATTGAGCCCGGCGGTGTAGAAACGGTAGTTGTCACGCCCCAGCTCCTTGGCCTTGAACATGGCGGCATCGGCACATTTGAGCAATGAAACCACATCCTTGCCGTCTCCCGGATAAAGACTGATGCCGATGCTGGCGGTAAGAAACAGTTTGTAGCCTTCAACCACCATCACTTCAGCCAGCCGACGGTTGATCTCCTGAGCAATCAGGATCACGTTTTCGATATTGTTGAGCTGATCAAGAATGATGGCAAACTCGTCGCCACTGAGTCGGGCAACGGTATCAAGGCCACCGATGCACAGCCGCAGCCGCCGCGCCACTTCACAGAGCAGGCGGTCGCCAACTTCGTGGCCCAGGGAATCGTTGATCTTTTTGAAGTGATCGAGGTCGATGAACAGGACGCCCACCTGATAGTGACCAAGTGCAGCCATGCTGATCGCATGTTGCAGACGATCACGGAACAGCTGTCGGTTGGGTAGATCGGTCAACACATCATGGTACACCAGATATTCGAGATGGTCTTCATTGGCACGCAGCAGTTGTTCCGATTGCTCGCGCTCAATTTCAGCACTGACGCGCGCGGCCATAATCGCCAACACATCTTTGGCCCGTTCAAGGCTTTTGATCCGCCCGCGCGATAAAACACTCAGAACACCGATCAGTTTACCATCATGGCCACGAATCGGAGTTCCGACGTACCCTTCAGCGTGCATCTGAGTGACGAGGGTGCAATTGGGATAGTGCTCCATCACCCCTTCACTCATCAGGCACATCCCCTCGCCTACCACTTTTTCACACGGGGTATCGGCCAGATTAAAACTGTAGGCCGGAATGGACACCCCGTCCTGAATCGTAGCCAGGGAGAGAACCTTCCCCTCTTCCTGAATCCGCCCGACGATCGCACAATCGGCATCGAACCATTGACACAGTTGCAGGGCGACCCGTCGATAACAATTCGAGCCGGTAAAACCGACGGTACTCTCCACCAGCGACTGCATGGCCGACTGCATCTCGCGCAAACTGGTGATGTCCTGAATCGTCCCAACCAGTCCGGCCAGCTCGCCGTCACGGTCAAAGAAAGGCGCTTTGTTAAACAACACCTGCTTGGTCGAGCCATCACCGACTTCAATGGTGGACTCATAAGTGCTGGACAGAGCACTGTTGTACACTTTGTTGTCTTCACGAATTGCGATAACCGCCCGCTGCGGTGGCATGACATCTGCGGCACGGCGGCCAACAAGCTCATGGCGTGATTTGTCGAGCAACTCTTCATAACTGTGATTACAACCAAGATAGCGGCTATCCTGATCTTTATAGAAAACCGGGTTGGGAATCGCATCGAGCAGACTCTGCAGAAAATGCAGCTCTTCATCGCGCTGTCGCTCGATCTTGATCCGCTCAAGCTCGGCGGCGGCCCGCATGGCAAAAAGCTGCAAAGCCGTTTCCGCCATGTCGATATCACGAAGTGGGCGACGGCTGAAAATAGCCAGCGGCCCCATCACCTCCCCCTTGGAGTTCACCAGCGGCAGACCGATATAACTTTCAACGCTCAACTCAATGGCGAGGTGATCCAGAGGGAAAAGTTCCAGAACTTTTTGCGGGTAGCGTTGCAGACCTTCACGGACAACAACGGCACAAGGGGTATTTTTCAGTTCAAACTCAAGGTTATCGATATTCTCGCCATCCGCACAAACGGCAACGGTGCGTACGTATTCACGACTTTCATCTGTAAATTCACCGATGAAAGCATAATCGGCACCGGACAGTCGGGCCAGTTTGCTGGTCAACTCAGCAAAGAAGGGTTCACCAACCAGCCCCATCAGATCGCCATAGAGCTCCTGCAGAACGATCTCCTGATTGTGGGATAAATCACTTACCATCAATCTCCCCTTTGAAACTACATATTAAAATCAATAAGATTATTAAGCATTCTAGCGTGTTCCTCCGCGAACGCAAACAACAGAATTATAGTTGTGTTCTTCCATGGGAGAATATTGTTCACTGAGGAATGAAACAGCCCAGAAACGGTGGCCTTCTTCGTCATAAGGCGTAGCCGTCCAGTAAATTGCCCGTTCAACACCGGCCAGACCGCGCCGATGGCGCACCGTCAGCTGCAGCAGGCTTTTCATTTCGTCCAGGGTGGGTAGGCGCCAATCATAGTGGCCACCATCGGTCAGTTGCTGACAATACCTTTTGGCATCCTTGTGCCAAAAACGGCGATCATGGGTGTGGAAATTCCAGAAATTTTCGTCACGATGCTCCCACTGCAGGCCGTCAGAGGCAAACGGCACAACGGCCTGCAGAAACACGCCACCCAGCAGAATAAGACCCACAGACAGGACCATCAGAAGACGCCGATTGATTTTAGCCAGCAGATGTATCGGAAGCATGTTGTTGCCCTCGGCTTGAATATGATACGCTACGACGTTCAGTATTCGCTATGTCGGCATTCATGCAACATTATTGCCAGACCTGCCTGTTTATTAAAAATAACGTTTACATCAGGAACGCCGTATCATTATGAAAACCCCCGCAGATCTTCTCAAGCAACTCCCTTCCATCGACCGCCTGTTGCAGCATCCCCTGCTTAACCAGATCAGTGCTCCCCACTGCCTGATTGTTGAATCCGCGCAGGAAGTGGTACAGCAGTGCCGTCAGACCATCCTGGCCCAACAGCCGCAGCAGAACATGGATATTCAGCTTGATACACTGGCGGAGCAAGCCGTCCAGCGGCTGAACAAGAAACTGCAGCCGTCCCTGTGCCGGGTGATCAACGCCACCGGCACCCTGCTGCACACCAATCTCGGCCGGGCCCCGCTGAGCGACGAAGCCCTGGCAACGATCGATTCCGTCGCACGCGGGTACTCCAATCTCGAACTGAATCTGGCCACGGGAAAGCGGGGGCACCGCTACAGCCATATTGACGCATTACTTTGCCGCCTCACTGGCGCCGAAGCGGCCGCGGTCGTCAACAATAATGCCGGCGCTGTCCTACTCGCCCTGACCGCCCTCGCCAGAGGAAAGGAAGCCATTGTCTCCCGCGGTGAACTGGTCGAGATCGGTGGGGCATTTCGGGTTCCCGATGTCATGGAAGCCGGTGGGGTTGAACTGCGTGAGGTGGGCACGACCAATAAAACCCACCTGAAGGACTATCGCAATGCCATCACCGACCAGACCGGACTGCTACTGAAAGTTCACACCAGCAACTACCGCATTGTCGGCTTTTCCCAATCGGTCAGCGCGGCGGAGATGGTTTTGCTGGGCAAAGAACATAAGATCCCGGTGATGGAAGATCTGGGCAGCGGCATGCTGTTCGATCTGTCCGAATTCGGCTTGCCCCGCGAACCGACGGTGCGTGAAGCCGTTGACGCTGGCATTGACCTGTTGACATTCAGTGGTGACAAACTGCTCGGCGGACCTCAGGCAGGTCTGATCGTCGGCAAAAAATGGGCCATTGACAAAATCCGCCAGCATCCGCTGGCCCGGGCCTTGCGCATCGACAAACTGACCCTGGCCGCCCTTGAAACCACATTGAGCCACTATCTCGACCGTCAACAGGCTCTCGACAAGATCCCGGTGCTGCGCATGCTCAACATGAGCAGCGACGAACTACACCAGCGCAGCCAGGCGTTCACGGAACAACTGGCAAGCCGCCTTGGCAACCACGCGGACGTGACCCTGATTGAAGAAGCTTCCTGCGTTGGTGGCGGCGCCCTACCAACCACCGAACTGCCCGGCTGGGGGCTGGCCATTGCCTTACATCATCAATCTGTGGACCTGTGTGCGGCAGCGCTCCGTCAAGCGGAGACACCCGTGGTTGTGCGAATTCAGGAGGATCGCTTGATCGTCAACCTGCGCACCGTTCTTCCCGCTCAGGAACCCGCATTACTCGATCAGTTGACCGCAGCATGTCGCACACAGGAATCCGATTAACGATATGGCAACACAACGCAACATCATTATTGGCACCGCCGGTCACGTTGACCATGGTAAAAGTGCCCTGATCAAAATCCTGACCGGGACCCAGACCGACCGACTCAAAGAGGAGCAGCAACGGGGAATCTCCATCGATCTCGGATTTGCTTCCTTCGATCTGCCCAACGGTGATCACGCCGGGGTCATCGACGTTCCCGGCCACGAAAAGTTTATCAACAACATGCTCGCCGGCATCGGCGGCATCGATCTCGTTCTGCTGGTGGTTGACTGTAACGAAGGGGTGATGCCCCAGACCCACGAGCACTTGCAGATTCTTAACCTGTTGCAGATCCCACGCGGCATCATTGTGATGACCAAGGTGGATCTGGCCGATCCAGACTGGATCGACATTGTCGAAGAAGAGATTCGCGATGAAGTCGCCGAGACATTCCTGGCCAAAGCCCCGGTTTGCCGTGTTTCATCTATCACCGGCGAAGGCATTCCGCAACTGATTGACACCATCGTTGCCACGGCTGCCGACATTCCCCAGCGCGATTCTGACGGCCCCATGCGCCTGCCCATTGACCGCCATTTTTCTGTGGCCGGGTTCGGCACCGTGGTCACCGGCACACTGCTGACCGGCCAGGTTGAAGTGGGCGATACGGTTGAAGTCCTGCCACCGGGGGAAACGGTGCGGATTCGCGATGTCCAGGTCCACGGAAAAAAACAGCCACTCGCTCTGTGCGGTCAACGTGTTGCCCTGAATCTTGCCGGGCTTGAACGCGATCTGCTGCAACGAGGCTGCGTGATTGGCACACCCGGAATTTTTGAACAAACCAGTCGCCTCGATGCCCGCCTGACGTTGCTCGCCGATGCACCACGGCCCATCAAGTTTCGCGACCCGGTCCACTTTCACCTCGGCACCGCCCGCGTGGTTGGTCTGGTTGCCCTGCTTGATCGCGACCAGCTTGAACCGGGGGAATCGGCACTGGTGCAGATTCACCTCGACCGGCCATTGGTTGCCCACCGCCAGGATCGTTTTATCATCCGCTCCTATTCACCAGTCACAACCATCGGTGGTGGTCTGGTGATCGACCCGGCACCGGAAAAACACAAGCGCTTCCGCCCCGAAGTAATGAAAGCCATTGAGGAACTGGAGTCCGGCGAAAGTTCCTTCCTGTTGCAGAAATTGACAGAACTGCAATGCGCCCGGGTCAAAGAGCTTGAGCAGCTTTCCGGCATGGGCCGTGAGCGCATCACCAACCATCTTGAAGCGCTACAAAAAGAGGGCAAGGTTCAACTGCTGGCCGATCAATGGCTGCCCAGTCCGCTGGTGCGTGCCTTTCACAATCAGCTGATTGAACGTGTCGCCTTGGGCCATGAGCAGAACCCACTGCTGCCCGGCACCTTGCATGCCACGCTTAAATCACGCCTGCCCCGCCAGTTAAGCGCCAAAGCCTTTGATCAGCTCTTATCGACAACCGATCTGCAGCGGGTAGGTGAATGGGTACAAAAAGGGGGCTTTGTTCCACAACCCTCGCCAGAACAGCAACAGCAGCTTTCACGCATTGAAGCCGAATATCGCAATGCCGGCGTCCAGGCTAAGGGGCGTCGGGAGATGCTTGATAAATTGGGCCTCGCAGAAGAAGCGCTGGAAGAGTATCTTGGCTATCTGTTTTTTAATGGCGTGCTGATCAAACTGTCTGAAGATACCTTCTTCCATCGTGACAGCTATCATGTGGCCGTAACAAAACTGATTGACCATTTTGCCAGCCATCAAAGTCTAACGTTGGGGGAATACCGAGACCTGCTCGGCAGTGCTCGCAAACCGGTTCAGGCTCTGTTGGAACACTTTGACGACCTTAAATACACCATGCGCAAGGGGGATACCCGCGAAGCATGGAAACTCCCGGAACCGGGCGCCTTCTCGACGCCTAAAGGATAGTTCATGGACAAGAAAAAAGTGGGTTTGACCCAGCTTGCCCGTAGCGCCGGCTGAGCGGCGAAACTGGGTCCCGAGACCCTGGCTCAGGTGCTGAGCCAATTACCTCATAATGACGATCCCCGCCTGCTGTCGCGCGATATTCCCTGTGCCGACGCCGGGATTTATCAATTGACCGATGATCTCCTGCTGTTGCAGTCCATCGACTTTTTCACCCCGGTGGTGGATGATCCCTATCTGTTTGGCAGTATTGCCGCAGCCAACGCCCTGTCGGATGTCTTTGCCATGGGCGGACAGCCGATTACAGCCATGAACATGGTCGGATTCCCTAACTGTCTGCCCATCGACGTGCTGACTCAGATTCTCAAAGGGGGGACGGACAAGGTTCATGAGGCCGGTGCCACCATGGTTGGCGGTCACTCGGTTGAAGATGAAGAGCCCAAGTACGGTCTGGCGGTCACCGGCACAGTGCATCCGGACAAGTTAATCACCTCACAGGGCTGTCACCCCGGCGATCTGCTGGTGTTGACCAAGCCGCTCGGTACCGGATTGCTCACTACGGCGCTCAAAGCCGAAGTCTTGTGCGAGAACGACATTGATGAGGCTCTGCGCGGCATGGCGCGCCTTAATCGCTACGCCTCGGAAGCAATGCGCCGAGTGGGCATCTCCGCCTGTACCGATGTTACCGGTTTCGGTCTGCTCGGTCACGCCCTTGAGATGGCTGAAGCCAGCCAGATCAGCCTGACAATCTCACCAAGCAGTCTGCCAAGTTATCCCCATGCCAAAGAGATGGCGGAAACAGGACTGGTCCCCGAGGGCAGCTTCCGCAACAACCGCCACTACATGCCCCGCGTCACTGGGGCGGACCATCAGGCTCAGGTGGACATCGACCTGCTGTGTGACCCGCAAACCTCTGGGGGTCTGCTGATTGCGGTTCATGCCGACCGTCTCGCTGCGTTGTGTGAAGCCCTCCACCAGGCGGGAGACCACGCCTTTGTCATTGGTGAAGTGGCCAATGGCCCGGCGGGAACCATGGAACTGGTTTAACGCTTTTCCCACAGCAAAAGAAAAGGCCGACAGTGCGCACTGTCGGCCTTTTCTGGTTTAACGCTGAAGCGATCGGATCGTCCGACCTTAGAACTCCTCAGCCGTCCACATCGACTCTTCAAAACGCAACGCCTTGTTGCGCCCCGATTCCTTGGCCTGATAAAGGGCGACATCGGCATACTTGATCGATTGCCAAAATCCTTCCGAATCACCAGGATATTCACTGACGCCAAGACTGATGGTTTTGCGGATTTTTTCCGGTCCGACCATGAACACCTTATCTTCGATATTACTGCGGATTTTTTCCGCGACAGGCATCGCGTCTCCGGCCTCAATATCGGTCAGAATCACCAGGAACTCTTCGCCACCGAAACGGACCACGACATCCGACTCGCGAATCGATTTCTGGATAATCGCCGACGTCTCCTTGAGAACTTGGTCACCGGCATCGTGACCGTATTGGTCATTCACCTGCTTGAAGAAGTCAATGTCGCACATCAGCAAGCCGATGTTTTTTTTGCGCCGCAAGGTTCCAGCAATCAGATGGCTGGCCTGATCCTGCAGGAAGCGGCGGTTGAACAACCCGGTCATCGGATCGCGCAACGATGACTCACGCAGGGTGTTCATCAACCGCTTGGCTTCGAGAACCGACAGCGACTGTTTGATATAGGCTTCCGCCTTGGCAACCTTCTGGTCGATTTCATTGCGGGTCAGTGCCTGATCACCTTCCTTGTCAAACACAAATTGCACGACACCACCAGCATGGCCGCCGATGATCATTGGCACGCAAACGTGGACTTTACTTTGATCTTCCATGAACTGTTTGCACACCCGATCGTAGGCCAATGACGAGATGGGATGACCGGTCTTGACCGCCCGACACAGATCGCAGGAGGTGAGAATATCGGGATGACAATCCAGTTCTTTTTCCGACATGGCGACAGGAAAAACGGCCTGCATCCCCTTGTAATCGGAATTGACTTCATAGATCCGATAATCGTCAATACCAACATTCGTATTGAAGGCCTCACCCATCCGGGAATAAACATCTTCCAGAGTGGCATCTTCCTCAATGACGTTTTTAAACACGGTCATACCATGCACCGTGTCCATCAGATCATTAAACTCCTTACTCATTTCGCCGATTTCATCATCAGAACGGATCTGAATTTTATCCGTCAGATCGACATGACCTGTCGCCAGAGTGTGGATCTTGGCGATCATCGACGACACCGGAATCACAATCGAATCGGAGATCCAGAAGGTGAAAATCGCCAGCAGCCCACTGGCCAGAGTCAGAACGGTAATAATCATCCAGAAGGCGTAGCTGGTCGTCGTTGTGATGGTGCCGGAGTAGCGGTTGGTCTGGTGGGAGATGGATTCGAGGAATCCGACCGTGGCATTGGTCATCTCGGCTTCGACGGCAACAAAGCGCCCGGTCAGATTCTCCAGTTTGGACTGATCCAGCTTGCCGTTTTGTAATTGTTCCACTTTGAGGAACGTGATTTCATTGAGCAGCTGCTGGAGCGTGGCAATGCTGACAGCGACGGTTTTCAGATAACTGAGATTGCCCTCTTCATCGATCCAGTCATTATGACTGATCCGATCCCAGATCAGATGCAGCGGTGACGACATCCGAGGCGACTGCAGGCTTTCCAGTCCCTGATCGATGGTAGCCAGACTGGTCTTTATCCGTTCGGACTTCAGTGTAATGGTCTGTTCCCGATGGGACTGGGCCAGATCGGACACCAGATGTTCAATATCGTTAGAGTTGCGCAAGGCATCTTGAGCAAAGCGCTCATAGGGCAGCAACCGATCCACCACCTGTGATGTCTTGATGTTGACATCCACCAGCACGTAAAACGAGACACAGGAGAGCAGCACAAACCAGAACAGCACCCCCACTGAAAACAGCGAGAATTTTCGCCGTATCGGCAAATCGACAAATGTGATCAACCGGATGAACCGTTTGACCAACCCCCTCTTTTTGGATTCGACCATTCCTGCCTCCCAGCTTTTCTGTTCTTGGCGCACCCTCTTTAATGTGTATTTCTTCGACTCATGAAACAATCATTTTAAAACCTAACCTCGTGAAATAACGAGGTCAGGGCATCAGTTTTGTCATTTTACGGGGTATATCTCGTAATCATGAGGATTCCGCTAACAATGTCTTACCGATTGCAAAAGCCTTACCAACCTCTTCTCCAACCTTGAAATAGGCGCGATTGCCTGGAGCAAACAGAATCGGGTCCACTTTGGTGATATCCGGGTTGCCATTGTTGTCGAGGCAGTTCTCGTCAATTTTAACGTCCATGATCTCACCGATCATTTGGGTATGAGCCCCGAGTTCAAAATGATTCAGCAGGCGACATTCAATCACCATGGGGCACTCACACAGCAGCGGCGCATTAACATGCGTTGCCCGCTCCGTTGTCAACCCGGCGGCAGCGACCTTATCGACATTCCGCCCACTGGCCAGCCCGAAATAATCTGCCGCAACACTCAACGCCGCACTGGGGATATTGATGGTAAACGCTTTATGGTGCAAAATCCCGTCGTAACTGTAGCGCTCTTTGCGCACGGAAACGGCAATACTTGGCGGTTGCGAATTGCAGATACCGCCCCAGGCGGCATTCATCATATTGGCCTGTCCATCACGATCGTAGCTTCCCACCAGATAGACCGGAGTGGGATAAGCCAGCGTTTGTGGTCCCAATGATTTTTTCATTCAAAGTTCTCCTCTTGTTTATTGACACACACCGCAACGGGTGCAGGACATTGCGCACGGCGGCACCAGCCGTCCCTGTAAGGCGCGTTGATAATCATCCCATAGATAATCACTGTTGACCCCACTGTCAATGACCGCCCACGGCAAAAGATCATCACGTTTCCGGTCACGGTGAACAAGACCATCAAGATCCAACCCGACGTTACGGCAGGCGGTTTTGAGATTATCCCCCGCAGCAAGCAACGGCAGCAAATCACCAACCCGACGGTCACCACACGCCAGCAACGCCTGCAGTTGCGCGGAGCGTAACGACTCGGACTGCAGTTGAACATTGGACAGCCGGTTCACCGCTTTACGCAACAGGGCAATTTTCTTTTTCAGTGATGACAACGGCTCCATCCCGCACCATTGAAATGGCGTGCCCGGCTTGGGGACGAATGGATTCACCGAAATGGTGATCGTTCCCAGTCGGCCATAGGGCTTCTGTCCTTCAATCCAGACCTGACGCAATTGCGTCACCAGATCTACAAACGCAGCCATGTCATCACTGTTTTCATCCGGAAGGCCAATCAGAAAATATAATTTCAGATTGAGGATCCCTTCCGTTGCCAGCAACTGCACAGCGTCCACAATCTGCTGATGACTCAAATGCTTATTGATCAGATCGCGCAGGCGCTGACTGCCCGCTTCGGGGGCCAGGGCCAGAGTCTTTTGCCCCCCTTCACGCAGGGTAATCACCTGTTCTCGCGTCATGGTATCGATCCGCAAGCTGGCGACGGAAACATCCCCGCCCTGATCGCGAATCGCCCGACTGACGACATTAAGGTGAGAATAATCCGACACAGCTGCCCCCACCAACCCAGCGGTTTCTCCCTCATGCAAGCGGGGCAAAATCTGTTCAAGTAACGGTTGCGGTTGTTTTTCCCGTGGCGGCAAATAAGCAAAACCCGTGGCACAGAAACGGCACCCGCGCGAACAACCACGCGACACCTCATGGAGGTGCATGGTCCCAAACGCCGTGTGGGGAGTCCCGACATAGGAGCGGCAATCACTCTGATTGAGATCGGCCAGCCATTGCCGTCGCACCCGAGTTGGTGCTGGGGGCATGACGTCCATACGCACCAAAGCACCGTGATCATCATAACCGGGCTGATAATAACGCGGCACGTAAAAGCCTGGCGTTGCGGCCAATTGCGCCAGCGCATCATCATGCTGCGGCCGTGATTTCAACACGTTCAGCAGCGGCGACAGCAGCACTTCGGCCTCGCCCACAACAAACAGGTCGATATACTCTGCAATCGGTTCAGGATTGAGCATGGCGCAGATCCCACCGGCAACCACCAGGGGATAGTCGCCTCCCCGCTCGTCGCGGCGCAACGGGAACCGGCTCAGTTCACTCAGGGTGACCAGATTGACATAGTCGTTCTCAAAGGACAGGGAGTAGGCCACAACATCAAAATCGTCGAGGGCGTGCTGAGTTTCAAACGACAACAGCGGCAGCCGATTGTGACGATAGCTGTCAAGCTCATCGTGTTCCGGCAGGAAGAAGCGTTCGCATAGACAGCCCTGCGCCGAATTGATCGCCTGATAGACCGCCTGAAAGCCAAGATTGCTCATGGCATGGTAGTAGTGGTTGGGATAAACCAGGGCGACTTTAAGTTGATCACGCCAAGGGTGCGGGGAACAACCTGTCTCATCATCCAGCCGTTGCTGGCGCCTGCGGCGCATTTCTTCAACTGAGAGAGCCATGATCTTTGTCTGCTCCGGCAAAAAAGAAACGGGGACCACGAGGGTCCCCGATCTGAGGGAGTTATACATGACCAGAGTCAGTACAACTTATCCAGCTGAGCGGGCGGAGATCCGCAGACTGGATAACGGTTGCCACTGAACCTAAACAGGTCCGGTGGTTAGTCTACCCGCTTACGCAGGAAAGTCGGGATATCGTACTCATCCTCTTCTTTGCCCTGCATCCGCAGGTTGCGCGAAGCATCGCGCTGCTGATTGCGAATAATGGTCGGCACATCCAGATCAACCTTGGAGCCGATCATTTTAGCCACGTCTTCTTTGATGTTACGCAGATGACGTTTGTCTTTCTCGAACGAATCACCAAAACCGGTGGCAATGGCGGTAATTTTGATCTTGTCGCCAAGATCCTCGTTAATCACCAGACCGACAATAATGTTGGCATCTTCGTGCACCTTCTCGTGAACGATCCGTGAGGCTTCGTCAAACTCTTCCATGGTCATGTTGCTGGAACCGGAGATATTGACCAGCACCCCTTTGGCCCCTGAGATATCGATGTCTTCGAGCAACGGGCTGCTGATGGCTTGTTGGGCGGCTTCGCTGGCACGCTTTTCACCGTCGGCAACGCCAATCCCCATCATGGCCATACCACGTTCGCTCATCACCGATTTCACATCGGCAAAGTCAACGTTGATCAGACCACTGGTGGTAATCAGATCGGAAATCCCCTGAACTGCTTGGCGCAATACATCATCAGACGGCTTGAACGCGTCAAGGATACTCATGTTCTTACCAGCCAGTCCGACCAGACGGTCATTCGGGATGACAATCAGGGAATCAACCACCTTCTTGAGCTCTTCGACACCACCTTCCGCCTTGACCAGACGTTGACGGCCTTCGCGGGTAAACGGCTTGGTGACTACTCCAACGGTGAGGGCACCCACCTCTTTGGCGGCTTCAGCAATCACTGGAGCGGCACCGGTTCCGGTTCCACCGCCAAGACCACAGGCGACAAAGACCATGTCCGCGCCACTGAGCAATTCGATGATGCGGCTGCGATCTTCCATCGCCGCTTCACGACCGGTTTCGGGATTTGCCCCGGCGCCGAGTCCTTTCGTCAGTTTGGTTCCCAATTGAACCTTCATCGGTGCCACACTGCGCTTGAGCGCCTGTGCATCGGTATTGGCAACGATAAATTCGACCCCGGCAATTTGGGCATTAATCATGGCATCCACCACGTTACTACCGCCACCACCGACACCGATTACTTTAATCTTTGCTGTCTGGTCTAGTGTTTCATCAAATTCAAACATGACTCCCCCTGCATGTGAATGATACGAGCGGCAACTATGTTCTCCGCAAACGGTTGCATCGCTCGCCGATCACTGGTTATCAGTGATCTTTTTAGAAAAACTCGCCGAACCATTCCTTCATCCGGCGCATCACTTTATCGAATACTTTTTCCTGACCGATGGAGAAATTATTGATCTCCTGGTTTTTGCTGCCATAGATCACCAGACCGACGCCCGTGGCATAGATCGGTGAATTGACGACGTCGATCAGACCGCCAATGCCCTGAGGAAAACCGCGGCGCACCGGCAGATTGAAAATCTGCTCGGCCAATTCCGGCATTCCCGGCAGAATACTGGTGCCGCCGGTAATAACAACGCCGGAAGCGATCAGGTCTTCATAACCACTGCGGACAATCTCGCGATTGACCAGAGAAAAAATCTCTTCAACCCGCGGCTCGAGGATTTCCGCCAGCAGCTGACGGGACAACACCCGCGGCTCACGGCCCCCCACCGAAGGCACTTCGATGGTTTCGTCCTTACCAATGTCACTGGTCAGACAGCTGCCGTAGGCATGCTTGATCCGCTCCGCCTCAGCCATCGGTGTGCGCAGCCCCACCGCAATATCGTTAGTCAGATGATTGCCGCCCAACGACAACACGGACGTATGCTTGATGGCGCCATCAACAAAGATCGCCAGATCTGTGGTTCCACCACCGATATCGACAATGGCCACACCAAGCTCCTTTTCGTCGGCGGACAACACCGCTTCAGAAGACGCCAGGGGTTCAAGGACAATATCCGCCACATTGACATTGGCTTTATTGCAGCTTTTGACAATATTCTGCGCACTGGCCACCGCGCCGGTGACAATGTGCACTTTCGACTCCAGACGCACACCGCTCATACCCAGCGGTTCCTTGATGCCGTCCTGGTCGTCGATGATGAATTCCTGCGGAATCACATGGATCACTTCACGATCCATGGGGATGGCGATCGCCTTGGCCGCATCGATGACGCGCTGAACATCCTCACTGGTGACTTCGCGATTCTTGATCGCGATGACGCCCTGCGAGTTGAATCCGGTAATATGCGCACCGGCGATACCGGCGAACACCGAATTGATTTCACAGCCCGCCATCAATTCAGCTTCCTGCAATGCCTTCTTGATCGCTTCGACCGTGCTCTCGATGTTGATCACCACCCCTTTGCGCAGACCACGTGAGACGCTGGTACCGATCCCGACAATGTCGAGTCCCGAGTCCGTCATGCTGGCAATAATGGCACAGATCTTCGTTGTGCCGATGTCCAGTCCAACAATCAGATTTTCCTTACGATTGCTCATTCCATCCTTCCCTGCTGCCCTGCTCCAGGGCTCTCGGTTTGCATTTCATTCGATCCCGGGTATCCCGTCACGATGCCGGCGGCAGTGTCATCTTCTTGACGATCACCTTTTCCGGCACATTGAGATTGATGTAATTCAAATGTGGCAGACGCGTCTCAAGCTCCGGGTAGATCTTCTCCAGCCGATCCAGCTTGTCTGCAAACATGTCATGCCCGATCTTAATCGGTACCCCATACAGGCGAGTGTACAGGATCAAGCCTTCCTTTTGGTCAATCCTGATCTGCGACAACTCCTGCAGATTAAACACCTGCCGTTGTGCCAACAGATCGATAAGAGTGGCGACCTGTTGCAATTGTTGGCGGCTGTGTTGCGGCTCGTCCAACAACTGTTGCCGGTCCAATCCGGATACCAGTGGATAATTCAACGGGTCTCCGGCACGTAACACTTTAAAAATCTCGCCACTGTGATCAACATAAAACAGGTAGTCGAGATTGATAATAAAAACAGCTTCCCGCTCGCGCAGGCGGATCACTATGCCGCGGGGCAATTTTCGTTCGACCACGGCATGTTGAATCCAGTCGTTCTCGGCCAGCTTTTGACCAATGATCTCCAGATCCAAGTCAAAAGTTCTCACACCCTGTCGAATATCCGACAGATCGATGACATCCTGATCTGTCAGTTTGTGGTTGCCGATCACTTCGATGGTTTCAACCCGGAAGTGATCCGAGTTGCTGACCATGTTCATCAGCAATGAAGCTCCGCTGACGATCAACACGGTGCAACACAGGATCAAAACGCCGTGAACCAGGCGGATAAACAGCTTCTTCCACTGCCGCGCCGGTCGTATCCGAACATTCCCTTTCGAGCGCCTTGTCTTGGGCGGCTTCATATCCCGCATCAGGATTCACCTTTGTGTCCTGAGCCCTGCCAGGCCCTTTAACGATCCAACGACGCGTCGTCGAGAATTTCCTCCACCAGTATTGCAAAATCCATACCGCAATCAGCTGCAGCCTTGGGCAACAGGCTGGTTTCGGTCATTCCAGGGATGGTATTCACTTCCAGAAAGTAAAAATCATCGCCACGAACCATAAAATCAACCCGGGCGGCGCCACGACAGCCCAGGCTGGCATAACTGCGTTCAGCAGCGCGCTGAATCGCCTCATACTGCGCCTGTGGCAACGGTGCCGGCACCAGATACTGGGTTTTGCCCGCCGTATATTTTGAAGTGTAGTCATAAAATCCCGACTCGGGAACGACCTCAATAATGGCCAGGGCGCGCTGATTCATCACCGAGACAGTCACCTCGCGGCCATCAATAAACTCTTCCACCAGCACGCGTCGGTCAAAGGTGCGGGCGTCGCGAATTGCATTGGCCAGCTCCGCCTGATTGCGGGCAATGGCAATCCCCAGCGTTGACCCCTCGCGTACCGGTTTGACGACTTGAGGAAACTGGTGACACTGTGCACAGAATTCCTCGACATCCGTCACTTCATCAATGAGATGACCGGCGGGTGAAACAACCCCATCCTGGGCCACAACCCGCTTGGCCATGGCTTTGTCAATCGCTAGAGCTGACGCCAGTACGCCACTGCCGGTATAGGGGATCTGCATTATCTCAAGCATTCCCTGCAGAGTGCCATCTTCACCAAAACGGCCATGAACCGCGAGAAAAGCCACATCAATCTGCTGTGAGATCAATTGGGCCGGTAACGTTTTATCCGCATCGATGGCTATTACCGTGTAGCCGCGTTCCTCAAGGGCGTTAACAATTGCCGCACCGGTGCGCAATGACACCTCGCGTTCCGCCGATGTTCCCCCCATGATGACACCGACACGCTGCTGTTTAAATTTCATGTTCCTCTCCGAATGATCCGATCATGCGTACTTCCGGCTCCAGGACAACACCTGTATGTCGCGCTACCGTACTCTGGACGTCGTGGATCAATTGATAAATCTCTTCGGCAGTTGCCCCACCAGTATTAATAATAAAATTGGCATGTTGCGGTGATACTTGTGCGTTGCCAACCTTCATGCCACGCAATCCGCACTGGTCAATCAATTTCCAGGCCTGACCAGCGGGCGGATTTTTAAACACTGACCCGGCATTGGGTCCCCCAACGGCATGAGCCTGGCGTCGATGGGCCAGTGCCTGTTCCATACGTTGACGCATCTCTACAGCGTCAGCAGGTAGCAGTTTCAAGGTCGCTGCCACCACCACATGATCGGAACTCAGTGCGCTGTGCCGATACGCAAAACGGCATTCCTGCCGAGACCAGCACTGGAACGCTTCCCGTTGTGATGGCGTCCAGACACTGACATTTTCCACCCGTTCACCGATCTCCTGCCCCCCGGCACCGGCATTGCCGACAATGGCGCCACCGACAGTGCCGGGGACACCGGCCAGGGCTTCCAGTCCTTGCTGCCCATGCTCAACACCGTACCGGACCAGACGGGCCAACGAACACCCGGCTCCGACCCGCAGGCGATTTTCAGCCAGCGACGTAATGGCGTCAAAACCACTCATCTGTATTACGATACCGGCAACGCCGCGCTCTGATATCAGCACATTGCTGCCACCGCCAAGAACCCACCACGGCAGTTCATGGTCACGAATCACTTCCGCCAGCAGAGACAGATCCTGTTCATGACGGGGTCGCACTAGCAACTCAGCGCAACCGCCGACCTTCCAGGTGGTCAGCGCGGCCAGCGGTTCATTTGGCAGACAGTCTCCTGCCAGTTGCTGGCACAGCGTCTTCTGCCAGTGTTCTTTCATACTTGGATCAGTGCCTCGATCAGAGTTTCTCCAACATGCCACACCGAACCGGCGCCCAGAGTAATGACGATATCATCCGGCTTAAGCAGTTCCTGAACCTGACTGACTACAGCCTCTTCGCTGGCGCAGTAATTGACCTGACGATGGCCGTGGCCAGCAATGGCTTTCGCAAGATCCTCACCACACACCCCGTCAATCGGTGTTTCGCCTGCGGCGTACACATCCATAACGATCAGGATATCGGCCTGATAGAAAGCCGTCACAAACTCATCAAACAGCGCCTGGGTACGACTGTAACGGTGGGGCTGAAAAATCACCACCAGTCGGCGGTCCCAACCATTGCGGGCCGCTGCCAGCGTTGCTTTGATTTCGGCGGGATGGTGACCATAGTCATCCACCACCATCACCTCATCATCCAGTTTAATCTGAAAGCGGCGCTGAACCCCGGCAAAGGACTCAAAGCCTTCACAGATCATTTTCAACGGCACATCCAGTTCGCGTGCCACGGCCAGAGCTGCCAGGGCATTGAGGACGTTGTGTTGTCCTGGCATTTCCAGGCGGATGCGACCAAGTTTCTCCTGACGATACAGCACGGTAAATTCGGTGCCACCGCCACGATGTTCGATCTCGGTGGCACTGAAATCCGCTTGCGGAGTCAGGCCATAGGTGACAAAACGCTTCTGCACCTGCGGCAGCAGGGATTGGATATTGGCATCATCAAGACACAATACGGCCAGGCCATAAAATGGGATCTTATTGATGAAATCGAGGAACACGCCGCGTATTTCATCCATTCCTGAATAGTAATCCAGATGATCTTCGTCAATATTGGTCACCACGGCAATGGTTGGCGACAGCTTGAGAAACGAACCATCCGATTCGTCAGCCTCGACCACCATGAATTCACCCTGGCCCAATTTAGCATTGGACCCCAGAGCATTAAGACGCCCACCGACCACAGCAGTCGGGTCGATGCCGCCATGAGAAAGCAACGTGGCGACCATGCTGGTCGTGGTGGTTTTCCCGTGGGTTCCGGCAATGGCGATCCCATATTTCAAACGCATCAGCTCTGCCAGCATCTCGGCCCGGCGAATAACGGGAACCAGTAATCGGTGCGCTTCTACCACCTCAGGATTGTCGGCGGAAACGGCGGTACTGGTGACCACAACCTGCGCTTCTTTGACATTTTCGGGGGCATGACCGTAGTAGACGGTCCCGCCGAGCGACTCGAGGCGACGGGTCAATTCACTGGCGCGCAAGTCAGATCCGGAAACTTCGTAACCGAGATTGAGAAGGACTTCGGCGATACCGCTCATACCAATGCCACCGATACCAACAAAATGGATGCGACGTATTTTCCCGTACATAATCAGGTCCGTTTCTGCGCCGCTGCACGGCACTCATTCAAAATCAGATCGGCAGCGCCTTTTGCTGCCAGCGTTCTCGCCTGTTTCCCCATCGAAGCCAGGGTCTCCGGATCGCGCAGCAGGCGGATCAATTCTTCGGCCAGTCGTTGCGAGGTCAGTTGCTCCTGCGGCAACAGCAATGCAGCCTCCCGTTTAGCCAGCACTTCGGCATTTCGGGTCTGGTGATCTGCCGCCGCCTGCGGAAAGGGGACCAGAATCGCCGGTCGCCCGCAGGCGGCCAGTTCGGCGATCGTCGTTGCCCCGGAGCGGCACAGCACCAGTTGGCTGTCGCGATACGCGGAAGCCATATCATCGATAAACGGCACCAACGTCGCTGACGTGATGTGACGGTCATTGTACCCGGCCACCATATCCACCAATGCCGCCTCGCCGGTCTGGTGAACAATGGTCAACTCCGGGATCGCTTCAAACAGCTGGGGCAAGGCGCCGAGCAAGGCCTCATTGATAGCGCGCGCGCCCTGGCTGCCGCCAAACACCAGCAACTGTGGATGATCACCACGCCAGGCTCGGCAGCTGAATAATTCCTGTCGTACCGGATTGCCGGTCAGAACAACAGGGCGGTTCGGAAAATAGTCGGCGACATCGGGCATTGACACACAAATCCGTTTTGCCCAGCGCGCCGCAAGCCGGTTTGCCAGCCCCGGCCAGGCATTCTGCTCATGAAGCACCACCGGCACGCGTTTGAGGGCCGCAGCCACCAGAATCGGCAACGACGCATAACCACCGACACCGATCACCACATCGGGCCGATACCGGTTGAGAATGGCCAGCGCTTCCTTTGTACTCGAGAACAGGCGTGCCACCACCTGCGCCTTACGCGACAGGCTCTTGCCGGCGAAGCCGCTGAATTCAACATAGTCGATGGCAAACCCTGCGGGTTCGACCACCCGCGCCTCGATTCCATGGCGTGTGCCGACGAACAGAATGTCGCTATCCGCATCCAGCTCCTTCGCCCGATGAGCAATAGCCAGGGCCGGGAACACATGCCCCCCGGTGCCACCTCCAGCAATCAGATATTTCATGAGCGACTCCCTAGCGCGTTATTACCGCCAGTACTGACAGTGTGGCCGGAAATATTGAGCAGCACACCAATGGAAAACAGCGTACACAACAGACTGGTGCCCCCATACGAAATCAGCGGCAACGCCAATCCTTTATTGGGTAGCATCGACATGGCCACCCCCATATTGGCGAAGGCCTGCAATCCGAACAGAATACTGATGCCAAACGCGGTCAGACGACCAAAACCGTCCGGCGCCCGATACGCGACGCGCAAACCGAGCAACACCACCACCAGAAACATGGTGATAATCAGGGCGACGGTGACATAGCCCATCTCTTCGCCAATAATGGAGAAGATAAAATCGGTATGTGCTTCCGGCAGGTAGAATAGTTTCTGTTTGCCTTCACCCAAGCCCTGGCCCATCAAGCCGCCCAGGCCAAAGCCCATCTGACTCTGGATCACCTGAAAGCCGGTATCGAACGGATCCTGCCACGGATCCCAAAACGCCATGATCCGCTTGCGCCGATACTCCTCCTGCATGATGAAATACACCAGGGTCGGCATGGCGACAATGACGCTGGAAACCAGATAGCGCCAGCGGGTTCCCGCCACCAGCAACATGCTGCCGGTAACGGCCGCCATGGTTGCCGAGCCGCCAAGGTCGCGCTGGGCCAGCATCAGGCTGATCAGCATCAGCAACACCACCATATACGGAACAAAGCCGTAGCGAAAATCCTTGAGCCGGTCCTCTTTTTTGGTCGCCGAATGGGCCAGATAGAAAATCAGGGCCAGCTTGGCAGCCTCTGACGGCTGAAAGCTGAATCCGGGCATACGGATCCAACGATACGCGCCACCGGCTTTGGCTCCCACGCCAGGGATAAAAACGGCTGCCAACAACACCGTACACACCAACAACAACGGCACCGACAATTTGCGCCACCAGTGATAATCGATCCGCATGGCGACCGCCAGGACAGCGAATCCGATCAGCGAGAAAATCCCCTGGCGTTTGAGAAAGTAGAAGCTGTCCTGATGCACCTTCAGCGCCATCATCGATGAGGCTGAATAGACCATCATCACCCCGAAACACGCCAGGGCGACGGTCAAAATCAGAATCGTGCTGTCATACTCACGCTTGATCATCCGTGCCCCGTGCTGTCAACGCCATCACCGCTTCGCTGAAACGCTCCCCACGCTCTTCGAAGCTGTTAAACATGTCAAAGCTCGAACAGCCCGGCGACAATACCACCTGCCCACCGGCCGGTGTAATCTGCTGCGCAATGTCAACGGCCTGCTCCATCGAATCCGCCCGGTGCACCGGACACAGATCGCCCCAGGCTTGCGCCATTAAATCCGCAGCCTGGCCGATGAGCACCAGAGCAGCGATCCGTCCGGTCAGCGCCGGGCGAATCAAACGGTAATCGCCGCCCTTGTCTTTGCCCCCGGCAATCAGAGTCACCGGTGCGACCAGACCACCAACGCTTTTTTCAACGCTGCCCAGATTGGTCCCTTTGGAATCGTTGTACCAGCGCACGGCGTCCAGCGTGCGGACCAGAACCATACGATGCGGCAAGCCGCCGAAGTTGCACGCCGCCTGCCAGGCACGTTGCGGATCACACCCTTCCATCAGCACCGGCACCAGCGCCGCCATGACATTCTCAATGTTATGCAGCCCCTGCAACTGTAGCTGAGCCGGGTCGGCCTGCCACCTGTGTTCACCATGGCGCCAGTGGATCAGGCCGTGATCATAACTGATCCCCTGTTCCAGGGCA
>PKUE01000092.1 GCA_002869685.1 Desulfuromonas sp.
TCCTGCTCAGCCGCGTGAAGGGGTAACACCGGGAGAATGATTGACAAAAAGAAAAAATAGCGCATTTTTTGTAACAGCATAAAACACTCCTGCATTATTGTATTGTAAACCGATAATTGTAAAAAGGTTTACGGATTAAAACAGAAACGCCTTGTGCTGTCAATTATTGTTAACCTGTTTTGTGTATCTGGTTTACGATTGTTGACAGCGCATATTGTCTCGCCTCAACAGTGGGGTGAGGTTAAACAAATGAATTCTGCGACGAACATAAATAATCTCGTAAAATCTTTTGTAAATTGCTGATTTTTCATGTTAAGCTGCGAAAAGTGTCCGATTTGCACTGATTACTTTCAGGAGTGGTTGATGACCGAACGGCGTGATGATGAACGTCTCTTGGAGATGTTACATCGAAGAAATGAAGAACTGGAAACCCTGGTGCAGATTGGTAAGACGCTTACCTCGACTCTGGATATTGAAGAGCTCTCCAATCTGATCATCGAAAAAGGCAATCTGCTTCTCAAGTCACGCGCGTGGTCCTTACTTCTGGTCGACGAATATTCCAACGAACTGATCTTTGATGTTGTCGTTTCTGATGTGACAACCGAACTCAAGGGGCAACGCTTGCCTGTTGGTGAGGGGATTGCCGGATGGGTGGCGAAACATCGCGAAGCGGTTCTGGCTGCAGATGTTACTCTCGATCCGCGTTTCAACGACTGTCTTGAGCAACAGGTTGGCTTTAAAGCCTGCTCCGTCGTGTGTGTGCCGGTACAGATTCAGGGACAGCTTCTTGGTGTCATGCAGCTGGTTAATGGCGAAGATGATGAGCCTTTTACCCACAACGATCTCACCTTGCTTTCCGCCATTGCTGATTATATCGCTATCGGCATTTCCAATGCGCGTAACTTCAGCCGGGTTCGTGAGTTAGTGATCACTGACGACTTGACCGGTCTGTACAACGCCCGTTATTTCGATGATCTGCTCGATGTTGAAATCAGCCGTGCCCAGCGGTTTGATTCCACCCTGTCGCTGGTGTTCATCGACCTCGATTTCTTCAAACTGGTTAACGACAACCATGGCCACCTGGTGGGCAGCCGCATGTTGGCTGAAATCGGTCAGTTGCTTAAAACCCGGATTCGTACTGTGGATTATGGGGCGCGCTATGGCGGAGACGAGTTCGTGCTGATCCTGCCACAGACATCCAAACAGGGGGCTTATGATCTGGTGTGCAGCCTGCGGGAGATGGTGCGGAACCATGTGCTGCTGACAGAGGATGGATCAGAGATCCGGGTGACGGCCAGTTTCGGCATTGCTGCTTATCCCATTGATGCTGATAACAAGATCGACCTGATCCGCCTGGCGGACAATATGATGTATAAAGTGAAACAAACCACCCGAGACGGCGTGCTGATGGCATAGACGCCAAAGGTGGTGAGGCAAAATAAAAAGGCAGGTCATCATGACCTGCCTTTCTTTATTGGAGCCGTTAACTGGAGTCGAACCAGCGACCTACGCATTACGAGTGCGTTGCTCTACCAACTGAGCTATAACGGCATGATTTTAGAGCTCTGTATGTACCCTAAACCGGGTCGGGCTGTCAAATATTTTTGTGTGCCGGGCCGAGCGTGACTTCATGGTGATAGTATGGTGAACGTCGGCAAGTTTTGCCTGAAAGGATAAATAGCAATCATGGATCGAGAGACATTATATCGACGCACTCTGGCGTTGTGGGGTGAGCAGGCCCAATATGATCAAGCGGTTGAGGAATGTGCCGAATTGTGTGCTGCGTTGATGCATTACCGGCGGGGGAAAATCGCAATCGAACAGGTGGTTGATGAATTGGCGGATGTGACCCTGATGGTCGGGCAACTCAGCTGGATGTTCGGTGAGGACAAAGTGCGTGAGGCCGTTGAAAGAAAGCGCGCGAAACTTGAGCAACTGATGGCCGAAGAATCGGGCGCCAACGGGGCTGCAGAGACGGGAAGCGGAGAAAAAGGATAGCACATGGATCAGCTTGCGTTGTTGGGAATTGCCGTAGCTCTGGCCATGGATGCATTTGCCGTGGCTTTGGCGACCGGAGCGGTGTTGCCGCAGTTGACATTTCGCCACCTGTTTCGACTGAGTTTTCATTTCGGGCTGTTTCAGGGCCTGATGCCGATTATCGGTTGGCTGGCCGGGGTGGGGTTGCAGGAGACCATTGCCGCTTACGATCACTGGGTCGCATTTTTTTTACTGCTGTGGGTGGGTGGAAAAATGATTCATGAAGCTTTTGCCGAGGATGAAGAAGAGGAGTCTCGAAATGATCCGACCCGCGGTCTGACATTGATTACCCTGTCTGTTGCCACCAGCATCGATGCCCTGGCCGTTGGCCTGACGCTCGGTGTTCTCGGCATCAGCGTCTGGTGGCCATCGTTGGTGATCGGGATCGTTGCCGGATTGTTTACCCTGGTGGGGATGTTGCTCGGGCGGCGGATCGGAGATTGCTGGGGGCAGCGGATGGAAATTATTGGCGGACTGGTGTTGCTCTCATTGGGAATTAAGATCCTCATGGAACACCTGGGTTACTATTAAAGTTGTTGATATAACGTTGAAAAGTGATAGCGTTTCCCTTGAGTAAAGTTGTTTTTTGCAGACAAAACACATACAGGAGGGGAAGGATGAAACAACAACGATCGTGGTGGCTTTTGACTCTGGTGATGCTGGTGCTGACAACCGTTCTGGTGGCCTGTGGTGGCGGTGGAGGCTCCAGCTCAAGTTCAACGACGGATGGCACGACCACGGGCTCGGTGGCCATTCTGGTGACGGATGCGCCCAGTGATGATTTTGCCCGTATCGAAGTAACGGTGGTGGCCGTTTCTCTGATCGACGACGAAGAAAATCTCATTGAAATCTGGAGTTCGGATAGCGGGAAAACCATCGACCTGCTGTCTTTGGATACCGAATCGGAACTGTTTGCTCTTGCCACCGACGTTCCTGTCGGCTGGTATGACAAGATCCGCCTGACCATTGACAGCGTCGAGCTGGTCGATGATCTGGAGGCGCGCACTGCCGTCGATCTGCCTGCCTCGGGGAAAATCGATCTCAACCCGCGTGGCCGTTTCTATGTCAGTGCCGATGAAACCCTGTCGGTGCAACTGGATCTGGACGCCAACAAATCCATCCATCTGGTTAACGCCAACCACTATGTCTTACGACCGGTGGTTTTTGTCGATATTCTTACCGCAGCAGACGCCGGACGTCTGGTTCGCCTGCCTGGGACCGTTGTCAGTGTGGATACGGACAACGGTACTTTTGTCCTCCAGCAATTGGGAATGACCTCCCAGGTTGCCGGTGATGAGAATGAAGACGACAGTGTACTGGTGTCTCTGGGAACAGATGGGGTGATTTTCGGCCCCGACGGCCTCCCCATGGCCCTGGCCGATCTGACTGTGGATAGCCCGGTGGTGGCCGTTGGCTTTTTTGCCGAAGGTGGTGATGAGACAACCCCGCAA
>PKUE01000048.1 GCA_002869685.1 Desulfuromonas sp.
AACCAAGAAAAACGGTTTTTATTCTCACGAATAAGTCTATACTCATAGGACAGCATTGAACTTCGTTCAAAGAGAGTGCGATTGGTGGTCACAATAACGATTCTGACAATTTCTTCCTTTCTGCTTCTGACAGCTTTTTACGTTTTATTGTCTGATGCGTCGATCCGCAAAGCAGGCAGTAAACAGCTGGCTATCGCTGCATGCTTAATCGTTCTGGTTGTCTCCGGTCAATTTTTCGGCATTGATTTTCACGTCCCTTTTGCTCTGGGCTTCTCCCTGGCCCATCTGGTCATCCTGTCAGCTTCGGCACTGTTTCTCTCTGCGGTCCTGCGATTGCGACAACAAAGCCACAAGGCGCAACAGCAGCAGGACAAGCAGGATAGATACCTGGAACAGTTTACCGCTTTTTTTGAACACGGCGGCGTCGGCATGTATTCCTATGACATAACAGGAGCCATGCTACGGGCGAATCCGGCGTTCTGTCAGATGATCGGCTATTCGAGCTCTGAACTGAAAGACATGTCGATTTTCGACTTTTCCATCCCGGAGGAACGGCCGGGGACGGAACAGCGCCTGAAATTGTTTCGGGAGAAAATAAATGACCCGTGCAATTTCGAAAAGACCTACCTGCGCAAGGACGGCTCGACTCTGATTGGTCACTTCACCGGCAAATGGATTCAGAGTAAAGATGGCTCGATCTACGCGGTTGCACTGGTGGAGGACATCACCGAGCATAAAAAGGCGGATATGGCCGTGCTTAAAGAGCGCTCGTTTCTGCAAACCGTCATCGACAGTGTCAAAGACCCCATCATAGCCATTTCAAAGAATTACCGGGTCATTCTGGCCAATCAGGCGGCTCAGGAAAACTTGTCGGATGGTCAGCGCAATGCCGAAGGCTTGCTGTGTCATCAGCTGTGTCACGGACTGGACGAGCCCTGTTCAAGCGAGCACTACGAATGCCCGCTTAAGGAAGTGCTTCGGACAGGAAAAGAGATGAAGGTGATCCACGAGCACCGCCGTGCGGATGGTCAGCAACGGATCTACGAAATCAAGGCGTCTCCGCTGTACGATGAGAATAATATTCTGGATGGCATTGTCGAAAGCTCCCGCGATCTGACCGATATTCTGAATTCGGAAGCGGAGCTGGATGAAAAGAAAAAACACCTCCATTACGTCACCACCCACGATCTGTTGACAAACCTGCCGAACCGGGAATTGTTTTTCGACCGTCTCGAGCGGGCCACGCTGAAAACAAGCCGTTCCGGCTGCTTTACCGCTCTGCTGTTTATTGATCTGGACCGGTTTAAAAACATCAACGACTCGCTGGGGCACAAGGTGGGAGACCAACTGCTGCAGCAAGTGGCAGAACGGCTGCGAAAATCGGTGCGCAAAACAGATACGCTGGCCCGAATCGGCGGCGACGAGTTTCTGATCATTGTCGAGGATCTGGCCCAATTGACCCATGTCGATATTATTGCCAGAAATTTTATTAGCCGGTTACTGCCACCGTTCAAGATTGACGGCAACGAACTGTTCATCACGCCGAGTATGGGGATCAGCGTCACGCCCTCAGACACCGATAGCCCCAAAGAGATGTTGTCTTTTGCCGAAGTTGCCATGTATCAGGCCAAGGAACTGGGCGGCAATAAATACCAGTTTTATACGGCCGCGATGAACACTCGCACCAAGAACAGAATCCAGCTGGAAGGCCATTTGCGTAAAGCCATCAGTCAGAATCAGTTCGCCCTGTATTACCAGCCCCAGTTTGATCTGCAATCCGGCGCTCTGATCGGCTGCGAAGCGCTGATCCGCTGGCAGCATCCTGAAATGGGGCTCATTCCACCTAACGATTTCATCCCTCTGGCCGAAGAAACCGGCGTGATTATCGAGATCGGTGAATGGGTGCTGAAAACGGCCTGTCTGAAAAACAAGCAATGGCATAACGACGGACACGAGCGGTTCCGTACAGCGGTAAACATTTCGGTGCGCCAGTTCCGTGAACCCGGTTTTCTGGAGATGGTTGAGAGAGTTCTGGATGAAACGGGTATGGAACCACAGTGGCTGGAACTGGAAATCACCGAAAGTCTGTTGATGGAGGACATTGATGGCGCCATTGCGATTCTCGCCCGCCTCAAGGGGAAAGGGATCCATATTGCCATTGACGATTTCGGCACCGGTTATTCCTCTTTGAGCTATTTGAAACGCTTTCCGTTGTCCCATCTGAAGATTGACCGTTCTTTTGTCCGCGATATTGTCACCGATGAGAACGATGCGTCGATCACCATGGCGGTCATTGCTCTGGCCCACAGTATGAACCTCAAAGTCATTGCCGAGGGAATTGAAACAAAAGAGCAGTTGGACTTTCTCACCCGTAAAGGGTGTGAGTTCGGCCAAGGCTACCTGTACAGTCCGCCACTACCTGAAGAGCAGTTTCTCACCTTGTTGCAACAACAGCGCTGATCCCCTCTCCGCCCACCACGCCAACGTGCCGGAATCAAAGCCTTTAAGCGGCTCCACGTTTTCCCCTTATGTTTTCCATCCGACTGGTCGAAAAGAAAAAGACGACAAAACAACCAGTTAGGACTTGCCAATGGCGATTCAACCGCTCCACCACACCGACACAGCCCCCAGCGCCCTGCCTGAGACCCAACCACGGCAGCCTGACGCAGCCGGGAGTTTTTCCGGTATTTTTAACCAACTGCTCGGCACAGCACCTCGGCAGCAAGCCCACTCGGCGGCTCAAGTTCTCCACCACCCGGTTGTGCCTCTGCACGATGAGAGGAACAGCGCGAAAACCAACAATGTCCCGGCCATCGCCGACACGGCCAGCAGCTGGGAGAAATATCGCGACGAACAACTGTTGAGTAATCCGGGCGGCGAAAACTATTTCGTCCCTACCACATCAGCCGTAGATGACGCGGGAACGGTCGAAAACGTCGTCAAGGATGTGACCGATGTCGTCGCCAATTTGGGCAATTTTTTCCACAATCTGTTATTTGGCGCTGAAACGCATTACCGCGATGAGCGAGGCGCGGTGCAGACCAGTCAAAACCGTGGCCTGGTCGGATCGCTGGTTGATTTGGTCTGCGACGTTGGGAGTGCCCTGAGTTTTGGCACCTGGCGCCCCGATGGTGAAGCCGCCCCGCAAGGCCTGCAGGAGCGGGCCAGCTTTGTCTTCGACAAGCTGAAAGAAGCGGTGGCCGACGATGTGGTTGCCGGAGTTGGCGGCAGCGTTAATCACATGGGCGAAGATCTGCTGCTGGCCGGGTGGAATCTGGTGGAAATCGTTCCCGATGCGACCATCAGCAACGTGGAGATGGCTGAAAAGGTCGTGTCCAATGTTTTTGACAATGGTCAGGTGGTCATCGATTATCTGACCGATGTTCTGCCCGGCGGTGAAGCCTGGCTGCGCGTTCACGCCACGGATCTCGACGAGAGCCAAGTGCCGGTCTTTTACAACATCGCCACGCCGGA
>PKUE01000077.1 GCA_002869685.1 Desulfuromonas sp.
CCGGCAGCGGTATTGAGGGATTCGAGCACGCGCGCCCTGGCCCAGTACAGATCCGTACCATCCTCAAAAATCACGTAGACAAACGAGCTGCCGAAGAACGAATAGCCACGCACCGTCTTGGCCTGCGGAACAGACAGCAGACGCGTCGTTAACGGATAGGTCACCTGATCTTCCACCACCTGCGGGGCCTGTCCGGCATAATCGCTATAGACAATCACCTGCACATCGGACAAGTCGGGAATGGCATCCACCGGCGTTGAGCGCAAGACATACACACCGGCCATCACCAGCACCAGAGTAATCAGCACCACGAGGAAACAATGACGTACGGAGGCAGCAATCAGTGCTTTGAGCATGACACGCTCCCTTCATCAAAGTGGTGTACGGCGCTCACTCGCATCAGAACAACTCCTCCAGATCAGCGGATGGTTCAGGCGCTGTTTCTTCAGCGTTATCCATGGTCATTTTGCGCAAAGCCTCACGCAGTTGCGTCTCGGAATCGAGCAGGAACTGGGCGGAGACAACGACATCTTCCCCTTCAAACAGTCCCTGCTGAACCACCACGCGCCCTTGATCATCACGCTGGCCCAACTGAACCGGGCGCGGTTCAAACGTGCCGCCCGGACGGGCGATAAACACCAGCTGACGCTCACCACTATCGACCACGGCATCGGCAGGAATCAGCAGCACATCATTCTGCGGCGACAAGGTGATCACCACATCGACAAAGCGTTGCGGTTGCAAAGCGCCATCGGCATTATTCAGCACAATGCGCGCCTGCACGGTCTGGGTCAGCGTATCAACATACGGATACAGATAGTCGATTCGCCCACGGTAGCCCCGTGTGGGGCGGCTATCGCCCGGGATGGCCACCGTCACCAGCAAGCCTTCACTGACGCGGCCGCGATCCTGTTCATAAATCTCGGCCTGCACCCATACCTGGCTGAAATCGCTGAGTTCCAGCAGCGTCTGCCCAGCTTTAACCGCTTCCCCCTCGCGCACATTTTTCAGCGTGACGACACCGTTATGCGGCGCATACAGGGTCATGGTTTTACGCACCTCATCGCGCTTCAACAGCGCATCAATCTGAGCGGAGGTGATGTCCCAACGCTGCAGGCGAATACGCGCCGACTCAAACAGGCGATCTGCCGACTCACGTAATGAGCTGTCGGCTTTGGGGTCCAGGTTGTGACGGTAACGGGCGGCAAGCAATAATTCCTGCTGGGCAGACACCAGCTGCGGACTATACAACTCCAGCAACGGTTGACCGGCTTTGACCTGCTGGCCGGTGACATTGACATACAGCCGTTCCACCCAGCCGGCAATTTTGCTGTTAATGTTGTATTGGCCTTGCTCATCAATATGCACCCGGCCAATGGTACGCAAGGAGGCACTCAACGTGCCACGCTCCACCGTGGCGGTGCGGATGCCCATATTTTGAACCATCACCGGATCAATATGGATCACCGAACCATAGGTGGCATGACCTTCATAAACCGGCACCAGCGGCACACCGGCTGGCGAAAGCCCCTCATCGTGACGAACAAAGGTCGGATCCTCGGGATCAACCCAGTATTTGATGGTGGCCGCTGGCGTTTCAGCGTTTTGCCCTTGTGAAGACTGAATCAAAGGAGTCAACTCCATCGCGCAAATGGGGCACAGTCCCGGTTCATCACGGATCACCTGCGGATGCATACCGCAGGTCCACTGCTGGTGCTGTTCCGTTTCATCGTGCTGATGGGCGGCCTGCTCTTGTGCAGGATTCCGTATTCCGTTTAAAACGAATACAGTCGCAAGAGCGGCAACCACGGCCACACCGATAAACCAGACAGTTCGCTTCATCACATCTCCTTTTTGATCAACGGCAAAGTGGACACCATGTCATCACCTGACAGCTCTACCAGGGTCGCCAGGGCCACTTGATGATCACGCCGCACAGCATCGTAGTCCTGCAAGCGTTGCCGCCAGGATTCGAGACTTTTCAAGACATCGGTAAAACTTTCCAGGTCGTTTTCGTAGGCGCTGAGTCGGGAACGATAATGGAGCTGAGATTGAGCTAAAATGCCTGACCGGTACAGGACCTCGCGCTGTTGTGTGCTGCGCAATTGACTGCGCAACGCAAAGATCTTCTGGTCCATCCGTTGTTGATACTCCTGCCAACGGTCAACCGAGCCGCGCTGTTGCGACTGGGCCGCAGCAATCTGTTCACGCTGTTTATCCTGAAAAACAGGCAGATTAAACCGCAGCTCCGCACCAACAAAATCGGTGCCATCATCCATGGCGGTTGCCTGACGTTGCCGATAGCTGACGCCAACGGTGAAGTCCGGGTAACGATCCAGATCGGCCAGAGTTTTCTGATGTTCGGCACGACGAATCTGTGCCTGATACTGGCGGGCACGCGGGCTGGCTGATCGGACCTGCTGACCAACGTGTTGCCACCAGTCGGTAGTGTCTTCCAAAGGAGTCAGGGGGAGTGTTTCCGGCACGGTCACACCATATTCCGGCGGGCGGCTGCGCAGTTGATTTAACAAAGCCAGTTGTTCCCGTTGTTGCTGTTCAAGCTGAATCAGCTGCTCTCGCAAACGGGAAACAGTCAGCTGTGCGTCAACAACACCAGCCTGGGATTCGAGACCGGAACGGTAGCGGCTTTCCGCCAACGCCATCAGATAATCCAGCTCAACGAGCTCATCTTCAATCCGCTGGCGGGAACGCTCGACATACCACAGAGCATAGTAGGCTTTGCGCCCCTGAGCGACGCTGCGTGCAATCTGATCCTGATAGCGCGCTTCCGCCGAATTGGCGTTTTCCTCTGCCGCCTTGCCGCGTTGATCGCGCTTACCCGGATAGGGAATGGGCTGAAACAACCGGATCTCGTTGCCGGTCATGGCACTTTCGTCGCCACGCAGGCTGTCAACGGGATAGTTACTCAGGGCAATGGACAGTTGGGGATCATCCAGAGCACGCGCTGGAACCACCTGATGCTGCAGAGCCTGCCAGTCCTCGAAGACACTGCGAATATGAGGATTGCGCTGACGAATATCCTGGCTGATGATTTCCGGCACCCCAAGAGCATCCACATCACCGGCCCACGAACGGCCGCCAGTAACAGCGAAACACAGCAGTCCAACAAGACAGAACACGATCATTTTTTTCGGCACTGTTTGATTCTTCATGCCATAACAATTTACAGGAAACGTGCCATACTATTTTATTTTGATAAATTAGTTAGTTACAAAAACAAAGACACTGAAACGAGCTCGGCACTGTAGAATATTCTACAACCAGATGAAGAATATTCGACAGTGCCGAGCAGAGGAAACGTTGTACCTGAACGGTCGGAAGTGGTGGCTGCCATCCATGGTAAAGCTGTGCAATTTACCTATTTTCAACATTTACGCAGTTGACAGTCGTTTGGTGTTCATGTTCTTTATTGGCTATGAAAACATTTACTACATTTC
>PKUE01000063.1 GCA_002869685.1 Desulfuromonas sp.
GCGAGCCTGAAACCACCGGAAAGCTGCCAGAACTTTCCCAACAACCTCCGTTATATCTGTGGGAAGTGTCGTAAAGTGGCGGTAAACCCGGAGTTGTTGTGTGATCCGCAACCGTTTCCGCCGCCATCGGAGGAGGAAGAGGCTTCGTAGCTGTGGGAAGAAATTTTGTTGAAACGCCGTCAAATTTAATTTGGCGGCATTTTTTTATGGTCGGAGGAGATTTTTTCTGCTCAGATGTTTTTTGCCATAAATTGGATGATGTGGTGCGTGTCGAGTCTGGTCATTTGTCTTTTTTTAAAGTAGTTTTAATGGCGTAAACGGTTTTGTAGGCAGTTAACTTTTTTGGATGGAGGAAGCCATGCGTCGAGTTGTGGTTTGCCTGTGTGTGTTCTGTTTGCTCCCGGTGTATTGTCTGGCCGGGCCGTTGTATAAGTGGGTCGATGATAAAGGGGTGGTTCACTACAGTGACCGTCGCCCGGCTTCTTCGGATAGTGTGCGCGATTTTGAAGATCGTTCGTACCCTGATCCGAAAGCTTCGACAGTGCCGAGGGGCGCAATGGTGAAATCCGTAGCTGCCGATGAGCAAGAGACTGTTGAAGCTGCTGAACCTGAAGTGGATGTTGAGATGGACGCCGATGTTGAGGCGGATGAGACTGAAATGGCCGCAGATGATGAAATGTCTGAAGAGGACAATGCCATGGATGAGCAAACGGAGGGCTCTTCCGAGGATGTTGAAATGGATAACGAAGGGCGTTAATTTCTCGATTGTTGCGGCGCTGTTGTTGCTGTGTTGGGGATGTGAGCAGGCTGTTGTTGAAGCCCCTGCGGTAGTGGACCGTGGTGAGGTTTTGTCTGCCGAGGCAACCCGGCGCATTGAGCAGCTGGCGGTGTCGATGTTGAAACACAACGGTGTGCAGCTGCAGGTTTATACGCTGGCAGATTCGCCGCGTGATATGGATGCCCTGGCTTTAAAACTGGTGGAGGAACAACGGCTTGGTTCTCTTGCCGGTGGGGCGCGAGGCCTGCTGCTGCTGGTAGACCCCGTGGGCGAGCAGGTGCGCGTTGAGGTCGGTTATGATCTGGAAGGGGTGTTCAGCGATGTGGTCGTGGCGCGGATTGAACATGACCAGATGGCCCCTTTTTTTGCCGCGAACCGGGTTGGCGACGGGATCGAAGCGAGTCTGGAATTGCTGGTTGATGAACGTCCTCAGGAGGAGGTGCTGGCAACCCGGGGGATGGCCGGACGTTATTCGGGGGGCGCGGGTGCGGCTACTTCAGTAGCGATCAATAAGGGCTTGGCGCCGGAGTTCAGTGGTCCGATGTCGGAGGCGGCGCGCAATCGTTTTGTCCCTCAGCCGACCCCCCTGGCGGCTTTAGAGTGCTATCGTCAAGTGTTGGCGGAGCATGTTAAAGATGCCGAGCTGACATTATTCACCCCCGCGACGCGGGAATTTTTTGCCAGCTGGTTGGTGACGGATGCGCAACAGACTAATGAGTTGCGTGATCTGCAGAACAATCTCCCCTCTGCCCTGGTGTATGAGCAGGGGTCTTTGGCTGTGGTGCGTTTTCCGGTGGAACAGCGCGAAAATGCCCCTTATTTTTTGGAGAAAACGGCGGATGGTTGGCAGTTGGATTTTTCAACCATGAGTCGTTTTGTCGGTTTTAACCGGCGCAATCAATGGTTCTTCCGTACGTTGGACCATCCTTTCATGTTTGCATTCAGCGACTGGCGATTTGATAAAAACGGTTTTCCGTTTTCCCGTTAATCACGGTGCTGGTCGATAAATTTCTTCATCCTCTGTTCATCGAGAAACAGCCCAGACAGAACATCCTCTCCGATTTTCAAGGCAGGAACCATGCGGATGCCCTCATTCCAGCTGTTGAATGCGTTGGTCGTGACTTCAACGGTTTCCAGTTCCAGCTGCGGGTCTTGCTCTACTATCTTTTTTAACAGACGGTGGGCAAGAAAGCAGCGCGGGCAGACGGCGGTACGATAAAAAGTGATAAGCATTCTTTTCTCTTTCACGGTTGAAAGGGTTAGACATCAAAGGCTGATGTTTTGAGGCCATGGGCGTCGGCGACCTGCTGATTGTACAGCTTTGCGTTGTGAACGTTAAGGCCGTTGGCCAGATGGGGGTTGTTTTTACATGCGGTGTGTAACCCGAGTGTCGCCAATTGTTCGATATAGGGCAGGGTACGACTGGTCAGGGCTAAGGTGCTGGTGCGGGCAACGGCGCCGGGAATGTTGGTGACGGCATAATGGATGACGTCGTGTTCGATGTAGGTTGGTTCGGCGTGACTGGTGGGGCGGATGGTTTCAACGCAGCCGCCCTGATCAATGGCGACATCTACGATGACACTGCCGGGCTTCATCGTGGTCACCATCTCACGGCTGACCAGTTGCGGGGCTTTGGCGCCGGGGACTAATACTGCACCGATAAACAGATCGGCCTGGCGGATCTGCTGACGCAAGGTTTCTTCACTGTACACATAGCTGGTGACAAGATTGCCGAAGCGCTGTTCGATAACCTCAAGACGACGGGCCGAACGATTGATCACCACCACTTCAGCGCCCATTCCGACAGCGATTTCAACGGCGTTTTCCCCGACGGTTCCAGCACCGAGGATCAGCACTCGGCCACGACCGGCTCCGGGGGCACCGGAAAGCAGAATCCCTCGGCCACCGTGAGCTTTTTCCAGCAGACTGGCTCCTGTTTGTACGGCCATCCGACCGGCGATCAGGCTCATGGGGTGTAGCAGGGGCAGGGCGCCATGGGCGGCGGTGACGGTTTCATATCCGAGTGCCGATACACCGGTTTCCATCAGTTGTCTGGTGAGTTCCGGCAAAGCGGCCAGATGGAGGTAGGTAAACAGAATTTGCCCGGCTTTTAGCAGTGGGACCTCGCTGGGTTGTGGCTCTTTGACCTTGACGATCATATCGGCCCAGGTGAAAAGTTGTCTGGTATCGCTTTCTATTCGTGCTCCGGCGGCTTGGTAATCGCTGTTGCTGATACCGCTGCCAATGCCAGCATCCTGCTCGATGCAGACCTCGTGACCCCGCCGCGTCAAATGAGCCACGCCTTCGGCAGTCATGGCAACCCGGTATTCATGATTTTTGATCTCTTTGGCCACGGCTATCTTCATTTTCTTTCCTCCGTATCTGCTGTCATGTCGGTGATGAAGTGACTTTTTCAGTATAGCATCTGTCTGTGTTACGTCAGTTGCGCAGGTGGGTTTGACAAAAGAATTTTGGGTGCTAGTTTTGACGTGTGATACTCGTTGTGGCAGACGTGTTCATGGTTCAAACAAGAAAAACCCCCGGTGCTGGGATTCAGCATCGGGGGTTTTTCTTGTCGTGGCAGGGTGTTGCAAAGGTTATCGCGACATCATATGGCTGATTTCATCCAGGGTGCGGCATTGGGCTTCAACACTGAAGATGGCTTCATCGAGATAGATTTTCGACAGGAACGAATTGGGAACATCGTAATTGCGCAGCTGATGGAAATCTTTTTTGTACAGCAGGCCGGCCAGGGTGCTGCTCAGACGAATCACCTGTACGGCCTGGCTGTGGGGGCCACTGTAGTTGTGATTGCGCAGATAAAGAATCGGTTCAACAATTCTCTTAGGCAGATTCCAGCTGCGAATCAACAGGGCTCCAGCCTGGTAGTGATCAAGCTGAAACAGTTGGCGTGTTTTGTGGGACAGACTTTGGTTGTCGTTGATCAGGGCTTCATTCATCTGCTCGGGAAAACAGTGTGCCAGCGCGGGAACGCCGAGGTTGTGCAGTAGTCCCGTTGTGTAGAGTGCCGCAGTATGATGTAACGGGTTTTTAAGTAAAGGGGCGATTTCCCGTGCCATGGTGGCTGTGGCCAGCGCTGTAAACCAGTGGCGATGGCGATCAAACCGGGCGACCGGTTTGAGGCTGAAACTGTCGGAGATCAGAAATGCGAGAGTGAGGCTGCGGGTCAGCGACAGCCCGAGAACGCGGATAACCGCATCACGAACATTGTCAATCTGACCGGCCTGACGGAAGTACGCCGAATTGGCGCATTGCAGCAGGCGGGCGACAATTAACGGGCAGAGTTCCAGCAGATGGACCAGTTCGGTCAAGTCACTGTGATCATCGCTGATCATTTCCAGTAAATCGGCAAATTGTTCCGGTGGCCGTGGAATCTGGCGTACCTGGCGAATATGGGTGCTGATATCTAAGCCCATGTGTCCCCCTGCAAGGACGGTCTATTTCTTAATGTGTTTATTTTTTAAATTAAAGCAACGTGTCTATTCTAGCACTTTTTTTTGGGTTTAGACAAATTTTCGTATTTTTTTTCAGTGGCGGGAGAATCTCCGAATTATCCAAGGCTTAGAGTGGCAGCCGGTGGATCAGTGCGCTGAGAGTCGCGCCAATGAGTCCGCCGAGCAGGCACCACAGCCCGTCGCGGATCAGGCGATACTTGCGGGTCAGACGATGTTTTCCCAGGAAATAGATCTCGTGCAGGTATGCATCATACAGGGCGTCTTTGTCGGCAATCGTTTGTTTAAACTGGCGATTAAAGGTCTCTTCATCCAGTTCGGCAAAGGAGCGGAAGTAAAACAGGTTGGTTTCCCCGCTGGCGTGAAGGGGCGGGATAATGGCCAGAATGGAGAACAGAATAGCCAGTAATCCGGCCCCGGCCAGGATCAGAACCGTGGACAGATGCAGGCGATCGTACTGGGTCAGGGTGATGGTGATGATCAGCGATGACGCCGTGAGAATCATCGAGGCCTTGGAGTCGGCCATCTGATTGAGCGTCATGTGTTTACTGAGGTTGGCGCGCAAAGCGTTGCTGGCCAGCAGGCGAGGCAGGATGGGGGGTGTTTCCGGCATGGTTACTCCGCTGATTGGGGGAACGTGGGACACAGTGTTCGGGCGATTTGATCCGCTTGCTGGTTGAGCAGATCCTGCAGTGCCGCAACTGTCGTGGGATAGCTGTTGTCTGCCGTTGCCTGTTGGCGGACAAAAGAGACTGGAGGTGTTGACGCGCTCCACCATTGGCCGGCAAAAACAACGGCCCCTGAACTCAGGTGATGAAATTGATCTACCACCAGGGTGATGTTCGGGGCAAGCGCGGTGTCTGGGCAACGTTGTTGAAGGGCTCGTTGCAGATAACGGCGCATCATTGCCGGCAGGGGTTCGGCCCAGCGATGATAATGGGCTGTTTCGATCTGCTGCTGCGGCAGTTCGTTGACCAGACCGGCTTGGCTCAGGTACGCCGCACACTCAACCTGAATGTGTGGGAGCGGCGCCAACGGCTTGGTTGAAATCGCAGGCTGCTGTGAAGTGAGCAGATAATAGTGGGTTTTTGGAGTCGTTGTGGTGGCACTGCAGCCGAACAGCAGTAATACCACCAGTACCGCGAATATTCTGTAGTGGCTCATGGGCGGTCTCCGTCGAGAGAATCGTCAGGACGTGGATCTGAAAACAACAGCTGACTGGGCTGGGTGCTGAGTTGACTGCTGAGTTGGTCCACACTGTGGAGGGTTCTCTGCAGTTGGTCAAGATTGTCGTTGAGCTTGCGGTAAAAAGGGGAGCCTGCGGAGAAATCACCGGTCAGCCCGGTCAGACTTTGACGCAGCTCCGTTAGAGTGGTTGTCAGTTGTGCCGGAAGCTGGTGTGTGGATTCCTCGGATAGCAAGGTGTCCAGTTGATCGAGAGCCTGCTGGGCAGATGTTGCAGCTCCACCGATTTTTTTCAGCGTCTGATCGGCGCTGGAGACGGTTTGCTTCAGCGTTAGACTATTGAGCTGGTCAAGCAGTTGGCCGACTTTGTTCTGGATCTGGTCAAAGCCGTTGGACATGGTTGGGATCACCTGGTATCCGGCAATGTGACGCGTTGTTGCCGCCGGAGGATTGTCGAGAAAATCGAGGGAGATATAGAGATTGCCGGTGAGCAGGTTGCCGGTTTTCAGGGTGGCACGCAGTCCTTTGGCAATGCTTTCGGTCAGGCGCTGATTCATGGCGGCGATGGTCTGCTCGCTGTCCTCACCGGTTAGGGCTGCCGGTGTCAGACGGACCAATACCGGGACCTGCTTGTAGTCGCTGTCGAGGTGGAGTTGCTGTTTCGGCAGGTAATCGAAAGAGATCCCGACAACCTGGCCGATATCGATGCCGCGGTAAGTGACAGGAGCGCCCGGCAACAGTCCGCGAACGGAGCTGTCAAATAACAGCAGATAATCGGTGGTGTGCGTGTAATTGCTGTGTTGGATACTTTCGTGATCGGGATAAAGAATGAACTCTGCACCGTCGGCGACGGTTTCTCCGGCAGCCAGGTGGTCCGGCAAGGCAAAGGAAACGCCACCAATAAGCAGGGACTCCACCGATTCACTCTGAACACGTACACCCTCACTGTCCATCTTAATTTCAAGACCACTGGTGTTCCAGAACCGGGTATTGGAAGAGATGAGGTCATCGTAAGGGGCATTGATGAACAACGAAGAGCGGACCTGACGCCGCTGGGTGTCGAATTCGGTTTTTTCCACCCGGCCGACCTGAAAGCCGCGGTATAAAACCGGTTCGCCGGATGTGAGAGACGATTGATCGGTACTGACCAGGGTGACGTGAAGTCCCGGGGTGTTTGCCGGCGTCAGTGGTGGTTCGTTCAAGCCGGTAAAGTGGCTTTTTCCCGGTTTTCCGGATCCGGGGGAGAGTTCGATATAAGCCCCGCTGAGCAGGGTGCTTAAGCCGGAAATGCCACTGGCGCCGATTCGGGGGCGTACCACCCAGAACTGGCTGTCCCGGCGCAACAGATCGCTGCTCTGATTTTGGATCTGGGCTGTGACAATGACACCGTTGCGGTTTTCATTGATGGTGACACTTTTGACCAGACCGATATCGACGCTCAACGCCTTGATATGGGTTTTCCCCGCTTCAATTCCTTCGGCACTGATGAATTCGATGGTGATCAGCGGACCGCGGGTTTGGTAGCTGTGCAGGGCCATCCAGCCGCCGAGCAACATCGCGACAATGGGAATGATCCAGACCATGGAAAAGCGGCGTTTCTGCGATATGGTGGCTTGGGTTTCAGTCACGAGGAGTCTCCTCCAGTTTGTCCCAGATTAACCGGGGGTCAAAAGATTCGGCGGCAAACATGGTGATAATGACGACGCCGGAAAACGCCAGAGCCGCAGGGCCTGGACGAATGGTCAGGATCCCGCCGAGTTGTACCAGGGCGACCAGGATGGCGACCACGAACACATCTACCATGGACCAGCGGCCGACAAATTCGGTGATGCGATACAACGAGGTGCGCTGGCGGGGCATGGGGGCGTTGCGTCGGGTGACGCTCCAGCACAGCCAGAACAGTCCCAGTAATTTCGCCAATGGGATCAGGATGCTGGCGATAAAGATCACCAGGGAAACCGGATAACTGCCGTGCTGCCACATCAGAATGGCTCCACCCATGATGGTGCTGTCCGTGCTGTTGCCGAACTGGTCGGTATGGGTGATGGGCAGGATATTGGCTGGTAGATAGAGGATGACGGCTGTGATCAGACAAGCCAGCGTTCGTTGCAGACTCTGAGGGGTACGATAGTGCAAGGTTGTCCCACACCGGGGGCAGTGATGCAGTGCTTCCGGGCTGGTCAAGGTGCAGATGTGGCAATGAGCTAACCCCTGGCTGGCAGCGGTGCGTCCGCTAATGGATTCAGGTGAAGAGAAAGGCAGGATAATTCGCCAGAACTGATAGCGGTCCAAACGCGTAACCGCCACTAGAAAACACAGGGCAAAAGCAACATAGGCCCAGAATGACAGGCCGAGAACGATGGTTGCCATGGTGGCAATCTTGGTCAGGCTGGCCAGCACACCGAGGATGAAGACCTCCACCATACTCCATGGCCCCAGAGTGAAAATAAAACGTGCCCACAGGCGGCAACCGATTACGGGGCGGCGTTTGAGCAGGATAGGCAGCAAAACCAGCAGCTGACTGAGCAGAATCAAACCGGGGAAAATAATAATAAATGCGAGGACGAAGAAACTCAGAACTTCACTGCCGTTTTTATACAGTTCCTGAGCGCTCTGCAGCAGGGTCATCACCTGCTCGCGGCCATTGGCTTCAAAAGAGAGAAAAGGATACAGGTTGGCGAGCAGCAGAAAGATAAGTGCAGCCATGGCGAAAGCTGCCGAACGTTCCAGAGCCCGATGGCCGCGGTGGGTCAACAGGTGGTTGCAACGCGGGCAGAAGGCACGTTGGCCATCACGCAAAGCAGGTAATTCAATAATGAGATCACAATCCGGGCAGCTGACGCGGTTCATTCATCCTCTCAGACGCTATGAATGGATGCGCGTATAATAACACCATTGCGGGGGAACGTGTGAAAATGAATTGGAAATGCAGCGGGTTATGAAGAAAGCCTCTTCACGTTAATCGTTGAGGTGTCTGGTTGTGCCGTCGTGGTCAGAAACCACTAATCCAGAAACTTGCGGGTCAGGTTGTGTGCTGTCGTTGCCGTCTTGCGGTCGATCTCATTGCGGATCAATTCTTTGAGATGGTCCGTGGCCTGCTCACTCCACAGATGCTCGTAATCCAAATTCAGGTAACTGGCAATGGCTTCACGGATGCGCATGCTATGACGCTGATTTTTAATGGTTTTTTGCACGGCATGGTAGCCGAGGCCGGTGTCTTTAGCGATTTGTGTAGCGCTGATACGGCGTAACGATAACAGTTTTTGCAGAGGCGTCTTAGTCATGGCAGAGTCGGTCATCACAGTGAAGTCTAACGTTAAATATAACAAAAACGGGCATTAATGGGCTTTGTGTCTCATATTTGAGGAACTGTCTCTCATGATAGAGCAGAATTGAGATTTGTCAAGCGTGGTATTAGAAATGGCTATGTAAAAAAGTATTATAAAGGAATCTTCTTATCGCATTAGAATTTCTGTTGCCTCATGGAGTTCCCCAGATGTGCGAGGGTTTTAGAGTTGTTTACATGTTAATAATTTTAATATAATGTCTAAGTTCTTGAGTCGGTTCGCCCTGGCGGAGTAGTTTGTATCTGTTTTTTTTAGGGTGATTATAGACGGTTATCAAATAAATAGACATTTAGGCTTGTCCAGGTTTAGGGATGATGCTGGATCCTGTATGGACACTCGTAAGTCCATATATGTGTGGCCGTGCAAATAAATACAAAATAAGACCGTATTGGTTGACTTTGAGCATGGTGAGGCGCATGATTCCTTATCAACGGAGGATGGATTGAAAACGATTGGTGATCGACTACGGTTTTTGCGTGGGAAGGAGAAGCTACCTGATTTCGCGGAACGTTTCGGGGTGAGTAAAAGCACTTTGGGACGCTACGAAAAGGGGACCAGCTTACCCGATGCAGAGTTTCTGACCCATATTTGCCAGCAGCTTGATGTCTGTCCACAATGGCTGTTGATGGGGGGAGAAAAACCCTGTCAGCCGTTTGTTAAAGATTGCCCGAGCGGTGCCTGTGATACCGCTGGTCCTTCCTGCATCGTTCGCGATTATGCCAATCTGTCTTCGTTTAAAACCTTTATGGATTTCTTCCAGAACTGGGTGGTTGATCAGGGCTTTGAAGTGGAGAAGTTGCTGTCTGTGCGTATTACTGGCGACAGTATGATGCCCACGTTCTCGGCGGGGAGTCTGGTGCTGGTAGATATGAATCAAAGTGATATCTCTGCCGATGCCATCTTTGCGTTACGTCAGGACGATAAAGTGATCGTTCGTCGTATTCAAAAAATGGTTAATGGCGATATCCATGTCAAAACGGATAATCCACGTTACGAGGATCAGATCGTTCGTTCTGAATCTTTACCCATGCTTGACGTTGTTGGCCGGGTTATCTGGGCTGGTGTTCACCTGTAATTCCTCCTTTTCGCCGTAATATTTCCTGAGCGTTTCTTCCGCCAAAGCTTTTTCTCATTTCTGATAAAATTGTCCCTATGTGTTCATTGTCGGGTTGGTCTGATGCTATTGTGCCGTCCGGCCTGCGGCATATCTAACTAATCTCCTGATATTACATATTTTTTTTTAGTTTTATGTTCTGACCTGTCCATTTTTTATTGAATTGGAAGCGGGAATGATAGTTGTTTTTGTCATTAGAAAACACCATGTTTAATCTTTTGTTTGAGCTGGTTTAATGATAATCTGTGTCATTCTAGGTTGGGGGGATGTCATTTTTGGAGGTTGTGTCATGATGTGGAGGCATTTGCGGACGTCTTTAGGGGCTTTTCTGCTGAGTTGGATCATTGCATTTGGTGTCCATGCCGGAGAGTTTGATCCCAGTCAGTTTACTCTTGAGGACCTCATGTCTATTGAGCTGTTGTCGGCGTCAAAGAAACTTGAGGCGCTCGCGGATAGTGCGTCGGCGGTTTATATTATTACCGCAGATGATATCCGTCGGGCCGGGGTTTCCAGCTTGGCCGATGCCTTACGTCTGGCTCCCGGAGTTCAGGTATCAAGCATTGATGGCAATAAGTGGGCAGTGTCCATTCGCGGCTTCAATGCCTTTTCTTCCAATAAGCTGCTGGTCATGATTGATGGCCGCAGTGTCTATGACGGTCTGCTTTCCGGTGTCTTCTGGGATGTCCAGGATACCATGCTGGCGGATGTCGATCGAATTGAAGTGGTGCGTGGTCCCGGAGCCAGTCTGTGGGGGGCAAATGCCGTCAACGGGGTAATCAATATCATTACCCGATCGGCCTTTGACACCACCGGTGAATTGGTGGATGCCCGTATCGGAACGGATCATAACTGGGATGTCAGTGCCCGTTATGGCGTTGCATTCAATGATGATCATGCCGCCCGTTTATGGGTTAAAAAGCGCGAAAGTAATGAGTCCCATCAGGAATTCAGCAGTGTGCTGCAAGAGGTTCCGGGCGATACGTCGCCGTACGATTCCAGTAAAAACAGCAGTGGAGGATTTCGTTACGATGGGGTTGTGACCCCGGATTACGATCTGATGGTGGAAGGGCAGATCTATGAAGGGATGTCGGACGGTTTATATCGAACTCCGCAATATACAGACCCCTATATTTCTGCAGTAAAAGGCAACACGGCGGTGCGTGGTGGACATATGTTGCAACGCCATCAGTGGGGAGGCGATCGCCAGTGGCAGTTCCAGAGCTATTTTGACGTCACGGAACGTGACGGCCAACTGGTGAAGGAAAAGCGCCGTGTACTCGATGGTGAATTGCAGTATCACCTGCCGTTCAACGCCGTTGATGTGATTTGTGGTGCCGGTTATCGTCACAGCTGGGATGAATTGCGAACTACGGATTTTGCCGGTTATGATCCGGCCTATGATGACCAGGAGCTGTGGAATATCTTTGCCCAGGGGGATGTGCCGCTGATTGAAGATCGCCTGCGGCTGACTTTAGGGTGCAAATTTGAACACAACAGTTATACCGGTTGGGAGGTACAGCCGACGCTGAGATTGTTGCTGACACCGAGCAAACACCTTTCCTTCTGGTCAGCTGTTTCGCGGGCGGTGCGAACGCCGGGCCGTATCGAGCGCGATGGTGATGTGTTCGGCGCAGTCTACGGGCCGACCTTTGTCTATTCCGGCATGCCCAGCTATCACCCACCGATTTACGTGATGGCCGAAGGTAACAGCGATTTTGACAGTGAAGAGCTGTGGGCCTATGAGCTTGGTATGCGCTGGGATATCCGTGATGGGCTGTTTTTCGACCTGACTCTGTTTTATAACGATTACGATGATGTGCTTGGCCCGGATCCGAACATAACCATTGTTTCAACGGATCCGACCAATCCGATGGCTCCTTTAATCAGCTATGTTCCGCTGGGCAATAATCAGGAGATGCAGATCTATGGCCTTGAAACGCTGGTGCGCTGGAGCCCGTGTGCTCAGTGGAGTTTTGAAGGGTGGTACAGTTATCTTGAACAGGATCGTGATGTCAAACAGGGTCATGGCTTTGATTATGAGTCGTACAATCCTCGCCACCAATGGTTGATCAAAAGTTTATGGTCACCGTTGCCCGGCTGGAATTTTGACAGCTGGATTCGCTATACCGCCGCCCTTGATACTCTGGATATCGACAGCTATTATTCTCTCAATGTGCGGATTTCCTGGCAGGTCAGTGAGCGCTTTGAAGTTTCTGTTGCCGGGTTGAATCTGCTTGATCCTGATCATCCTGAGATGATTCCCGAGCGCGGTTTTACTTATTTTGCCAATGAAGTTCCCCGTTCTTTCATGCTGCAGCTGCGCTGGGGAATCTGATGGGGTGTGTCGATCTTCGACATAAACTCCACCGAGTGGTTTGGCAGGGAAGTCTTGCGATATTTCTCGTTTTTGCCTGTTTAACCGATGTGGGCGCCGAAGGATTGTCGATCGCCCAGATCAAAGCGGCATACGTGTATAATTTTTGCCAGTTGACCACCTTTCCGGAACCGACGCAATTACAGCCGTTAACGGTGTGGATTGCTCAGGAGCCCACCGAAGAACTGATGGCGGCCTTGATGGCGCTTCAGGGGCGGCAGGTTGGAAGCCGCCGCATTGAAGTGGTCTCCGGCCCGCGTCCGTCGCGGCTCGATGTTGCCTATTGGGACAGCGAAAACTGGCAGAAAAGTTCTTGTCAGCATATCCATGAACTCAATGATACGGTGCTGACCATTGGCTGTAGTAACGGTTTCTTTGAATGTGGTGGCATGATCCAGCTGATGCAGGTGGATCATGCCATCCGTTTTCGAGTCAATTCTGCAACACTGGAGCACAGCCGGGTGCATTTGAGTTCCCGTCTGCTCAAGCATGCGATTCATTAGACCCATGCATAAGCAAGATATTGATCAATTCTGTGGATGAATAGGACGATTGCCGTGACATTGCGTAACAGTATTCGCAACCAGCTGATAGCCATGATGTTCGGTTCCTCATTGATTGTGTTGGTTGTCGTTCTAACCATCCTGTCAGTTAAGGAGATTGCGGAATTTCGCACCGAAACATACGAAACGGTTGAACAGCTTGCCGAGGTCGTTGCTTTCCACAGTGCCTCTGCACTGGTTTTTGACGATGCTGATACCGCTCACGAATCGTTGAAAGCGCTGATTCAAAATCCGACCATCCTTTCTGCGGTCCTGATGCGTTCCAATGGGAAACTGTTTGCCGGGGTTGGGGAGCCGTTTTATCCCACCTGGCTGAAAAAGGATGCTGCGGCACAACCGATCGAGTATCAGACCCTGATTGAAAACCGCTTCGTTGCCCGTTGGCAGGAACAACGTCTGCAACTGGCGGTACCCGTGGAGCTGATCCAGGACCGGGTGGGCACTTTGTTAGTTGTTGCCGATCTGAATCCGATGTTTGATCGTCTGCTCGAAGAACTTCTTGGTATTCTGGGTGTCACCCTGGTGGTGCTTGTTCTGGCCTGGATTCTGGCGCGTAAGCTGCAAAAAAAGATCTCCTCGCCATTGATGCAGTTAACCGAAATGGCTCAACAGGTTGCCCGCGATAACGATTACAGCCGTCGTCTGACCACGGAGCGCGAAGATGAGATCGGTGTGTTGGTTCACCGTTTCAATCAGATGCTTGAACAGATCGAGATGCGCGACGATCACCTTGAAGAACTGGTGGCCGATCGCACCCAAGCTCTCGAAAAAACAACCAATAACGCAATTGTGCTGGCTGAAAAGGCCCAGGCGGCCAATGCCGCGAAGAGTGCATTTCTTGCCAACATGAGTCACGAGATTCGTACTCCCATTAATGGGATTATGGGGATGACCGAGTTGCTGCTCAAGCAACCGTTGACCCATAAGATGAAACACTATGTCGAAATGGCACGCACCTCCGGGCGGAATTTGCTGTTTCTGATCAATGATGTATTGGATTTTTCCCGTTTGGAGCAGAAAACCCTGACCCTTGATGAGCATCCCTTTGATGTGCTGAATCTGCTGGATGAAGTCGTACAGCTTGTCTGCATCGAGTGCCAGCAAAAAGGGGTGGAACTGGTTGTCGATGTCGCTGCTGATTTGCCGCGGACCTGGGTTGGCGATATCAACCGGTTGCGTCAGGTGTTGGGGAATCTAATCTCCAATGCTGCCAAATTCACCATCCACGGCGAGATCGTTGTCTCGGCGTGTTGTGATGAGCAGGGAAGGTTACTGCTGGCGGTCAAAGATAGTGGTATCGGCGTTGCCCAGGAGCATCAACAGAGTATTTTCTCGCCCTTCTCCCAGGGAGATTCCTCCATGAATCGCCGTTTTGGCGGCACCGGCCTCGGACTGGCCATTTGCAAACAGATTGTTGATTTGATGCAGGGGGAAATCGGCGTTGACAGCCGTGGGTGCGACGGTTCGGGGGCAACGTTCTGGGTGAAACTGCCCTTGCAGGCCCATGGCGATGTTGCCGCTACGGGGCTGACCGATGATTGCGACGTTGAAATCCCCGTTGTTGTGGCTTCGGCAAGCGCTTCACTGCAACATGGTCTTCAGCAGCAGCTTCAGCGTTTCGGCTTTGAGCGCGTCATGTGTTCTGCCGACGGGGTCTTCTCTGCTGAGGATGTTGACGATGACGCTTTGGTGCTGTGGGATGATCGTCTGGGGCGTTGGCCGCTGCGCAAGCGGTTGATTGTTCTGTGCTCAAGCCTCGGTGATGACGATGAAAAAAGTCATGTTCCGCTGATCCTGCGGCCGGTCCTGTCCGATGCGCTCGGGAAAGCTATCGTCCGGATCTTCAGTCCGCGAAGTTCCGGTAAAGCGCAGGCCGAGGCAAAAGTTCCCGATTTCCGTGGCTGTCGCGTGTTGCTGGCCGAAGATAATGTGGTTAATCAGGAAGTTGCCCTGGCTTATCTCGAGCCGACGGGTTGTCATGTCACGCTGGTGGAAAATGGGATAAAGGCTCTCGATGAGATGCGTCAGCAGCCGTTTGATTTGGTTCTGATGGATTGTCAGATGCCGGACATGGATGGCTACGAGGCGACGCGTCAAATACGTCAATTATCCGGCCGGCGAGGTCAGGTGAACATTGTTGGGGTGACCGCTCACGCGTTAACCGGTGATAAACAATTGTGTCTCGATGCCGGAATGGACGACTATCTCAGTAAACCATTTAGTCAGCAGGAGTTGTTCGCCGTTATGTGTCATCATCTGCCTTATGCACATTCCGTTGTTCCGGTGCCATCCCACGAACGGCTGGACAATCATTTGATGCTGCTTGATCCCACGGCTCTGGAACTGATCCGCTCGATTGACCGAAATCAGGCTGACGTGCGGGTGAAAAAGATTATTGCTCTGTTTATTGAGTCCTCCAAAGAGTATGTAAACCGGTTGGAATATCTTGAAGGGGCAACGGATTTTGACACCATTCAACAAGCGGCTCACGCACTCAAATCGAGCAGTGCCAATGTTGGTGCGGTGCGACTGTCAGATTACGCACGTCGGATTGAAGAAAAAGCGCGCCAGCAGGAACCCTTTAGCGGCGACCATTGGAATGAGCAGCTGTCGGTGGTTTACAATCAGACGATTGTGGCACTGGCGGAAGTGACTCACTAAGAAGTTCAGCATTACATAAAGTGAAAAAAAACCGATACAGGTTCTGTGTCGGTTTTTTTATGCCGTTGATCCGCTTCAACGGGCTTGATTTGTTGATCTGTTAATCGTACCTTTTTCTTGTTCTGAACACCGCAGCAGCATCGATGATCTCAAACAGAAGTCTTACCTTCTCAGAGACGTTGGTGCCTGCCATCCATCAATGCCTTAAGAAGTAAAGGAACAGATGATGCGATTTGCAGCGTTAGGCTATGGCGTAAAAAAGGTTTATCTCTACTCGGCGAATGTGACCCGCGACGATGCTGAAGAAGAGGCCAGTTTTGTTTCAGAGGAAATGGGTGAGTATGGTTGGACCTGTGACGAAATTGTAGCGATTTCACAACCCCTTTACGACCAATGCATAAAGGCAATCAGAGAGGATGATTTCTTTGCTGTGGGTGCCGCCTGGACCGATGATGGCGGATTGACCGTGGGGGATGAATTGACTTTATTGCTGCCATGGCAGTCAGAAGCTTGGGACAATCTGCAACCTCCCGACTGAGATTGCTGAAAAGCCTGTCACGATTGCCCTCAGCAGTAGCCAATAAAAAACCCGATACAGAAACTGTATCGGGTTTTATTTTTTTGTTTGGTGCCGAAGGCGAGACTCGAACTCGCACGACCAATTGGCCACCACCCCCTCAAGATGGCGTGTCTACCAGTTCCACCACTTCGGCGCTAACGAGGTTGTATTTATACTGATTCCACTAGGTTGTTGTCAATAGGGAATCCCGTCCTTCGCAACTTTTTTTTTAACGGGTTGCGCGGATGAATTTGTCCGCTTATTCAGCGCTTTGTTGTTGCTGACTTTGAACCGGCTGAACCTGATCCGGCATCAGGCTGTCAACGCCGGGTTTGCCGTAAAAATAAGTCAGAGACAGGCTGGTCAGCATGAACAGAACAGCTGCCCAAGTGGTCATTTTGCTCATGAAATTGCGTCCGCCCGAAGCACCAAAAACGGTTTGGCTGGCACCACCGCCAAAAGAGGCACCGGCTTCAGCGCCTTTTCCGGCTTGAAGCAGAACAATAATGATAAGGGCGATGCACACAATGATGTGCAGAGTAAGCAACAAGGTAATCATCTCTTGCCTGATCTCCTGAGAAAGTCATTAATATTGTGCCACACAGAGTGACAACGGTTCGCGAACAGCGAAGCACCTTAGCACAACAAGACCGTTGCTGCCAAGAGGAGTTTTTTTGTTTATGTCGCGGCCATTTTCAGTGTTTTTTTGTAGCGGACAATGGCGGCGAAATCGTCGGCTTTGAGACTGGCGCCGCCGACCAGGGCACCATCGATGTCGTCTTCGGCCATCAGTTCACTGATATTGCCGGGTTTAACGCTGCCGCCGTAGAGGATACGGCATTGGGCGGCAATCTCAGCCCCGTAGCTGCCGTGCAGCAGTCCACGGATGTAGGCGTGAACTTCCTCGGCTTCTTCACTGCTGGCGGTTTTACCGGTGCCGATGGCCCATACCGGTTCATAGGCAAGAACCACCTGAGACATTTGCTCGGGGCTGATCTCTTCCAGTGCACCACGAACCTGTGTTGCAATCACTTCAAACAGTTCACCGCTTTCACGTTGTTCCAGCGTTTCACCGACGCAAATTATGGCGGTCAGGCCGTGTTTGATAATGGCGCGCGCCTTGACGTTGATAAAGTGATCGGTTTCGCCGAAGTACTGACGCCGCTCCGAATGACCGACGATGATATGACTGCAACCGACATTCGCCAACAGCGGGACAGAGACCTCGCCGGTATAGGCACCGTCGTCCATGCAGTGGCAGTTTTGCGCGGCCAGTTGAACGGTGGTCCCGGCGCAGATTTTACCAACGTCAGAAAGAGAAGTGAACACCGGGGCAATAACGATTTCGGTTTCCGTGACGTCGTTTAAGTCGGTGACCAGAGCCTGGGCCAGTTGGCAGGACTCTTCGACCGTGTTGTGCAGTTTCCAGTTTCCGGCAATGAGTGGTTTACGCATTAAACATTCTCCTGTGGGACTGGATGAGTTTATTGATCGGTCAGCGCGGCAATGCCGGGCAGGGTTTTACCCTCGAGGAATTCCAGAGACGCGCCGCCACCGGTGGAGATGTGGCTCATCTGGTCGTTGAGACCTGCCTGGTTGACGGCTGCGACCGAATCACCGCCGCCGATGATGGAGATGGCCTCAGATTTGGCCAGCGCTTCAGCGACAGCAAAGGTGCCTTTGGCAAACGCCGGGAATTCAAACACGCCCATGGGGCCGTTCCACACTACGGTTGCGGCTTCGGTCATTTTGGCGGCATAGGCCTGGGCGGTTTGCGGACCGATGTCGAGGCCCATCTCGTCAGCAGGGAACGCCTCATTGGTGTAGACGCTGGCGGCAGCGTTTTTATCAAAAGCTTTGGCCGTGACGTGATCGACGGGCAGCATCAGTTCGACGCCATTTTTCTCGGCCTTGGCCATCAGTTGACGCGCCAGATCAAGCTGGTCGAGTTCAACCAATGAAGTGCCGATTTCCAGCCCTTGCGCTTTCAGAAACGTATAAGCCATACCGCCACCGATAAGCAGGGCGTTGACCTTGTCGAGCAGAGTGTCGATGACGGTGATTTTGTCACTGACTTTGGCGCCGCCGATGACGGCAACAAACGGGCGCTTGGGAGCATCGAGAACCTGACCGAGATATTCGAGTTCTTTGGCCATCAGGAACCCGGCCGCCGCCGGTTGCAGCAGGCGGGCGATCCCTTCGGTTGAGGCATGAGCGCGGTGAGCGGTGCCGAAGGCGTCGTTGACGTAGATGTCCGCCAGCTCAGCCAGTTGCGCACAGAAGGCCGGGTCGTTTTTCTCTTCGCCGGGGTAGAAGCGCATGTTTTCCAGCAGCAGCACATCGCCGTCGTTCATGGCGGCAATCTGAGCTTTGACCTCATCACCGACACAGTCCTTGGCCATGGCCACCGGTTGACCGAGCAGGTCGGCCAGATAGGGTGCCACCGGTGCCAGGCTGTATTCCGGTTTGAAGCTGCCTTTGGGGCGGCCGAGGTGGGAGGCGAGGATCAGTTTGCCACCCTGTTCAAGGATGTAACGAATCGTAGGCAATGCTGCGACAATCCTGGTGTCATCGGTAATGGTTTGCGTGCTGTCGAGAGGAACGTTGAAATCGACGCGGCAGAAAACCCGCTTGCCTTTTAATTCAAGTGCGGTGACAGAAATTTTGTTGAGCATGTGCCTGTGTTCTCCTGTAACTGGGTTGCGTGCTCCTCGCGGAAGGAGGCCGGTAATTGTTGATGTAAAAACAGGAGATGCCGCCATGGCATCTCCTGATGGTTTAAATGTGTTGTTTTTTTAGCTGCGGGCGACGTGACTGATCAGGTCAACGACGCGGGCCGAATAGCCCCATTCGTTGTCATACCATAACAGGACCTTGACCAGAGTTTCGTCCATGACCGTGGTTGAGGGTGCGTCAAAAATGGCCGAAGCGGGATGGCCGTTAAAATCAACGGAGACCAGTTGTGCTTCACAGTATTCGAGGACGCCATTCAGCGGGCCGTCAGCGGCTTGAGCCATCAGGGTGTTGATCGCTTCAACACTGGTGGGCTTTTCGGTTTCGATGACCAGGTCGATGAGGGAAACATTGGGGGTCGGTACCCGGACCGACAGCCCGGTCAGTTTGCCTTTGAGGCCGGGCAATACCTGGCCAACCGCCTTGGTTGCACCGGTGGTGGTCGGGATCATCGACAGCCCCGCCGCGCGGGCACGACGCAAATCCTCATGGGGCAGATCGAGGATGCGCTGGTCGTTGGTGTAGGAGTGAATTGTGGTCATGCTGCCACGGACGATGCCGACAGAATCCAACAGCAGCTTGGCCACCGGAGCCAGACAGTTGGTGGTGCAGGAGGCGTTGGAAATAATATCGTGCTGTGCCGGATCGTACTGGTCAAAGTTGACGCCACGAACCACGGTCACATCCGAGTTTTTACCCGGTGCACTGATAATTACCTTCTTGGCTCCGGCGGTGAGATGTTTGGCCGCGTCTTCCCGCTTGCGGAAACGACCGGTGGATTCGACGACGATCTCCACACCCATCTCACCCCAAGGGAGGTTTTCCGGGTCGCGTTCGCAGGTGATTTTGATAGGGGAGCCATTGACGTAAAGGACGTCGCCTTCGGTTTTGACCTCTCCGGCAAATGTGCCATGAACCGAGTCGTATTTCAGCAGATGAGCCAGAGTCGGCGCATCCGTCAGGTCATTGATGGCAACGATGTCAAAGTCCGGATGCCCCTGAGCAATACGCAGTACATTACGACCGATGCGTCCGAAACCGTTGATGGCAACTTTTGTAGCCATGATCAGCCCTCCTTCAGGATTAAAAAAAAGATGCGCAAAAGTAACATTGAAAAAGACGGGGTGAAACAGCTTTGTCCTACTAACGTGGCAAATCATATAAAGGGGGTGGGGGTTCGTCAAGCGTTAAGCCCGAGAAAACAGGGAAATATTCGACATAAAATGAAATGGTCATTCTAAAATAGCTGCGAAGCGTGAATCTGTTCTGATGGTGGTAGACGCTAACGGCTGGTCGTGTTTTAAATGAGTGGTGAAAAAGGGTGGGCTGATCCCTTGCCCTTTTATGGTAGCTGTGCTATTTAGAGCCTGACTTGCGCAACAGAGGTGTTAGTGGCAATGGCGGCTGAAATATCGACGCTTTTTCCTTGCTGCGGACGCTGATTTCCGGTATACCCGTGAACGTTTTTGCCCCCTTGTTTTGGCCATGCTGAAAGGGGGGCCGAGAGAACCCTAATGGCCGGAGCTCCGGTTTCGGTTGGAGAGCTTGACGTGCGAATCTGTCAACTGGCCAGTGGTAGTAAGGGAAACTCACTCTATATTGAAAGTGAAAAGACCCGTATCTTAATTGATGCTGGTCTTTCTGCGTTACAGATCAGCCGTCGTCTCGAACAGATTGGTGTTGAAGCGGACAGCCTGGATGCGGTGTTCGTCACCCATGAGCATTCGGACCATTGCCGGGGGCTGGGCCCACTGTCCCGTCGCCACAAACTGCCGATTTTTTTTCATCCGGCGACCCATGCCGCTATCGACAAACTGGGATCGGTTGAAGAACGTTTTTTCGACATCGGTGAAATGGTGGAGTTTCAAGACCTGCAGGTCATGCCGTTTCCCATTACCCATGACGCTGCGGCGCCGGTGGGTTTCGTGGTTGAAACCCGTGAGGGAAAGATCGGGGTTGCCACCGATATGGGGATTGCCACGCGTCTGGTACAGCAGAATTTACGGCAGTGTCGGGTGTTGGTAGTGGAAACCAACCACGATGAGGAGATGTTGCGTGACGGACCTTACCCCTGGCCGTTAAAACAGCGCATTCGCGGCAATCATGGTCATCTTTCCAATGTGGATGGTGCCCGTTTGTTACAACAGGTGCTGTGGGATGGTCTGGATGCGGTGTTTCTCGCTCACCTGAGTGAAACCAATAATACGCCCCAGCTGGCGCAACACTGTGTTCAGCGTGTGTTGGAGGCGCAGAATATGTGTCAGCCGCAGATGATTACCGGCGCCCCCCATGTGGTGAGCCGATGTTTCGACAGTGGCTTGTCATAGAACGGTTTAAGCGTGCTTTGTTCCTGAGTCCGGGCAAAGCACGTTGTTGTGTACGGATTTGTGTTAAAACCATTAATACGTAATAAAAACGGTGATCCCACGTTGCGGGGAACACGCCCTGTTTCCTGCCAAGGAGAATGTATGGCCAGCAGAATTGTCGTCGCCCTGAAAGATGGCGTTCGCGATGCCCGCGGTGAGCGGGTGCGTCGTGAAATTCACGAACACCTCGGAATCCAACTGGATCAGGTTCGCACCATTGATGTCTATACCGTCGATGCCGAACTCAGTGACGAAGAACTGACCGCAGCGGCCGAGGGGCCGTTCAGCGATCCGGTGATTCAGAATGTCGCCATCAATCAACCGCTGGCCAAAGACTTCGACCTGCTGGTGGAAGTCGGCTTTCGTCCCGGTGTTACCGACAACGTCGGTCGTACCGCCCGCGAAGCCATCCAGTATCTGACCGGCCGCCGTTTCAACGATGACGAAGCGGTGTACACCTCGGTTCAGTATTTGCTCAATGGCCCGATCGATAAGGACGTGGAGGAAAAGATCGCTTCCGGCTTTCTTGCCAACGGCCTGATTCAGCGCTGGACGGTTGTCAGTGCCGATGAGTTTGATCAAAGCAACGGTCTGGCGGTCCAACCGCACAAAGTGGTCAACACAGCGACACCGCAGATTCGCCCCATTGATCTTAACGTCAGTGATGAAGAGCTGATGCAGATCAGCCGTGACGGTATGCTGGCGCTCAATCTCGAAGAGATGAAAGCGATCCAGGCCTATATTGCCGATCCCGAGGTGCAGCAGCAACGTGCTGCCGCCGGTGTCCCCGCCCAGTTGACTGACGCCGAGCTTGAAGCGCTGGCTCAGACCTGGAGTGAGCACTGCA
>PKUE01000119.1 GCA_002869685.1 Desulfuromonas sp.
GACCCGGCAATGGCCGCCAGAAAGGTTGGGGTTCCGATCAGCACCGAACTGCGGTACGCCTCAACATGCTGGCACAAAATCGCCCCGTCCGTCGGGTTGGGATAATAGACCGTACGCAAGCCGAGACACAGGGGCATGACAATGGTGCCGGACAGCCCGAGGGAATGAAACGGCGGCAACATGCCAAGCAGCCGGTCACTCTCTTTGAGCGGAATCACCTTGGTCATATCGTCCATATTGCTGAGGATATTACGATGGCTGAGCGGCACCGACTTGGGCAGCGCTTCGGAGCCGCTGGTAAACAGCACGGCTGCCGTTTCGTGGATGTTTTTCGTCGATAGAAACCAGCTGAAAAACTGCCCTTTTCCTCGCGCGACAAGTTTGTCCACCAGCCCCATCCGGCCAACCAGAGTCTCCAGCGCCAGCCATTCGGCATCGACCTGATGCACATCAATCCCACGCTGCAACAGCTTATCCATCAACCGTGCTGACGTCAGCACCCGTTTGACCCCGGTCTGCCGCAGGGCATGGCCCATATTGCGCTCGCCCGTTGTCCAGTTGAGCATCACGGGACGTTTTCCGCTGAAGACCACCGCCAGCCAGATCAGACAGGCGGCAACCGAGGCGGGCAGCATAATGGCAACAGACTCTTCCTCAATGTTGCGCAATGTCGGCTGCAACGCCAACACACCGGTTAATAACTGTCGCCAGGTTTTCGTGCCCCCCTGCTGATCGGCAACAATCACCTGATCCGGATTCTTTTTCGCCTGGGCAAGAATCAATTCGACCAGATTGTCGGCCTGCCGAAACGCCAGGATATTATCGGAGCGCTGGTCGAACCAACCGTCTGCAACTGGCTTGAGTGGTTCGGCGGCGAAACCCAGCCCCTCACCACGAGCGGCAAGCAGGCAATCTGCCACCCTCTTCAACGCTTCGAGGTTTTCAACATCAACACTGAATTCCTGATTCATCCAGCTGACCAACTCCATCACGGCCAGACTGTCAAGACCGAGATCATCGGCCAGTGTCATCTCATCAGCCACGGTTTTATGTCCGCTGAGTTCTTTGATCTTCTCTACCACCAGTTGCCGCGTTGCCGCGGGAACATGCTCCGCATCGCCGCTGAATTGGGCTTGAGGTGGTTCAGGCAGCGTCTTCGTCACCTCACCCTGCCAGAAGTAATCGGGGACGGTAAACGCCGGTTGTGCGACCGCATTATAAAACTGCTCCAGATAGCCGTTGATCTCGCGCCGCTCAGCCTGACGGGGAAAGGTGTCATCTTCGACAAACTCAAGAGTTACAGAGCGTTTGGGCATGAAGAACAGGCCATTAACCAACAACACCGGCAGCAACTGCAGCAACGTCTTGAACAGATGCGGTTTATCGCCATGCGCCCGACTGAAACGACTGCCCCACAATCCCGAGGTCCGTACCAGAACCACACGGGCATCGGGAACGGCCTTGACCAGACGATCGACGGCACTGCTGCCACTTACCACTTCGTTGACACTGCGATAAATTCGCCCGGCAGGATAGACCAGCAGGGCATCGCCCTGGCGCAGACTCTCCTCCATGGCTGTTAAAGCGGTTGCCACCTCATTGCGCCCCTGCTGATTACTCTGCTGGCTGAGATCGGGAATAAGCAGTGCCCGAACCTTGTTGAGAAAAAAACGGGTCAGCGGATGCTCGGCCTGCCCCTCATCCACCAGGGGTCGTACAGCAAAGCGTTGTTGCAACACCACATTGACCAGCAACGGGTCAATCAGTGCCGGATGGTTGGGTAAAAACAGCATGCCAGATGGATGGTTCTGATCAATGATCTCCAGACCTTTGACGTCAAAACGGTAACGCAAGCGCAACAACGTGCGTAAAATAAACAAAACCACAGATCTAAACACGCCACGCCTCCTTGGTAAGAAGTTGTCCGAACACCAGCCCAGCGATCACAGCCAGAACGCCACATACCACCATGGCCCAGGACGGTGTCATGGTCGCATCCAGCAGAGTGAACAGTTGCCCCGAAAACAGGATGCCACTGAACGCCCCGAAATTGGACACTGAAATTACCCGGCCCCGCTCATGATCGGCAGGCCGAACCTGGATAAAACTGGACTGCGGGATAATAAACACCCCGCCACAGCAGCCACTGACAATCAGGGCTGCAAATAATACCGGCAACTGCAACACACCCGGAAGAAACGGCGTCAAGCCACTGACCAGAAGGCCACCGCCGAGCCCCAACGCCGATGGCACCAGCACATGTGTCCAGCGATCAACACGGGTCAGACGGGCCGCCAGAAACGATCCACCACAGATACCGATCATCAGGGCAACAATCAGCAAGCTGGTCAAGGTCGAACTGTAGCCCAGCTGTTGCACACCCAGAGTGTTGATCACCAGCACCACCAGCGAGGCCATAAAATAAAAGAAGGTATCACCCATAATCGCCAAAAACAGTGGCCGGTCCTGACGCAGCCGCCACAGATCGCAAGCCGAATGCCACGGCCCCAACCAGGGAAACGGGGTTTGAGTGCCTTGAGCCGGTCGTTTGACCACGCCAAAACTGGCAATCACCCCGATCAGCGAGACCAGCACAACACCGGCTCCGACCACCAGCCGCCCGTCGTAAAAATGATCCTCGGGGATACCGCGATCCAGAGCAATCCCAGCCAGGGCAATCCCCATCAGAATCGCCAGGGTGGTCACCAGCTTGAGCACCGCATTGGCTTTGGTGACATAACTACTGGGATACAGTTCCGGAATCGACCCGTTGATCGCCGGACCAAACAGGGTGGATTGCAGCGCCATGATAAACACCATGGCCAAAATGCCGTTCCAGTGCAGGGTGATCACGCCCCAGGCACCGACCAGCATGGCCAGCAGTTCGAGAAACTTGACGCCGATCACAACATGCTTCTTGCTGTAACGATCCGCCAGCCAACCGGCTCCAGCGGAAAACAGGATAAACGGTAAGGCAAACAAAGTGGTGGCCGTGCCCTGTAACTGGGTCATGGCCGTGCTCACCGCCAGCAGCAGCGCAGCCTGTTTGAAAAAATTATCGTTGAAAGCACCGAGAAAATAGGTGGCAGCCATGGCAATAAACTTACTGCGCCCCTGACGAATCTGTTCCTGAACGTGCGGGTCATATGACATGAGTCCCTCCGAGTAATTGCCAGCCAATCCATAACAGAGCGACATCGGCAATCAGATGACTGATATAGCAGTCAACAAGTGAAACCCCACGGCTGCGCATCCAGCTCCACAGAGCTCCGGCAACCATGGTGGCGAAAGTGAAAAATAACGTGATCGGTAAAGAGAAATAAACAATTAAAGTGAAATAATGGTGAAAACCAAACCCGGCACCACCAAGCAGCACCACCCACACAGCTGCCAGCTTTCGTTCTTTGAGTCGTTCAAAGACAAA
>PKUE01000039.1 GCA_002869685.1 Desulfuromonas sp.
ACCCTCTTCCATGAAATCACCAGTCTGGTACATCAGGTCCCAGTTTGCAAAGAACGCGTCTGTCTTCATGCCACCGTCGATACCGAAGGTGTAAAGATCGAGGTCGTAACCGGTCAGCTTTTTAACTTTCCAGGTCAAATCATCGATACTGTCGAGTTCACAACCAGCATCGCTGGTCTGCCAGACACCGAACAGGCCGATTTTGACATCTTCAGCAGGCTTGACATTGTAACGCACATAAAATGCATCCAGGTCTTTCGCATTGCTGTCGGTGTCTTCCATCTCATAGCCACGATACCAGGCCGCTTCAAAGTTACCGACTTTGTAGTGAACACCTGTCTCCGTTTCGTTCCAGAAGAATTTGTTGATTTTTACCGGCTGCAGACCAACTTTCATACGACCGTCAGACAAAGCAAAATCGGTATAAGCCCAGCGGGTTTCAACATTTACTTCATCCCCTGAGAAGTCACCACCGTCAGACTGACCGAAGTGGGTACCACCGACCTCAATGGCGTAAACACCCTTAACAGCACCATCATCACTGGCAACCTCAGTCCACAGACGATACTTAAATGCTGCAAAACTGTCATTTACATCCTCGTCATAGATTTTACTCTGAGTCGGATCCAACTTAGCCGCAAACTCTTTGCCACCAGTGAAGCCGGACTGGTTTGAATTGATCCGGAATTCCGTCTTCAGGTCTCCGTGAAATTCAAACTCTACAGCGAGGGCCGGGGCGGCCATGGCCAGCATAAGTGCCAGCGCGGTTACTACTCTTTTCATTCCTTGTTTCCTCCTGTGTTTCCTGTTGATTACATGTTTCGTCTTCGAAATGTGTGCGCTCATATCCTCACCCGCACCCAGTTCTGCGAATACATATCCGGCCTTACCTTTTAAGACCGGTGTCTGGCTTTTTTGCGTTTTACATCATCAGCCAGACACACAGAAAGAAACTGTCGTGTACTCGCTGACTAGTGTGTAACCTGGCAAAGTTCCGTTAAAATACCGCCGCTGCTTTTCGGATGAAGAAAAGCAATTTTTGTTTCATGGGCACCGCATCGTGGCACCGTGTCGATGAGTCGAATTCCGACATCGGCCAGCTTGGCAAGTTCCGCTTCGACATCTTCGACCTCATACGCAATGTGATGAACTCCAGGGCCGTTTTTTTCCATAAAACGGGCAACAGGGGAATCCTCGCTGGTTGGCTCAAGTAGCTCGATCCGGCTCTCACCCACTGCAAAAAATGCTACCTTGACCTTTTGTTCGGCCACAACCTCGACCCCTTCGTCTTTCATGCCGTACACATCGCGATACAGAGGGGCAGCCTCCTCAATGCTCTTAACGGCGACGCCAATGTGATTGATTTTCTTTACCATCGTGTAAACTCCCGGTTAGTTTCAGGTTAGAATGTTCCTCCAGCAAATGACCTGAAGGGCTTTGTATTATTATGCTTTTTCTTTCTTTGCTTTTTTCTAAAAAACTGACCTGCTTTGCTACCCAATGTTGCGCATCCAAACTGTATGCACTTTTAGTGTTACTAAATTTTTAAAATAATGATTTATTTTTTCACAATCCCTGCAAGATCGGCACATTAGAGTGACTAGTATCGCGTATACGCGCAATTAGAATACCTTGCCCACAAAGCCACTACCAACCCTCGGTCTACCTGTCAAAACACTAACCACACCCTAACCCATTGTTTTATATCAACTTTTCTGTCATTTTTACTTGTAATAAAATTTTTCTTCTCTATACTCAATAAAATTTTTCAGACACCATTCAATTTGACAGAGAAAGGGTTAACGCATGAAATGCCCCATATGCAGTCACCATAATAATTCAGGTCTTGATCTTCGTTCCTCCGGATTTTCCGAGGTGATTGTTGAATGCACCATGTGCGGGACGGTCTGGTCAATTAACCACGGCAGGACGAAAATTGTTGTTGATACACAACAACAGTCTTTTCTTGAGTCTGAGACCACGGCTGTCGAGCATGACGAATTTGACTGCGCACTTTAACCAGCGTTAGCAAAGAGACTTATTTTACCCGAGGACGAGCGACCAAGGTCGCTAACTATATTTATTGTCAGCGAGGAAAGAATTGCTGCTTAACTTGTGTCGTTAGAGGCCCCGGATGGGGCCTTTTCAGCATCGTGGCTTGCAGTTCATTCCCCTCAGACAAAGAAGCCCTGCTAGTTAGGCAGGGCTTCTTTTGTTTCATACATGTACGAACTGTCTGTCTAAGCAGCTGGTCCGCTACAGAACTGTGGACAAGAACTCCGAGGTGGTCTCTTGCCGCAGGCGCTCGAACTCTTTCGGGTCCACTTCAACAAACTTCTCATCCGGGGTGACTTTGAAAATAGGCTGCCCCTTGGAAACAATTGTACCGTCGCCACCGTCAATCAAAATCTCATCAATCGTTCCAGAGAATGGTGCCGGGATCTTGTTGAACATCTTCATAACTTCAAGGATGAACAGCGGCTGTCCTTTTTCGAAATGCATCCCTTTTGTGACAAAAGGCGGCATCCCTGGAGCCTCCTGGGCGTAGTACATACCACCACCCGGAGTGACAATTTCATCTTCTTTCGTTGCCGGTGGCGGCACCAGAACTTTTTTCATAGCCGCCTGCAGTTCTACATCATGCAGGTATTCAGGAATCACGACTTCCAGGTCGTCTTGAACACGCAGCTCGTAGAAACCGGTCTTCTCGGCGATCATAAACAAAATACCCAGTAGTTCATTGCCAATCTCGAAACCGAAGTGGGCGGATTGAATCTGCTTCCAGGTTTCCACATCGTAGCCCAGTTGCGGCTCTTCGCTCTGAATGATCTCATTGAGCTCAACAAACTGCTCAATGCCCAGGCCAAGCTTTGTGCGCAATTCACGATAGAAAGACAGAGCATTTTCCAGCAGTTCATGATCGTGAGACCAGATCACTTCGGCTGCCGGCTTTTTCGGATCCCAGGCCATGTGCAGATATTCATACGTTTCACACAACACGCCCAGGGGATTACGCTTCCATACGACCTTGCTGTTTTCAAACTTGAAGTTCTTCTTGTTCCAGCTTAACCAGCCGGACAGCAGATGCGGATCTTCAAGCAGGCGTTCCATAGGACGGGTCAGCAAAGTTCCCTTGCGATCCAGTGCTTCGGAAACCGCTTTGGCCACATCGGGATCTTCGCCATACATTTTGATGAAGTGCTTCTTCATTTTGATGAAGGCATAAACCACATCAACTTTGTTGGCTTCTTCTTTGAGCTTGCCGACCATGGTCAGGTAAGGCACAACAAATCGGGTGGTCGGCTTGGCCATCACGTTGTTGGCCAAGAACCAGTTTACCAGGCCATCATGAAACTCCAGATTGGTTGCCAGATCCTGTCCACGTAGAGTCGTACTACGCAGGACACGGGACAGGCGGTTGTAACTCGCCTCACGGTCTTCACCTTCGGTCAGCAACAGCGCCAGGTTGGAATCGTAAGCACCGGCAACTTTATATTTCATGAAATGACCGGTGTCAGGGTTAGCCAGGCAAATACCCTGGTCATCGCGAATCTCACCGTCAATCGGAGCCGACCAGTAATGGATCATGCCACCGGCAGCAGGAGACAACGAATGGTCGGTGGCATTGAGACGCGCTTCTGCCGCAGCACCGAAACGAAGCTGACGCTCAGGACGAGGCAGACGCTCCTTGTGCATGGCCAACAGCGCCATAGCTTCCACTAGCGATTCAACAACGAAGAAATCGTTCTTATCATCAGGATTAGTAAACTTAAGGCTGTAAACCAGCTCCGTCACCCGGTGCTCTACCTGAATCCGGGTGTTGACCTCCATAAAGTAGTGGCGATCACCGTCAACGATACACTCGAAAGTCGACGCGGAATCAAGGCCAACCGCCTGACCGAAACGCTCGGACTCAGCTTCCATCCGCTTGAGAACCGTCAGGTCAGATTCGAGTGCCGCAGCTTGCGCGTCCAGAGAGGCGGCTTTGGCTTTTTCAATCTCCTTGGTCAATGCTTCCTGGGTCACGGAAATTTCCAGCAGCTTCTGCTCATGCATCTGCAACGAGCAATCACGGCCACCCAGGGCAATACACCATTCGCCATTACCAAGCAGTTGGATCTCATTGTGACGTGTTTGCTCAATATTCAGCTCAATCAACACGTTCTTGTTGTCACCAACACCGTTGGCCTTGACTTCACTGAGGATTTCACGCACCAGACTCGGAGCATCCGCAGCAGCGCTATCAATCTGCTCCTGAGTCGGATTTTTGGTCATCAGCAAAGAGGCACCGAGAATCCGCTGACCTTTACCACCACCACCGCCGATAGCCTTCAGACGAATGCGCGCACCGGGGTAGTTTTTGAACATGTCGGCGCATTCCGACTGAACCTGCGCACACAGTTCCTCAACGGTGTACAGATCAAGTCCTTTGTCATAAGACGCAAACAGAATGTGGTCAGCCAGTGTTTCAAGTGCCAGATTTTCATTTGCCAGAACCGCGTCATCACATGCCAGCCCTTTGGACTTGACCAGAGAAACCAGACTCTCACGGGTCGGATAGCTTTTGAGCAGGGTCCGTGCTGTAACATTGTCGATCCCCGGAGTAACCGATACATCAACCTGTAATGCAGTCCGCTTGGCTTCGTCCTTCTTGCCCGCAGCGCGTTGCGTTCCCGAACAGGGACCGATGAAATTCAGCCCGGCGTCTTCAATGGCAGCAACAAACTCATCATCCTCAGCCATGAAGCCATAACCGGCAAAAATGGCATTGTAGCCATTGTCCTTGGCAATACCGATGATCTGGCCGATCCGCTCAACGCGCTCTTCTTTAGAGGCGCCGGAATAATCGGGCACCCGATGAACGCGGCTGTTATCGGTCAGCTTACGCAGTTCCGGTGACAGGGCATTGGGGTAAACGATCGAGTCCTTCTCGGACAACAGAATCCCGTAATGGGTAATACCCATTTCATCATAAACATCCATCGCCTCTTTACGGATCGGACCGCGACAGACAATGAGAGGCTTGAGCTCTTCACAGGAAAAAGACCGTACCCACGCCGAAGGCGACTGGCTCAGGCGGCGGTCACGGTGGATCAAAGGATTGTTCAGGTAATTCTCAATATTATAGGCCATGGGCTTCATCTCCACTTCCATGGGGGTTAATGACTACGATGCTCGTCAACAACAGCAGGATCAACAACGGATTAATGGAACTCACGTTGAACCGACTGCATGGGACCGGGCTTGTAATGACGCAGGAAGAAGTTCATGTTTTTCGCCAGAACCTCACGCAGATCCGTCGGCATAACAATCGACGAGATGGAGCCCAGAGCAAGACCCTCTTTCGGGTTCATCAGTTCTTTTTCATAGCGGGTATTAAGTTTCGCCTCTTCCACTTTCAACCACTCAGCCACTTCACGCTCGGCATCTTTTTTGGCCTCTTCGCCATCCATTCCAGCAGCGATACGATCATTGGTGCCCTGAGCGATCATGCCCTTGACCGCGCCGCGCAGCTTGCGCAGTTCGTCTTTATAAACGAATTCTTTACCTGCCGGACCCATAACCGCCAGACGTGTAGTGGGCAGAGCCAGTACCAAGTCCGCTCCGGTGGGATAATTGTTGTATGACGCATAAGCACCGCCGTAGGCGTTACGCAGAATCAGCAGAATCCGCGGAGTGCGCACATCGACGATGGAATCGAGCATCGAGCGGCCGGCCTGAACAATCCCGCGGGATTCCTGCTCTCGGCCTGGCAGGAAGCCGGTGGTATCCTCGATGAAGATAATGGGGATATTGTAGATATTACAAAAGCGGACAAAGCGGGCGATTTTCAGGGCGGAGTCACAGTCAATCTGGCCGGACGCTACAGCACTGTTATTGGCACAGAAACCAACGACGTTGCCGCCAAGACGACCGAAAGCCGTCACTACCTCACGGGCACGCTTCGGTTGCAGCTCAAAGTAATCACCGTGGTCGCAAATCTGTTGGATAATGATGGAAACGTCAACCGGAGTATTGAAGCCAGTCGGCGAGTTGAACGCTTTTTTCAGCAGGGTATTGATCTCCCAGGTTTTGCGATTGAGAGGATCACTGGTTTGCAGAAACGGCGCCATGACACTGTTGTTGTCTGGAATGTAGCTGAGCAGCATCTTGGCCAGACGCAGTGCTGCGGTCTCGTCGCTGACGGTCAGGTCGGCAACACCGGTAGCGCCGTGAACTTTGGGGCCACCCAGATCATCCGGCGTAACATCCTCACCGAGAACCGACTTGACAACACCGGGGCCGGTCAGTCCGAAAAAGGTATCTTCCGGCTGGATGACAAAACTGCCCTGACGGGGCAGGTAGCTGCCGCCACCGGCATTAAAGCCAAACATGCACATGATGCTCGGAACCACACCACTGATCTTGCGCAGCGCGGTAAACGCTTCAGCATAGCCGTCCAGACCACCAACACCAGCAGGAACAAAGGCACCAGCCGAGTCGTTCATGCCGATAACCGGAATCCCTTGTTCACCGGCCATATTGAATAACTTGGCCAGCTTGGTGCCGTTGGTTGCGTCGATGGAACCGGCGCGCACGGTAAAATCGTGGCCATAGACCGCAACATCACGACCACCGATATTGAGGATACCGGTGACCAGTGAAGCGCCATCCAGGTTTTTACCCCAGTTCTGGAACAGAATGTTCGGTTCGTCTTCGCTCAGAACCTTGATCCGCTCCCAAACGGTCATCCGTTTTTTAAAGTGTTGTTTTTCGATTTGGCTGACCGCAACCGATTTGACTGGCCGTTGAATCAGATCGTGGCCCTCTTTCATGACCTCTTCATAACCACCCTTGGTTCCGGCGATCTCGCCGGGGATGGTGAATTCAACGTTCTCTTGCGGAGCGAGAGGATTCTTCAGCGTTGGCTTGCACACCTTGTTTGACATAGTCGTCATCACTTTACTGATTTAAAGTGGTACGAGTCTGAGCAGAGGATTCTCCCCCGACACCGACCCCATATATGGTCAACATAGTAACGTCAACATCATTTCCGCTTCCGACACCAACATCGTTTCGCGGATTATCCAGCTTTTAATTTTGTGAGTTCCGCCACAGAAAATGTGGCTTGTCAACGTGTGACGATGGCCAGAACCTGAACCTCCCCGCCATCATAGGACAGCAAACGGTGACGCATCGACGAATCGAAATAAACAGCATCACCGGCATTAAGTTTGATCCGTTCATCATCAAGCAGCACTTCAGCGGTGCCACTCAAGATCAGGAGAAATTCTTCTCCGTCATGGTTATACATCGTTTCGTCATCACTGCGTTCTGACACTGTGACAACAAAGGGCTCCATTTTTTTGTTGAGTTTATGCACGGACAAGGCTTCATAGGTATAGCCATGCCCCTTGCCGGCCTTCGAGATCACTCGGCTGACAACACGGCGGTCCGTAGTCCGCACAACTTCGTAACGACGGACCTCTTCCTCCTCTTCAAAAAAATGACTGATTTTGACATCGAAGAACCGGGCCAGCTTCGACAACGTTGCGATCGGAGGCGATACATTATTATTTTCAATCTGTGAAATCAGTGCTGGCGAAAAACCAGTCTCTGTTGCAACCGCCTGTAACGTTAATTTTCTTGCCTTGCGCAGCTCCTTGATTTTTGCCCCGATATTGTATTCCAAGACGTTCTCCAAAAATAAAAAACAGTTCTATTTCCACGCACGATATAAAACATGTGGCCAAAATTGTCAACCTAATTGTTTACCAACAATAAAAACATTTATTGAAAATAAACGCCGCAAATCAAAGCCTTAGATAAATTAATCCTGTAGTTTTGGTGACTTAAAGTGTCGTTAAATCTTTTTTATGTATACAAAAAAGATTTTGCCGTTTTGTGAGCAGTTCCAAAAACCACCCGGCTTATTTTCGCCCCTGCCTTATCAAAAATAAAGATTATTTTTTAAATTGGTGCAGAAACACCCAGTTAAATAAAAAAATGCTGGCCAAAATTAGCCACACACCCCTTCTTCAACCTCCTTGACAAGCTCGTTTGGCCACTGATATATTTCAGCTTGCTAAATTTTTTTAGCTACTTTAAAAAAGCATTCTATAGAGTAAACCCCTGTTTGCTAAAATGGCTATACAGCGGTAACAAGGCGATCGTAGCAACGAATAAATCGCATAAAACAAACCACGGATTGACATATCGCGACCCACATCCGGTATTTTCCGTTCGCCCCCTTCGATTCCGGCGCCACCCCAAGGATAGCCATCATGACAAACGGACTGAATAAAGGACTGGTTCAGATTTATACCGGCAATGGAAAGGGAAAAACAACCGCAGCGCTGGGTCTGGCTTTTCGCGCTGTCGGCCGTGGTCTCAAAGTGCACATCATGCATTTTATGAAATTTGATCCCGATTACGGCGAGATGACCAGTGCCGCCAAAATGGGGCCAAACTGGACGGTCGAACAGGTTGGCCGACGCGGCTTTGTTTCATACACCAACCCGGCCAGTGAAGACATCGCTCTGGCTCAGACCGCATTTACCAGGGCACTCCAATTGGCCCAGCAGGGTGCTTACGACCTGCTCATTCTTGATGAACTGGTGAATGCCCTCGGGTTTCGCCTGATCGAACTGGACCAGGTTCTCGAACTGGTGGCCACCAAGGCAGCGCATACCGAACTGGTGCTGACGGGACGCAATGCCCCCCAGCAACTTATTGAGGTTGCCGATCTGGTTACCGAGATGAAAGACATCAAACACTATTACGATGCCGGCCAACCCGCCCGTATCGGTATTGAATCTTAGCGATAAATTGCTTTTGAAAGGACAACGCATGTCGAACAAGCCAACCATGGCCGACTGGGAAGCCAAGGCCAAGAAAGAAAAGAAAACCGACGACTTGTCGGGTTTCAAATGGGAGACCCCTGAGGGGATAACCGTTAAGCCTCTCTATACCGCTGAGGACCTCGGCGGCATGGAGCACCTTGACACCCTGCCCGGTCTACCTCCCTTTTTGCGTGGCCCTGTCGCCACCATGTACGCCGGACGACCCTGGACAGTTCGCCAGTACGCCGGGTTCTCTACCGCCGAAGAATCCAATGCGTTTTACAAGCGTAACCTGGCAGCCGGGCAACAAGGCCTGTCCGTTGCTTTTGACCTGGCAACCCACCGTGGCTACGACTCGGACCACCCCCGTGTCGTCGGTGATGTCGGTAAGGCCGGGGTAGCCATCGACTCTGTCGAGGACATGAAGATTCTGTTCGACAGCATCCCCCTCGATAAGGTGTCCGTCTCTATGACCATGAATGGCGCGGTATTGCCGATCATGGCCAACTATATTGTCGCCGCTGAAGAGCAGGGCGTCAGCCAGGACAAGCTGGCCGGCACCATCCAGAACGACATCCTCAAAGAGTTCATGGTGCGCAACACCTATATTTATCCGCCTGAGCCGTCGATGCGGATCATTTCCGACATCATTGAGTACACCAGCAAATATATGCCGAAGTTCAACTCCATCTCCATCTCCGGCTACCACATTCAGGAGGCGGGTGCCAACAACGCCCTGGAGCTGGCATTCACCCTGGCCGACGGCCTGGAATACGTCAAAGCGGCGCTGGCCAAAGGCCTGGATGTCGATGCTTTTGCACCGCGACTGTCGTTCTTCTTCGCCATCGGCATGAACTTCTTTATGGAAGCCTCCAAGCTGCGTGCCGCCCGTTATCTGTGGGCAGAACTGATGGACCAGTTCAATCCGCAAAATCCCAAGTCCAAGGCGCTGCGCACCCACTGCCAGACCTCGGGCTGGAGCCTCACCGAGCAAGATCCCTACAACAACGTCATCCGCACCACCATCGAAGCGATGGCGGCGGTTCTCGGTGGCACCCAATCATTGCATACCAATGCACTGGATGAAGCGATCGCCCTGCCGACAGATCATTCGGCACGCATCGCCCGTAACACCCAGCTGGTCATCCAGGAAGAAACCGGCATCACCAACGTTGTCGATCCGCTTGCCGGTTCCTACTATGTGGAATCGATGACCGCCGAACTGATCAAGGAAGCGCGCACCATCCTCAAAGAGATCGATGAACTGGGTGGCATGACCAAAGCCATTGAATCCGGAATGCCCAAGCTGCGCATCGAAGAATCGGCCGCTAAGAAGCAAGCCGCTATCGACAGCGGCCGCGATGTCATCGTCGGTGTCAACAAATACAAGCTGGCCGAAGAAGATCCCATCGAGGTCCTCGACATCGACAATACGGCCGTGCGCGAGTCGCAAATCGCCCGCCTGAAGAAAATGCGTGACGCGCGTGACGAAAGTGCGTGTCAGGCCGCTCTTGACGCCATTACCAAAGCCAGCGAAAATAACGACGATAATCTGCTTGCCCTGTGTGTAAATGCCGCACGTCTGCGCGCATCGGTTGGCGAGATTTCCGACGCCATGGAAAAGGTCTTTGGCCGCCATAAAGCCGAAATCAAATTGGTATCAGGAGCGTACGCATCTGTGTGTGATCAAGATCAGGAATTTGCCGAGGTAAAGAAAATGATCGCCGATTTTGCCGATCAGGAGGGACGCCGTCCCCGTATCCTGGTTGCCAAAATGGGCCAGGACGGTCACGACCGTGGCGCCAAAGTCGTTGCCAGTGCTTACGCCGATGTCGGCTTTGACGTTGACGTTGGCCCGCTGTTCCAGACCCCGGAAGAAGCCGCGAAAATGGCCGTTGAAAACGACGTACACGTCGTCGGCGTTTCCAGTCTCGCTGCAGGGCATAAAACCCTGGTACCGCAATTAGCCGCCGAGCTGAAGAAACTCGGTGCTGAAGATATCGTCATCGTCTGCGGTGGCGTTATTCCCCGCCAGGACTATGATGAGTTGTATGCCTCCGGCGCCGCCCGCATTTTTGGACCCGGCACCACAATCACCAAATCGGCGCGCGAAACACTGGACGCCATTCTCGAAAAACGTTAGACTGCCCTTCTACAGTCCGGAGTTCCACGGAGCTCCGGACTGTCTTTTTACCACAACCCCGCTACCTCGGCTGCAACAGTAAAGGTGCCTCATGACTCTTGAACAACTGGCCAACGGCATCCGCCAGGGACAACTGCGTTCTCTGGCCAAAGGGATCACCCTGATTGAAAGTCGCAAACCCGAGCACGCCCAACAGGGCTCGGACCTGCTCGAACAACTGCTGCCCGCTACCGGCAACAGCCTGCGTATCGGCATTTCCGGTGTCCCCGGTGCCGGAAAAAGCACCTTTATTGAAGCCTTTGGCCTTCATCTGACCCGCCAGGGCCATAAAGTCGCTGTCCTGGCGGTTGATCCCAGTTCACAACTTTCCGGCGGCAGTATTCTCGGCGACAAAACCCGCATGGAAGAACTGGCCCGGGACACTAACGCCTTTATCCGCCCCTCTCCATCCGGTGATTCCCTGGGGGGGGTAGCCCGAAAAACCCGCGAAACCATGTTGCTGTGTGAGGCTGCCGGTTACGATGTGATCATTGTCGAAACCGTCGGTGTCGGCCAGTCGGAAACCACAGTTGCCTCAATGGTCGATTTTTTTCTGCTGTTGCAGTTGTCCGGCGCCGGAGACGAACTGCAGGGGATTAAAAAAGGGGTGATGGAGATCGCCGACGCCATCGTTATCAACAAAGCGGACGGCGACAACATTGCCCGCGCCAACCTGGCCAAACAACAATACGTCAACGCCCTGCACATCCTGCGGCCACGCAGCAGCCACTGGTCGGTGCCGGTCCACACCTGCAGCGCCCTGCACCACAAAGGCATCGACACCGTCTGGCAGATGCTGCTGAGCTACCGTGACACCATGAAACAGTGCGGCGAATTCGAGGACAAACGCCGCCAACAGGCACGTGACTGGATGTGGGCATTGCTCCTCGACGATCTCAAGGATCTGTTTATCCATGACCGCCGAGTTCAGCCACTGCTTGAACAGGTGGAACAATCGGTCCTTAACGGTCAAACCACCCCAGGCGCCGCATCACGCCGCCTGCTGGAACGCTTTCGTCGCCACTGATTTCCACCACATAGCGGTGGCTGAAAATTTTGTCGCTGAATCAACAGTTTGTCGTGTTGACTTTAGCGGGGGGAATATTTTATTCTGGAAAAGTGCCTGAGTTGTCAGCGCACGGCTCAAACTTTCTTTTCCCGAGAGGTTTTTTCGTGACCACATTGCCCTTTCCCCAACCTTGTGGCCTTTCGGTCTGGACTTCTGAAGTCTGCCGCCCCGATTTTAGGCTCCATCAGGGATTCTGTTACTCCCCTCTGGAAGAGTGCAAGGATGCGTTTCGCTTTGCTGTTCTCACCGACAGCACAACACTGCGTCAACTCATCTACGACTGTGCCGCGCTGGTATCTGATGAAAGTTTTTTTGTCCTCGAATATTACCCGGACAAGGTCACCTTCTCTCAGAACGATCCCCCCGTGGAACCGACGGTTTTCTACTCACCCTACATGGCGACTGAAGAGATCCTCGCAGCGATTGATCCTTATTTGTCCCGCCTGATTCACGACGGTTTTGTCGGTTTCGGCCTGGCTAACAGCCGTCTGGGTGCCGAACTGTTTTACTCTGAAGAAAAGGCCTTCACCTGCTTTACTGCCAACCATATCCGGACCATGAATATTCTTTCCCGCCACGGTTTGCGCTATCGGGAAGAACTGCTGTTTCCTGCGGACTTCGCCCATGACCACCTGTCCCTGGTCAGCCTGGATAAAAAACAGCGCCCGCAAGAATTGAAAGAGTTCACCAATCAGCAACTCGACTATATTACCTTCTGCGGTGAACTCGTTGACCTGTTTGACATGCAACCGACGAGCAGCACCGACGATTTCTTTTTATCGTGCAAAGAACAGGACAGCATCGAAACTTTCCTCAGCTGCCAACCAGATCTCAACTGGAGCGGTGATGAGGAATTCATCAATCTGTTGCTCGACTGGAAGGATTTTGTCAACGAATGCTGCCAGGGATTTAACGGCTGCCTCGACGACTACCGCCAAGGTTTGAAAATCCGCGATATCATTGATCGCGTCATCGACCAGAGCGACGCAACCACCCGTGAAAAGCTTTTGCGCTTTATTGCCGAATCGGATGCCCTGTTCCGCTGTCAGCTGATAGAAACTACCCGGCAGATGCCGACCGAGTCGAGTAATGATTCGGCCCGTAATCCCCGTTTCTGGCGCTGGGGCGTGGCCCGCAACCATGGCTCGATGCTGCGCCGCGACCTGATCCGCCGAGGCTGGTATTCCTATCAACCATGATTGTTATTATTACTGCCGTTGACCGGGAAAATACCCTCCTGCTCCAACAGCTCACCTCTTCTCAACATCATCACTGCGGCCATTTGAACGTCACCAGCGGATTGCTGGGGTCCACACCTGTGGCCATCAGCACCTCAGGCATCGGCAAAAGCAACACGGCGGCGGCAACCGCACTGTTGCTTAATGCCTTTTCTCCCGACCATCTGGTCATGATCGGTTGTGGCGGCGCCTTTGTGCAGAGCGGTTTGACACTGGGCGATGTCGCCATTGCCCGTGAAGAGATTTACGCCGACGAAGGTGTCAGCACCCCTGAGGGCTTTGTAGATATGGCCGATCTCGACCTGGCCTATGCCCAGACCGCACAGCAACGCTACTTCAACCACTTTCCCGTCAATGACGACCTGAGCCAGCGCAGCCTCCACTGCCTTCAGCAGGCAGACACGTCAGGCCACGCATGCTCCTGCGGCCCGTTTATCACTGTTTCCACGTGTAGCGGCACGCAACAGCTTGGCGCACAACGTCGCGACCGTTATCCGGCGATTATTGAAAACATGGAGGGTGCCGCCGCCGCCCATATCTGCGCATTAAATGCGGTTTCTTTCTTTGAACTGCGCGGCGTGTCCAACTTTATCGAAGATCGGGATCCGAGCCACTGGAACCTGGCTTTAGCCATGGACAATGCTCAGAAAGCGCTACTCACCCTGATTCACCAGGGATTATTTACGGATTAACAGCCATGCACGAACTCACTCTGGGCTATTCGCCCTGCCCCAACGATACATTCATTTTCAATGCCCTGATCCATGGACTGGTTCCCTGTCCCGGCGTTCAGTTTCATGAACGGCTTGAGGATGTGGAAACCCTCAACCGATTGGCGTTGAAAACGCAACTCGACCTGACCAAAATTTCATACCATGCTTTCGGCCACCTGCGCCGGGACTACGTCCTGCTTCACTCCGGCGGGGCGTTGGGGCGGGGATGCGGCCCGCTGGTCGTCGCTACCGAGCCCGTCACTATGACACAGCTGCGCGACAAACCGTTGCTGATCCCCGGCGAGCTGACCACGGCCAATCTGCTACTGCAACTCTATGATCAACAATTCAGCGATATCCGCGTGCTCCCCTTTGACCAGATTATGCCGGCTCTTGAGCGCCGAGAGGCCGCGGCAGGCGTTATCATTCACGAATCGCGCTTTACCTATCAGGATCACGGCCTACATCAGCTTCTTGACCTGGGTGAATGGTGGGAACAACTTACCGGTCTGCCCATTCCCCTTGGCGGTATTCTGGCCAGACGCTCTCTCCCCGTCGATCTTATCGAACAGATTGACCACGCTTTGGCCGAAAGTGTCCGTTACGCTCAGGCCAACCCCGCGCACGCGGTGGATTATATCCGCCAGCATGCTCAGGAACTTTCCGATTCTGTCACTCACGAACACATCCAGCTGTACGTCAATGAATTCTCCGTCAATCTGGGCGACGAGGGAATAGCCGCCGTACAGGAGTTGCTGGCACGGGCTGAAAAATGCCGGTTAATTCCGGTTATTGACCTGCCTCTGTTTGCCGGCTCCTGAGGGCTGTTCACAGTGCATTGACCATAAACTGTATATTGTATACAGTTCCCACACCTTGACAACGACGCCAAGGTATGGGAAAACCAGCTAAGAAATTTTCTTATGTTTTCATGATTGTGAGGATTCGATGAAAAAAGATATTCAAGAAAAAGGTGCTATTCTGCAACGCGACAAGGATACTTTCGCCGTTGCCCCCCATATTCCCGGTGGCATCACCACCCCCGACCAGCTGCGTAAAATCGCCGGTGTTGCCGAAAAATACAATGCACAGGCTTTGAAACTGACCAGCGCGCAACGCATTGCCATTGTCGGTCTGAAAGAGGAAGAGCTCGATGCAATCTGGGCTGATCTCGACGAACCTGCCGGTGCCGCCATCGGCATGTGTGTCCGTTCCATCAAAATCTGCCCCGGCACAACGTTCTGCAAGCGCGGCCAGCAGGATTCCGTCACTGTCGGTCTCGACATGGACAAGCTCTATCACGGTATGGCCATGCCCTGGAAATTCAAAATGGGTGTTTCCGGTTGTGCCAACGACTGTTCCGAAGTCTGCATCAAGGATGTCGGTCTCATCGGCACCCCTAAAGGCTGGAAAGTGATGGTCGGTGGTAACGGCGGTGCGGCGTCACGGCTCTCTTTAGTCCTTGCCGAAGGCCTTGATACCGATCAGGCCAAGGCCCTGGTCGATCATATTGTTCAGTGGTTTATCAAAAACGATCAGAAAGGCCGTCTTGGCAAGTTCATCGACAATATGGGCTTTGATGCGTTTAAAAAAGAGGTTCTCGGCAGTTTTGAGGGTGAGCTCGTCGCCTGATCTGCTCAACAATCAGCCACAAAAAAGCCCTGACGCTTTTGCGCCAGGGCTTTTTTGTGGCTAAAAACCACCAACTACTGCATGCGAATCGCTTTAATAAAACGCGCGTCACAGGCGGTCGTGATCTTGTCCAGAGTCTCCTGATCCACGGGAGTATCCACCGAAAAGACCACCATGGCCTCGCCGGCTTTCTCGCGACGACCGAGATTCATGTTACCGATGTTGATGTTGGCTTCACCGAGGATGGTGCCAATTTTACCCAGCATACCGGGACGGTCTTCGTAGTTGATCACCAACATATGGGGCTCGGGATGGAAATCGGTTTTGTAGTCACGCATCATGACAATCTTCGGCGTGCCCTCAAACAAGGTTCCGGCAATCGTGCGGGTTCCGGCACCGGATTCAAGGGTAATCGTAACCAGGCTGGAGAACGCCTCTGATTCGGTCGTACGAACCTCCTCAACCGCAATGCCCATGTTGCGGGCAGTCATGCGAGCATTGACCATATTGACTTCAACATCGGTCTGCTTGTTGAGCAACGCGGCCAGACCGCACACGGTCAATGGCGCACAATCAAAGCGTGCCAGCTTGCCGTTATAGGCAAAGGTAATCTTGTCCGGGTTAGCGGGAGCCAGTTGGCAGATGAACTCACCCAATTTGCTGATCAGATCCATAAACGGACGCATCTGCTCCATGAGATCGGGATCGAACTTGGGAATATTGACCGCATTTTCCATCGGCTTGCCATCAATGTAATTGATGATCTCGCGACTGACATCTACGGCCACATTCTTCTGTGCTTCAAAGGTATTGGCACCCAGGTGTGGTGTGACCACCATGTTGGGGTGGGCGATCAGTTTCTTCAGCGTGTCGCTGTTCGGCGGCTCAACACTCCAGACATCGAACGCCGCACCGGTCACTTTGCCACTCTCCAGAGCCTGCAACATCGCTTCTTCTTCGATGATGCCGCCACGGGCACAGTTGACGACGATGATACCGTCTTTCATTTTTTCGAAGTGCTCTGCGGTGATCATCCCCTTGGTTTCTTCATTCAGCGGCGTATGCACGGTCAACACATCAGCATAGCGGATCAATTCCTCCAGCGACACCAGTTTCACACCGAGATCGGTTCCCCGTTTTTCGGAAATATACGGGTCATAGGCAATGACATCCATCTCAAATGCTTTGCCGCGCAGAGCGACACGACCGCCAACTTTACCCAGGCCGATAACACCCATGGTTTTATGTTTGAGCTCATGGCCGGTAAACGGAGCCCGTTTCCACTCGCCACTTTTCAAACTGGCATTGGCAATGGTGACATTGCGACAAAAAGACAACAGGATGGCCATCGTGTGCTCCGCAGCCGAGTTGGTATTACCAAACGGAGCATTGACCACGATTACCCCTTTGCTGCTGGCGTAATCGACATCAACATTGTCAATACCAACACCGGCACGGGCAACAATCTTCAGGTTGGTAGCACAATCAAGCAGTGCTGCATCTACCGTCGTCCCGCTACGGGTAATGATCGCATCGTAGTTGCCGATCATCCCGTGCAACTCCTCGACACTCAATCCCAGTTTGACATCCACTTCAATGCGGGAATCTTCGCGAAGGGTTAACAAACCTGCTTCGGAAATTTCGTCGGTAATAATTACTTTCATCATGACTCCTTCACGGCCAGTGGGCCGGTGTGTTGATTAAAACTGACACTCCCACCTGAGGGTGTGCGCCAATTTTCGATGCCATTCAATCCAGGCGTTATCGTCATCTCTTTTGTCACCAGGGCAAAAAAGATCGCACTGCCAGTGCTAAAAAAGAAGCACCGGTGGAAACATTGCGCCACGGTGGACGGCGCATTCTAAATTGATTCCAGTCACTCTGTCAATTATCACCTGAATTAAGCTGTTTACGCATTTTCACGCCATTCAAGCAACAAAGCCGTCAGTCTCCACTGTCGGCTTTGTGCGTTCTCTCTATGTTGTCGCGAAACGGCCTTACTTGACCACCTCGAGATGTCCTTTTTTTCCAGTCTTTTTCGGTGGTGCGGGTTCATCATGAAACGGAGCCTGCTCTTCTCCCACCGGGTCGGGGTCAAGGGCAGGCAGGGTGCCGTTCGTCATCATGGCCTGAACCGAATCGGCGATCACAAGACATTGCTTCATACAGACCTTGCGCGCCGGGCACTGCGAACAATCGGCCTCACCAGCAGCAGCCCGCAACGCGTGCACGACCAGTTCGACACTTTCGAGTTGTGACAGTGGAATAAAAAACATGGTCACTCCTTTCCGATCTGTTCGTAGAACCCTGCACGAATCACCCCGGCGAAAATCAGATTTCTCTGCCCACACCGGGAAGTTGCCGACCTGAAACATCGGCAAAAGCCTTCAACTTCATCATCATATCGGCAAATTCAGCCGGACGCAATGATTGGGGGCCATCACTGGCTGCTTTTTCCGGATTGGGATGCACTTCAACAATCAGACCGTCACACCCTGCCGCGACAGACGCATAACACATCGACGGCACCAGGCTGGAGTGGCCCGTTGCATGGGAAGGATCAATCACCACCGGCAAGTGGGTCTGCTCTTTGAGTACCGGCACGGCCGAAATATCCAGCGTATTACGGGTCGCCGTCTCAAAGGTCCGGATGCCGCGCTCACACATAATAACCCGACGGTTACCCTCAGCGAGAATATACTCGGCACTCATCAAAAACTCTTGAATGGTCGCTGACATGCCGCGCTTGAGCAGAATCGGCTTATCGAGTTGGCCAAGCATCTTCAGCAGGGCAAAGTTCTGCATATTGCGTGCGCCAACCTGCATGATATCGCTGTAGCGTGCCACCAATTCCACATCACGCGGATTAACAACCTCAGTGATAATCGGCAGTCCGGTTTCCTCACGTGCCGTGGCCAGCAACTTCAGGCCATCTTCTTCCATCCCCTGAAATGAATACGGGCTGGTGCGTGGCTTAAATGCACCACCACGCAGAATCCGTGCACCGGCGCGTTTAACTGCATGGGCAGTTTCAACAATCTGTTGCTCACTCTCTACCGAGCACGGTCCGGCCATTACAATCAGTTCGTCACCACCAAAGACCAGCCCCGGTTGAATCTCCACCTGACTGGGCTCAGGACATACTTCACGGCTGGCCAGCTTGTACGGTTTGAGGATCGGCACCACGCTCTCAACACCGGGCATCGACTCAATACTCTGCAGCACCATCTTACCGCGCTCATCGCCCACCGCGCCGATCACCTGGCGATTAGAGCCCTGAATCAGATGCGGCTCGTAGCCCAACTCACGAATGCGTGCCTCCACAGCGGCGGTCAGTTTCGGGTCAATGTTTTTTTGCATGACAATAATCATCGGTTTTTCCTCCATGTGCGTGAACACTCACTGTACCACGGTCACGGTCCATCCGCATTTTATGCAGAGAAATAAAAAGGCCATCGGGTTTCCCGACGGCCTTTGTGTATTCAGTAGCACCAGCTTTAAATACAAAGACCACGGGAAACCTGACGTCTGCCCGTGGTCTGAATTTTGAAAATCTGCTTTGCGCTAAGCCAGCAAACCTCCACCTCGGGCAGACGACCTAAAAAAGTCGCACCAAAAGTAAAAGTTAAAAAAGCTGGAAAAAGAAAAGCGCATGACAGTCCCTGCTGTATCGGGTGATTCGTTCTTTAATGACAAGCAATGTAAAGGAGCGCCCTGAAATGCGCAAGAAAAAATTTACACCTGACGCAAAAGAAACATTTCCCGCTTGACACAACAACGCCGTCACGTTATAACTGCCTCCGCAATTGCCCAGATAGCTCAGTCGGTAGAGCAGAGGACTGAAAATCCTCGTGTCGGCAGTTCGATTCTGTCTCTGGGCACCATAGAAAGTACAAGGGGTTACGTTTACCGAGCGTAACCCCTTTTTCTTTTTCCCTTCTGACAAATCTCCTGCACATGCGTTTCATCAGCTTATTTCCCAACAAGGCTCACGCTCTGGCCTTTGACCACATCCTGCCTCAAAAGGATCTGACCAATTCTCGACCTACGCTGAACCATATGCTAAATATATCAGACGCTGTCTTTAGACATGACCTCGCTAGCCCGGAAAAACAATGCCGGTTGAAATCGCTGCGAAAGTTTCGACAAACAGTCTAGAGACGCCCATTTAATCTGTTCGCAACTCCATTCACAGACGGAAGGAAAGAGAATGAAACTCTCCATTTTTTTTCTTACTTGTTTACTTTTCGCTGCGGCGGCATTGGCCATGCAATCACCGGAGAGTGCAGATCGTGACCGTTGTTTTCACCAGTACAAGGATAATCCTGCGGGGATGTATGACGACAGCATCTGCGTCACGCTTGCGGACAGATATCAGGCAAATTTTCCCGATCTGCAATATCTGATCGGCTGCGCCTACCAGCTGGATGGTCAAGCGGAAAAAGCGGCGAAGTATTTCAGCCGGGTCGAGGGTGTTGAGCCAAAATACAGCCGGAAAACAGCGGATCGCTTATATGATCCCTACGCCAGCTGCGAAGAATAACGCATCGTTCCGCTTTTTTATTTTTACCCTTTACCAGGGAAAGGATGCGAGACGAGCTCATCCTCATTCTTCGCAATGTTCTGCTTGCCGTGTCTTGCTCCAGTGCATTTCTCACCAAAATTGTCGCCCCAAACCTGCTATATTGCCCAGGAATCAGGGAGGAGCATTAACGTGGCCAATCGTTTCTACCCTTACATCAGCGCTCTTTTCCTGCTGCTCCTATGTTCCTGTGCCCCCCAGCTGAACACGATTGCACCAGCGGACCTGCAACAGATCTCTCAGGACCCGCGCGATGTTATCCGCTCCGTTGAAAGCGACCAGCCTTTGCTTGGCCCTGACGAACAGCGTCAGTTTTGGGACAACTTCCGTGACACTTATTTTCTGCCCTGGCACAGCACTGCGCCACTCCCCACAACAGCCCATCCTTTCTGGGCCATTGACTGGATCACCCGGAACACGGTGTACGATAAAACGTTGCGCCCCCTGCAGCAGCAACGCAACGCCCTTATTCAACGCGCCGGGCAACAGAGCTTCCCGACTGAGCATCGTCGGGCTATCACCGTTGTCAGCTGTTCGGTTCGCGCCTTACCCACCTCAGCACCGCTGTTTTACAACCCGCAACAAGCGGGGCAGGGTTTTCCCTTTGATCAATTGCAGCATGCGATGCTGCCTGCCAATACACCGGTGCAGGTCAGCCACCGCTCGGCCGATGGCGCATGGCTTTTTGTCGAAACTGCCGCCATTTATGGTTGGGTTGCCAACAGTGCCGTGGCCTGGGTCGATAGTGAGCAGATTGCCCGAATTGAATCAGCGCCGCTGGCCGCAGTCATCCGCGACCAGGTTGCCATCCTCGGCCCTGTGGACCAATGGTACGGTGATGGGCGCATCGGCATGCTTTTGCCGTTGGCCAGCCCGGAACCATCCTCACACAGGGTGCTGATTGCCGTCGCGGGGCCTGATCAACGGGCCCAGTTCACAGAGGCAACGCTTGCCGAAGACGCGCTGCTCAGAGCACCCTTGCCGCTGAGTCCGCAAAACATCGCTCGGTTGGCAGCGCCCATGATGGGCCAATCCTATGATTGGGGGGAACAGTTTGGCGGGCGTGATTGCTAAGCGACACTGCGCGATCTGTTTGCGCCGTTCGGCGTCTGGCTACCGCGCAATTCCTCACAGCAGGCTGAGGTGGGTCACGTCATCCCGTTAGCCGACCTCAGCCAGGAGCAACGCGAACAGAGGATTCTTGAGCAGGGCATTCCCTTTGCCACCTTGGTCCGCCTGCCCGGTCACATTATGCTTTACGTCGGCCAGCATGACGGCCACGCCATCGTGCTGCACACACTGTGGGGATTGAAAACTACCTCGCTGTTCGGCAAAGAGGGACGCTGGCTGGTCGGCAAGACGGTTCTTACCACCCTGCAACCCGGCCTGGAACAGGACGGCTTGTGGCAGTCCATCGGCGATCTGCGCAGCCGCATCAC
>PKUE01000041.1 GCA_002869685.1 Desulfuromonas sp.
CTGTTTTTCAACAGAATCGCCATTTTCAGCAACGCATCCGGAGCTTTGTGGGCATCGGGGTAGTTGCTGGCCACGTTGGCGAAATTGGTCAGTGCCTGCTGGCTTTTCCCCTGAGATTGTTGTGCTTCTGCCAGTCGGTAATAGGCGGTTGCGGCAAAAGGGTTTTCCGGATAAAAACGCAGGAACTGTTCAAAACCGCGTTCGGCGGCAGCATACTGCCCCTGGGTATAATCGGCAAAAGCCTGGCGGTAGATCTCGGTGGCCGAAGGCGCTGTTCCGCTTGCCACCGCAGTGGTCTGGGCCGTAGCCGCCGGTTGGTTCTGGCCCGCCTGCGGTTGAGACTTCAATTGTTCCACCTGTTGTTGAATGGCAACAAGAATCTGCTGGTTTTCATCAACCCGCTGGGTCAGTTGCGCCAGAAGTGTGTTCAAGCTTTCAATTTGCTGTTTCTGGCTTTGAACCTGTTGTTCTAGAGGGCGAGCGTAGCTTGTATTGCGAGCCGTGGGCGCCGGGGCACATCCGTAACTTAGCCAAAGGGAACACAGGGCAATCGTAGCAATCGTGCGGCGCATGTTAAATATTCCTTCACGGTATGGGGCAGGAAGACTAAATTATGCAAAATATTCTAATATTTATAGGCTTTTTGTTGTCTTGTCAAGGAGGAAACCCCGGACGGCGCAGGTGATTTTCTTGATGAATTGACGTATGCTGTGCTGGCAACTGCGAAGGATAAACGGAGCGTTGACGGAACGCTGGATGGTGTGCTGTTTTTCGGCGGAAGATGTGACACTGTCGAACAGTCCTGTTGTGATAAAAAAAGAGACTTATTTCTTCTGGTCTTGGTGGCCGGAAGGGACGTTGTGGTGTTGATAAAGGATGGCTATGGATACGATCGAGTTGCTGGTTCCGGCCGGCGATATGGACAAATTGAAAACCGCACTTCGCTTTGGCGCTGATGCGGTATATGTCGGTGGCCAGCAGTTCGGCCTGCGCGCGGCGGCGGGGAATTTCAATCTGGATCAATTGAGCCAGGCTGTCGATCTGACGCATGACCAGGGTAAGCGGATTTATCTGACCCTGAATGCCTATCTGCGTCCTGACGATTTTGACGAACTTGATGACTACCTTGAAGCATTGCGGCCTCTGGGTACGGACGGTTACATTGTTTCGGATCCCGGTGTGTTACAACGGATCAAGCAGGTCGATCCGCGCCGAGAGATTCATCTTTCCACCCAGGTTAATACCACAAATGGCTACAGCTGTCGTTTCTGGCAACAGCAGGGGGTGGACCGCTTGAATCTGGCCCGTGAACTCAATCTCGAAGAGATTCGTCAAATTCGCTCCCTGAGTGACATTGAACTGGAGGTGTTTGTCCATGGCGCCATGTGTGTGGCGTATTCCGGACGCTGTCTGTTGTCGACGGCGCTGACAGCGCGCAGTGCCAATGAAGGCGCCTGCGCCCAGCCGTGTCGATGGAATTATGCTCTGGTGGAGGAAACCCGTCCCGGACAGTATTTTCCGATTGAAGAAGATGGGCGGGGAACCTACATCATGAACAGTCGTGATCTCTGTCTGCTCGATCAGGTGCCGGATCTTATCCGGGCTGGCGTGAACAGTCTTAAAATCGAAGGGCGGATGAAAACACTGTACTACGTGGCAGCGGTCACACGCGTTTACCGGGCTGCCATCGATGCGTTTCTCGCCGATCCCGCCGGTTATCAGTTCGATCCCGCCTGGCGTGAGGAGCTGGATAAGGTCAGTCATCGCCCCTACACGACAGATTACCTGCCTACCGATGATGCTGCGGTTCATGCGGAAGATTCCCGTTATCGCCGCACCCACGATTTTATCGGTGTCGTGCGCCAGGTGGAGGAGGGGCGGGTGCTCATCGAGGGGCGCAACCGATTCAAGGTCGGTGATGAGATTGAACTAATTGGTCCGAAGATGTGCCAACACCGTTTCGTGGTTGCCCCGTGCGAGGATGAAGCGGGGCAACCTGTCGCGACAATTCAACCCAATGCCAGGGTCTGGTTGCCCTTTGAGGGTGCCGTAGGTGTTGGTGATCTGTTGCGCCGGGAAAAAGATCAGCCTGGCTGGGTCAGTTCCGGCCCTGCGGGCCAATAACCGCCGTAGCGGCGAGAAATGTTGAGAACGTGATGATGCAACAACCGTTTGAATCGGCAATCGATCTGCCGTTTAACTGGAAAAGTTTGGATGGTCAATTTGAACTGGACGGCCCCCTCAGTGATCCCGGGGGCGCTGGTGTTTTCGTCCTGCTGGTCGGGTCGACCCTGCTCTTGACTGCGGAGGGGACGCTGCCGCAGCAGTTGCCTGTGGCTGACGGTGTCTTGCCTCTGTATATCGGCCGCTGGCAGGGGCAGCCGTGTCGTGCCGTGCGTCTGCCGGGCGGCCAGGACTACGGCAACAGTCTGAGTGCCTTCGAATTGCAGGCGGATGAACCGCAACTGCCACTGGCGCTTCTGTCGCTGGGGGCGTTGGCGCAGCAATTGTTGCGCTGGGAGAAGAACAGTACCTACTGTGCCACCTGTGGTGGCCGCTGTGACTGGAACGGCGATGGTTGGGGACGTCAGTGCGGCGATTGCCAGCGGCATCATTTCCCCCATCTCCATCCCTGTGTGATTGTGCTGGTGCGGCGAGGTGAAGAACTGCTGCTGGTACGTAAAGCCAATTGGGTGCCGGGGCGTTATAGTTTGGTGGCCGGGTTTGTCGACAGCGGGGAATGTCTTGAGGAGGCGGTAGAGCGCGAAGTGATGGAGGAAACCGGGGTTCGTGTTAAAAATATCCGTTATATCGGGAGTCAGTCCTGGCCCTTTCCCAGTCAGATTATGGCCGGATTTGTGGCCGAATATGCTGGCGGTGAGGTGAAAATCCAAGAGTCCGAGTTGGAAGACGGAGGCTGGTTTGCCTGCGACAATTTGCCCAAGTTGCCCGCGCGGCGCAGTATCGCCCGTTTTTTGATTGATCACTACGGTCGTCCGACGGACATGTCAGCCAAGGAATAAAGTTATGGACCAGGAAAAAGAGATGGCGTTTCTGCAGCAACAGCAGGAGAAAATGGCATCAGCACTGCAACATGTTGGTGACGGGGCGGCTCCGGTGGTCGCTTCAGCCGAGGTATGGGAGCCCGCCGTTGATGTTGTTGCTGATGAGGAGCGGCTGCTGATCTGTATGGACCTGCCTGGGGTTGCCCAGGAGCAAATCCAGATCCGTCTCAACGATGATCGATTGATTATCGAAGGGGAGCGGCGTCCGCGTCATGAAGGGCTGCGTCTGCAGCGGCAGGAATGCCCCGGTGGTCCCTTTCACCGTTGCCTGTTTCTGCCTCCCGGGGTGACATCAGAGCATTTGAGTGCCCGCTGTAACCAGGGGGTGTTAGAGATTGAGATCAAGGGGTTGACGGCAGAGGATCAAGTCCAGGTTGACGAAAGCTAGGAACGGCTGGCTGGGTTTTTCCACATTCCCAGCCTGTTGTTGCGCGCCTTGCCTTCCAGTTTTAGAAATTTTTCCTTGCCGGTGAAGTCAAACCGACGGTAGACAATTGCCCGACCCTCTTCAAGCATGAGCTGGTTGAGCATGCGGCCATCGGGCAGCCAGACGTAAGCCAGCATGCGGCCATAGCGATCATACTTCTGCTCGCCGGTGACCAGCCGGACCCGCTTGTCGAGGCATAATTCCATGACGCGCAAACGAGCGGATTCGGCCACGTCGCGCAGGCTGTTCCAGTCGCAGCTGCCGAGGCGTAGATAATGCCAGTCGCGGTCCGACTCCACTTTTTCCGGACAGTCGATGCCAATCAGGCGCACCACACCGACCCCTTCGACACTGATGGTGTCACCATCGCTGATCCAGCATACCCGTCCCTGCTGATCCGCCCAACCCGACGAAGCGAGACTTGTCAGCAGTAAGATAGCGATCAGAATGCCGGAGAACCGTTGGTGGATCATTCGTCAAACACTCCCGTTGACAGGTAGCGTTCTCCCGTATCACACAGGGTGGTCACCACCCGTTGCCCCGGTTGCAATTGTTCGGCAACCTGACGGGCGGCAAAGACATTGGCGCCGCTGGAAATGCCAACGAGTACACCGTTTTCAGCCAATTGCCGTGCGCATTGGCGAGCCTGGTCGTTGCTGACCGTGATAACGCGCTGGAAAATTTTTACATCGAGAACGTCGGGAACGAATCCGGCGCCGATCCCCTGGATGGCGTGAGGGCCGGGAGTGCCACCGGAAAGAACCGCAGAATCCTCGGGCTCGACGGCAATGATTTCAATGTCCTGCCGTTGTTGCTTCAGATAGCGTCCGACGCCGGTAATGGTGCCGCCGGTGCCGACACCGGTGACGAACGCATCAAGCCGTCCCTCAAGGGCCTGATAGATCTCCGGGCCGGTGGTGCGTTCGTGGGTGGCCGGATTCGCCGGATTGGTAAATTGCTGGACCATCAGCCAGCCATTTTCCTTGCTGAGTTGTTCGGCTTTTTCGATGGCGCCACGCATCCCCTGGGCGCCCGGCGTCAGCACCAGATTGGCACCATAGGCCGTGAGCAGCCGGCGGCGTTCGAGACTCATGCTGTCGGGCATGGTCAGGGTGAGGCGGTAGCCTTTGCTGGCGCAGACCAGTGCCAGGCCGATTCCGGTGTTGCCACTGGTTGGTTCTACCAGATGGGCGTCGGGCAGTAGAAGTCCATCCTTTTCAGCCTGAGTGATCATCCCCAGAGCAATACGGTCTTTGACGCTGCCGCCGGGGTTGGCGCTTTCCAGCTTGCCCCACAGTTCTCCCCCCTGGGGAGACTCGAAGAAGGGGAGGCGAATTAACGGAGTGTTGCCGATTAATTGTAATAGTGTCGTGTTCATGGTGTTCTCCCGTGAGTCAACATTTTCTAGCAGCATACCAACCGTTATGCCATCTGGGTATGGCTAAATCCGAAAAAAGATCTTTTTTATGACGTGTTTTAAAGGGATGATTGGGGTGAAATGTGGTTGATTTATAAAAAGAAAATTAATTCTGTTGCGGTTGTCAACTCATCAAAAGCTAACTATTGTAAGAAATGGTAGAACTATCATTAATCAGTATACGCGTTCATCAAAAACGGTCTGGAGGTGGCTATGCGCTGGACGGTAAAAAGTAAAATGGTGGTCATGGGAGTGTTGGTGCTTGTCGGTCTGGTCGTGATGACAGCTGTCAGCTATAGAACGAATATTTTTTCTTCTCGTTCTGCCGATGCGCTTGAAAAGCGAACCCAGCAAATTGAACTGCTCAATCGATTCAATGAGCAGCTACTGGTTTTGAACCTGGCAGCCATGGACGCCATTGTTGACAAAAATGATGGCGATGTCAGTGCGGAGCTCATGGATGAAATCCGTACGGCGGCGACTTTTCTGCGTGGCCATCTTGACGAGTTGAAAGCCATGGCAGACCATCCTGATGAACAGCCGATCGTACAGCGCATTGAAATCAGCATCAGGACATTGCTCCCCTTGGTTGAGCAGCAATTGGTGGATGCTATCCGTCAACAGGCAGATCCCGCGGTCTATGCCCAACTTGATGATGGAATTGATGCCGGGTTGGGGCAGGCGGCAGCCGATCTTAATCTGCTCAAAGCGTCCGTGGTGGAGGAATCTGCAGAGGCGACTGCCGCGCTGCACGGAAGACTCGATTCGGCCAATCAGTCTCTGTTCACCATCGCGGTGGTTGTGCTTGCCCTTCTTGCCCCGGCAGGGGTTCTGTTTGCCCGCAGCATTATCCGTCCATTGAGTCGCAGTGTTTCGATGCTGGCAGAACTGGAGGCGGGCCATCTCGATCAGCGTCTTCACCTGACCAGTCGCGATGAATTAGGCGATATGGCTCGAGCCATGGATGCATTTGCCGACAGCCTTCAACATGAGGTGGTAGGCAACCTGCAATTGCTTGCGCAGGGTGACCTGCGCTTCAATGTTGTTCCGCGAGACAGCCGTGATGCGCTGCGCGGGGCCGTCAAGAAGGTTGCTGAAGACCTCCAGGAACTGCTGGAACAGATTCAGCAGGCCTGTGATCAGATTGCAACGGGATCGGGTGAAGTATCCGATTCAAGTCAGGCGTTGTCTCAGGGCGCGACGGAATCGGCCAGTTCGCTGGAGGAGATTGCCGCGTCAATGAATGAAATGGCAGCACAAATTCAGATCAATGCCGATAATGCCGGGCAGGCGGATCAATTGTCGGTGCAGTCCAAGCTGGCAGCGGAACGGGGGAGTGCGCATATGGCCGAGATGGTCGCAGCCATGGGGGAAATCAATGCTTCCGGGCAGAATATTTCGCGTATCATCAAGGTGATTGATGAGATTGCCTTCCAGACCAATTTGTTGGCTTTGAATGCAGCGGTGGAAGCGGCGCGAGCCGGACAGCATGGCAAAGGGTTCGCCGTGGTGGCGGAAGAGGTACGCAACCTGGCCGCACGAAGTGCCCGGGCGGCCAGTGAAACCTCAGAGTTGATTGAAGGTTCAGTGAAAAAAGCGGCCAATGGGGTGGAAATCGCCGACGTTACGGCTGCAGGGCTTGAAGAAATTGTTAGGGAAATCGGTCGAGTGTCTGACCTGATTGGAGAAATCAGTGCGGCGAGTAAAGAGCAGGCCCAGGGATCAGCCAGGTGAATCAGGGACTTGGGCAGATTGATCAGGTCACGCAGCAGAATACCGCCAGTGCTGAGGAAGGTGCTGCCGCCAGCGAAGAGCTGTCGAGTCAGGCGGAACATCTGCGCCAGATGGTCGCCCGTTTTAAATTGAACAAACCGGAACCACGACATCTGAGTATCGTGCCGAGTCCGCCGGGAGTGCAAAGTGTGATCAAACGTTCGGATTCGGGATCGCGGGCAACGGCACGGGATGTCAGTGGCTGGAATAGCATCGCCGGGTAAAAGAAAAAGCTCCGAGGCGTTAAGACTCGGAGCTTTTGTTGTGTTGGGCATCCTCCAGCCGGCGTGAAAAGGGAACACCTTCGCTCAGGGTGAAACCACAGCCCGGTGGCAGGGCGCCACCACAAAAGAAGATCCCTTTGTGAGGGAAGTCGCGACACAGCTGGGGACGATTGGCATAGTCGCGACAGCGATTATCCGTGCCGAGCATCTGACAGTTGAACACCAGCAGGCCCTGATTGTCTCGTCCGCTGATGGCAAATCGGGAAAACTCCGGATGGTCGCGGACCAGGCGTTTAAAAGCCCGCCGCGAGCGCAGCCAGCGCCGTGACTGTTCGAGTTGCAGCCGTTGGCAGCAAGCACCGCATTGGCGACACTTGCCTGTCAGGATCAACTCTTTTCCGGTCAGGCGCAGACGCAGGTGGCGCCACCATCCGGACAGCGAAAGCATGTCAGAGCTTTAACCGCTCGGCAACAAAGTCGATATCCTTGTCGCCACGGCCACTGAGGTTGATCAGCAATTTTTTTCCCGCCAGCTCAGGGGCGATGCGTATGGCGTAGGCCACGGCATGCGCACTTTCCAGGGCCGGAATAATTCCCTCCGTGCGTGACAGGGTGACAAAAGCTTCAAGGCATTCATCATCGCTGGCTGTCTGGTAATTGACCCGGCCGATATCTTTCAGATAGCTGTGCTGGGGGCCGACGCCCGGATAATCGAGTCCGGAAGCGATGGAATAGACCGGCAGCGGTTCCCCGGCTTGGTCCTGCAATAAATAGCAGCGCATACCATGAAGAACCCCCGGCTGCCCCAGGGTCAGGGTCGCAGCATGATCGGGAGTGTCGAGACCGCGTCCGGCCGGTTCAACGCCGACGATTTCCACGCTGTCGTCATCGAGAAAGGCCGTAAATAGCCCGATGGCATTACTGCCGCCACCAACGCAGGCAATAATCGTGTCAGGCAAGCAGTGGCAGCGTTCGAGAAACTGCTCCCGCGCTTCCTCGCCAACCACCTGTTGAAAATCACGCACCATTTTCGGAAACGGATGGGGGCCGACGACCGAGCCGATGGCATAAAAAAAGTTCTGCGGATCGCGCAGGTATTCTTCAAACGCGCTGTCAACGGCGTCTTTGAGGGTTTTTGTGCCGCGTTCGACGGAGACGACACGCGCGCCCATCACCTTCATACGGGTGACATTGGGAGCCTGCTTGGCGATGTCGATGGCGCCCATATGGATCTCGCATTCGATGCCTACCAGGGCACAGGCCGCCGACAGGGCAACGCCGTGCTGACCGGCGCCGGTTTCCGCCAGAATCTTCGTTTTGCCCATTTTCTTGGCCAGCAGGGCTTCGCCAAGGCAATGGTTGATTTTATGGGCTCCGGTGTGGTTGAGATCTTCCCTTTTCAGATAGATCTCTGCACCGCCCAACTGCTCGGTGAGTCGTCGGCAAAAATACAGTGGACTGGGGCGCCCGACATAGTGGCGTTGCAGATCACTGAGTTCCTGTTGAAATTGGGGATCAAGGCGAATCTCTTCATAAGCTGTTGAGATATCGTCCATCACCTGTTTCAGCTGGTCGGGCAGATACTGGCCACCATAGCTGCCAAATTGGCCACACTCGTCGGGGAGGGTCATCCGTAACTCCTTTGTTACTTGGTGAAACACACAATTGGTTGTTTATCAGACTCTTTTTCGCGGCGTTTTTGCTCCCGTTTCTGCTGGTAGCTCGAAGGCATGTAATAGTTGTAGGCCACACGGATTCCGAGCACCAACAGGGCGCAGCCGACGCCGAGCATGGCGCTGTACAAAGGTGGTGTGATTAACGCCACCCGAATCAGCAGGGTTGAGACGGCAAAGCCACTGTTGCGGAAGGCAACCCGATAACTGGAACCGTAGCGCATGGAAAACAGCATGATCAGGATGTCGCTGAATACCAACAGGGTGTAAAACGACTCGAAGGTCTGATTTTTAGCGCCATAAAACAGGCTGAACCACCAGTTGTAGACGAGAATAACCAGAAACCCGATCATCATCAACAACGCGATCAGCTTTTTGGCGATAATGAAGGAAGCGGTTTCCTTGTCGTCGGGCGACAGCGGTTCCTGATGGATCTGGCGATAGTAGTAGTTGAGGATAACGAAAATCACCAGTGCGCCAAATGCCAGGGCAGAGATGTCGAGCACCAGGCCGGAGACTTCTTTCCAGATGATCGGTTCGTGGAGGTTGGAGATCTCTTTGAAAATATCCCGTAACAGTACCAGCGAGAGAATTTCAACCTGCTTACCAACCGAGATAGAAACCGAATACACCAGGCTGAACAGCAGGCTCAGTACCTCAAATACCAACAACAGCGTAAAGACCAATTCAATAGCTTCAAGATGGTTGGTCGGGGTGATTGATGCGATTTGCGGAGGGAGCAGACCGAAACGGTTAAGCTGGATGCCCGTGAGCCCGAGCAGAAAGACCGCCACCATGAGGGTGCCGATACGGCGTTGTCCGCTCGCCCCCTCGAAGGCGTGTTCCACCTGGTCAAAGGTTTTGTTGATAGTGTTATAGAACGGGTTGATAACCATATGGTCTCCTCCGGCGGGCAGACCCGCCGTTATTCAATGTCGTGACGAATCACGCACAGCACAATGATTTCCGGGTCCTGTTGCTGCTCCAGAAACTTTTGCTGTGCCTGTTGGGGGTATTCGGCTTCGACGAGGGTTTCGCCGTAGTCTTTGCCCTTCTGGTAATGCACTTCATAGGTGATCATGGGGTGAACTCCTGCCAAGAAAGAGGCGGATGCCGTGGTGCTGACATCCGCCTGTTTTGAAGAGGTTATGCGCCGGGGGTGAACGCGTCCGGTGTGTAGTTCTGGGTGGCGAAGTAATCCGCCACCGTTTCCGCACGGCGAATCAATTCGACGCGACCATCGGCGCGCAGCAGCAGTTCCTGGGGACGCAGCCGGCCATTGTACTGGAAACCCATGGCATGGCCGTGGGCACCGGAATCATGGATCACCAGCAGGTCGTCCTGTTCAATCTTGGGCAGTTCACGTTGTACGGCGAATTTGTCGTTGTTCTCACACAGCGAGCCGACAACGTCGTACGTCATATCTTTAGCGGCATCTTCCTTGCCGAGAACATCAATGTGATGGTAGGCCTCGTAGAGGGCCGGACGCATCAGTGCTGACATGCAGGCATCGACACCGACATAGTTGCGGTAGGTGTCTTTGAAGTTGATGGCCTTGGTGACCAGGCAACCGTGAGGGCCGGTCATAAAACGGCCGCTTTCCATGTACATGCGTGGAACAAAACCATTTTTTGCCTTAAAGGCATCAAATTGTTCGGTGATTTCTTTGGCCAGTGTGTCGATGTCGAGCGGCGCCTGGTCAGGGCGATAAGGGATACCGAATCCGCCACCGATGTTGACGAATTCAAACTCGATGCCGAGCTCCTGCTTGACCAGCTCTGTGAGGGACAGCACCATGCGGGCTGTTTCCACCATGTAGGTGTAATCCAGCTCGTTGGACGCCACCATGGTGTGCAGACCGAACCGCTTGGCACCACGGGCCTGGGCCTGACGATAGGCGTCCACCACCTGCTCGTGGGTGACACCATACTTGGCTTCCACCGGATTGCCGATGATGATGTTGCCAGTGCGGCGGGGACCGGGATTGTAGCGGAAACAGATCAACTCAGGAAAGTTGGGAACCTTGTCGATCAGTGAAATGTCATCGAGGTTGAGAATGCAACCGCCATCCTGCTCGGCAAATGCGAACTCTTCCGGGCTGGTATTGTTGGAGGTGAACATGATGTCCTCAGTGGTGGCACCCAGTTCACGGCTCATGATCAGCTCGGGAATGGAACTGCAGTCAAAACCGAAACCCATCTCCTTCATCAGTTTCAGAATCTGCTTGTTGGGCAGGGCCTTAACGGCAAAATACTCGCGAAAACCGTCAATGCCGGAAAAGATCTGTTTCAGGTGCTCTCCGGTTTCGCGGATGCCCACTTCATCATAAATGTGAAACGGGGTTCCGTAATGGGCGGCAATTTCTGGCAATGCGTTAAACAGGCGCTGCTTAAAAGCGTCGGACATGGGCATGGTACGTATCTCCTTGACAGGTCATTTAATCCAAATTCATGGTGAGCCTCCGGCAGAGAAGACATCATTTCCGATGCCGGACGAGGCGTTGTAAACTCCCCATACTAAAGAAAAAACACCGCAGAGTGCAACAGCTATTTCATGCAGCTCTTTTAAATATGACCAATGCGGTTATAGTTTTTTGGTCTGATATTGTCAAGGGGAATTTTTATCGTTCGTGGTGAGAGGCGGTTCAAAAACATATTGGTCGCGGCCATTGTTTTTGGCGCTGTACAGAGCGTGGTCCGAGCGGCGCAGCAGATCTTCAAGGTCCTGATTGCATTCAAGCGAAGCGATTCCAATACTGACGGTCATCCTGACCGTCTCCTCGTTGCCTAACGGATAAGCTGCGGCACGAATGGCGTCAAGGATTTTTTCAGCAAAGACGGTGGCACCTTCAGCGGTGGTGTTCTGCAGACAGATTACGAACTCTTCGCCGCCGGTCCGTGCCAGCAAATCGCTGGTGCGCAGGAGCGGAGTGAGCGTTGTGGCAAACAGTTTAAGGATCTCATCACCGATATGGTGGCCGTAGCGATCATTGACCTGCTTGAAATGGTCGATATCCAGTGACAGCAGTTGCAGCTCTGTGGCGTTGCGGTGAGCCAGAGAAATGTACTGTTGGGCAAACTCCATGAAATAGCGGCGATTGTGCAGCCCGGTGAGCGGGTCGGTTCGAGACAGCGTGGTCAGGTTGTGGTTGGCTTTACGTAATGCCCGGGTCCGTTTGCGCACCTCCCGTTCCAGCTGTTTGTTCAAGCGGTTGCTGTACACGGCATGGATAACCAGCACGGCCAGAAACACCAGCGTGCCGTAAAACCACAGTGCATATTGGGCGATAAACTGTTTCAGCGTGAGATTGGTTTCGTCATAAGGGGGCAAACGCAATTGCTTGAGTAATCTGTGCACTGGCGAGTAGTCAATGGGGACGGTCCAGCCCTCATGCGTGTCGATCGTTCTGTTGTCTGTCAGAGACAGGCCCAGCAGCGCTGAGGCCAGATAATTGGCCGATTCAACCGGAACATGCTTGAGCTTGGCAATGGACCATTCGGGGTACAGTGCGCTGCTGACCTTGTAGGGGAATCCCTCATAGGTCTGCTCATGAACGATTGAAAAGTCCTCCAGTGAAAGCAGCCCTTCCTGTTCCATCCGCTCGAGGATGCCGGAGCGGACAATGCCGACATCCGCCTTGCCATTGCGTACGGCAAAGACAACCGCATCATGACTGCATAAAAAATTCAGATCGATTCCTTCCAGATTGACATCATGCTCATTCAACGCTTCCAGGGCCATCAACCAGCCACCCAGAGAACTGGGATTAACGGCGGCCAGGCTTTTGTTACTGAACATGTCAGCCTCGAAGCTGACAGGATGGTTTTTAAGGGTGAAAATGACACTGCCATAGTGGTCTGTTGCCGTTCTCGGATCGTTGGAGCGATTAAGTAATGTCGCGATACGCGACAGCCCATAGCGATTTTCCAACTCAACATACAGGGCCGGATTGGCCAGCAGAAAATCGATGGAGTGATTTTCAATGCTTGGCCCGACTTTTTTAAACGTCAGGGGGACCAGAGTGGTGTGAAATCCTTCGAGAGTGTTGTTCAGGTAGTGGGCCAGATGTCCCCAGCGTTTGAGGGTTTTTGTGGCACCACGGTGGGCAAGTATGCCGATTTTCAGCTCGTGTTTATTGAATCCGAGAGGGTCGATCCCCTGGTCGAGGTAGGCCGCCTTGCCGTTGGCCAATCCGGTGAGTCGATAGAGTTCGAGGGTCTGCGAGATCCTTTCCCGGCTGATCGGTCCGATGTGCTGGTCGTCAGTGAGAGCCAGTTGTTTGAGAACCTGCCCTTCGTAAATCAGGCTGTCCAGGGATTTCTGCTGGCTATTATAGTGGTTGAAAATCAGCTGGGCGGTTTCTTCAATGTGGTCAAAAGCCCATTGCCAACCACGAATGGTGGCAGTGTAGAAATCACGCGTTCTCTTGGGGTGTTGTGTGATTTGCTCCTCGCTTGTGAACACTAAATCGCCGTAAGAGGAGAACCCATAATCTGCCGGATTGAATATCTTGAACGGCACGCCTGCCTGTTGCAGCTGATATGGTTCGTTGGACAGATAACAGGCCATGGCATCGGTTTTTCCCGTGATCAGGTCAGCGAGCCGCGACGAGTGGGGTTGCAGCTGCAGATCGTCGAGGTTGACCCCCTGAGAAGTCAGCATCGACAGCAGACAGGTGGCGGTTGCCTGATCCCGAGTGATCATGATCCTTTTGCCGGCAAGATCAGCGGGGCTGGTAATTTGCGGCTTGGTGGAGATGAGGATCTCCGGTGAGTTCTGAAAGATTGCGCCGAGGACAACGATCGGCTTGCCGAGCAGGCGTTCAAGAAACAGTGACGACTTGCCGGTGGCGAAATTGGCCCGCTGGGAAAGGACCTCCTCAACTGTATCGATCCCCGGTGTGTATTCCTTGATGGTCACGTCGAGACCGGCGTCGTGGTAAAAACCCAGATCGTGAGCGACATAGTAGCCGGCAAACTGAAACTGATTGAGCCATTGCAGTTGCACGGTGATCTGGTCCTCACCGGCATACAGCGGTGACGTGATACCGAGTAGCACGATAACAAAAAAACATAAAAATTTTACCGTCACAGGCGGTCTCCATTGTTGAGTCGTTTTAATCGTATCATGCGGTAGGAAATGAGCAATAGCCATCAAAAAAGGTTCTTATTGTCGCAGCTTTGGCAGGTTGTGGCGATTTTCGCCAAATTTGAAAGCACTGCGCTATGAAGAGATGTTTAATCTTGGTTGGCAAAAAGGGAGACTGAAGAGACCGGTTCTTTTGCCGTTTGCTCAGAAAGGCGTATGCTAGAGAGAGACGAGCGTTGTTAAATTCTGCACTTATTGGACGAGCCGGAAAGAGTCTCTGCTCTTCGGAGTCGCTCCATGCGTTGAAAAGGAGGGTTGTTCCATGACGACACAAAACAGACATGACATTCTCGCCCGGTTACTCGATCTGATGACTGCCGACACGTTTTACTATGATCTTTATTGGCAACGGGCCTGTTTCTTCATGGACGCGGAAATGTCCCGCGACGGTTATCAGGTGTTCAAAAAAATGAACCTCCAGAAAGCGGCGCTGCCCAACCAGATTCGTAACGCGATTTTGCAGAAAGACTGGCAGGCAGTGAAAGAACTGACCGAGCAGGATAAAAAGATTAAGAGTGAACTGCAACGTAAGGCCGAATCGGCAGAATTTGCCCGGAAAATTTATGAACCTATCGATGTGGCCATTGATCCGTTTTCACCGGGGATGCATACCCTGTCCGGCCTGACCATGAATCGCTTGAAGGAGTTGCATGTCAGAACCACCGCAACACTGAATAAGCTTGCGCAGCTCGACAGCGAGTGGCGCGATTTTTACCATCAGCGACTTGATGCTTTCAATACCTTGATGATCAGTGATGCACTTGTCGATGAAGAGTCACAATTCGTTCCTGAAGTAGTCCTGGAGGAAGAGGCTGAAGAGGCCCTTGAATCGGGGAATATGGATCGCCTCGAACAGTTGGCGGAAAAAATCCTCAATAGTCGCGGCGGCGACGGGCAACCAAATTCTGAACAGCTGCTGGCGGATAAACATCAGCACCCGGACGATTTTCTCTATACCTTTACTCCGCAGGCGATTGAGAAGGCTGCACAACTCGGCCTCGGTCATTATACTGTCCATGCCGGCAGTGAGGAGTTTGCCCCGCTATCGCGCTTTGCCTGGCATCCAACCTATTCTGACGTTGAAGATCGCGAGCCCCATGTTCTGCAGGTGCCGGATATCCCCTTTGACGAAGGCACTCCCGAGGCACTCAAAGCCAGAATTCAGCTGTTTTCGATCCACCCGTTTATCAATTCCTGCGGAGTCCGTTTTCTGCCTCACATGGTGGCAGAAAATGTCCTGGTCGAAGACTTTGCCGAGCCGGAAGTGGGCAGTGACCTGCCAGGAAGTCCATTGCTGGCGGCACTTGGCCTGCCACAGCGTAACCAACTCGACCGGGCAACGATAGAGGCTAAATTGCTGGCCAATGGCAATCGCGTTTTAGAGGAACAGCTTGGCCTTGATCCGCGCCAATTCAAAATTGTCTGTATCCCTCCCGATCTGCATCTGCGCATCGGTCAGGAAAAAGGTTGGGGACAACAGCAGATCTGGACCCATTTCGATGGCTATATGCTGATGGAAGGTTCCGGGCGCCGGGCTCTGGTCGGGGGCGATGTGCGCTACGGCGGCATTTACGATCTGTTGGGGATCAGTCGCAACTACAGCTCCGAACGGATTATCACCCGCTTTGCCGTGGTTCAGCGCAAACGGCTGGCTGTCTGGCAGAATGGTTAGTCCAGGTCGCCGGGCGGGGGAGCAAACGTGTTTTTTTCGGTCAGCAGTTGGGCCAGTTCCGCAGCCGGCAGGGGTTTGCTGAACAAGAAACCCTGAATAGAATCGCATTTGCATTGGGCCAGAAATGCCAGTTGTTCTCTGGTCTCCACCCCCTCGGCAATGGCATGAATGCCCAGGCTGTGAGCGATGCCGATAACGCTGTTGGCTACAGAAGCCGCCGTGGAGTCTGAAGCGACATCAAGGATAAATGAACGGTCGATTTTGAGGTAATCGATCGGAAAGCGACGTAGATAGTTGAGGCTCGAATAGCCGGTGCCGAAATCATCCAGACTCAGAGAAAAACCAATCTCCTTGAGTTGGGCGAGAATGATGGCAACTTTGTCGGGATCCTGCATGACCATGCTCTCGGTCAATTCCAGTTCCAGCCAACGAGGATCCATGGCGAATTCCGTTAAGATCTGTTTGACATTCAGGACAAAATCGTCTTGAAGGAACTGCCGTGCCGAAAGGTTCACCGCGATCCGAATCGGGGGCAGTCCCTCGGCTTGCCAGGCCTTGAATTGACGGCAGGCCTCGCGCAGTACCCAGGTTCCCAGGGCGACAATCAGGCCGGTCTCTTCGGCCAGAGGGATGAAGTCGCCCGGAGAAATCATTCCTTTATCCGGGTGGGTCCAGCGAACTAACGCCTCACAACCATCGATTTCATTGCGGGAGAGATTTATTTTCGGCTGATAGTGGAGGATGAATTCATCTCGAACCAACGCCAGTCGCAGGTCGGCCTCAAGCTCAAGTGCGCGGTGGGCGCGGGCATCCATCTCCTGAGAGCAGAATTGGAAACTGTTGCCACCATGGCTCTTGGCTTGATACATGGCCGTGTCGGCATGACGGATCAGATCTTCACCGTGGAGGCCATCACGTGGATAGAGGCTGGCACCCATGCTGGTGGTGATGCGCAACTCCCTTTCCCCCAGGGTGAAGGGTGTGTCGAAGGCCATTAAAATCTTTTGGGCCATCAGGCGGATCTCAGCGGTCGTTGTGAGGTCGGGCATCACGATGGCGAATTCATCGCCGCCCAGCCGCGACAAGGTGTCGCCGGGGCGGACACATGCGGCCAGGCGCTCTGAAACCTTGACCAGAATGGTATCCCCCTGGCTATGGCCAAGGCTGTCATTGATGATCTTGAATCGATCGAGGTCAAGGAGAAAAACCGCAACATAACCCCCGATGCGTTCAGCACGGGCGATACTCTGGGCAATGCGGTCATCCAGCAGGACACGATTTGCCAGACCGGTGAGGGCGTCATGGTTGGATTGGTGCTCAAGTTGCTTCTGAATTTCTTTGCGGATGCTGATGTCGCGCACAAAAGCGACGTGATATTCCTGTTTATCAAAGAAACATTGGCTCGCAGATACCTCAACGGGAAATTTTGACCCATCTTTGCGCTGGTGGAACGTTTCAAAAACTTTTCTGCCGCTTTTTTTCAAATCCTGCCATTGAACAGCCCAGCGCTCAGGAGGATAATCCGGATCGATATCCCACAGGTGCAGGTGGCGGAGCTCCTCTTGGGAATAGCCGAGAGAATGGCACGCCTGATCGTTGACGAAAGAAAACCCTCCCGCGGGGTCGATCCAGAAAATCCCTTCTGAGGCCTGTTCCATCGAAAAGCGGAATTGCCGCAAGGCGTTATCTGTTTTCATCTTCTCGGTGATATCTTCAACCAGAGTGACGGCCCCGGCCGAGTCACCGTTTTCGAATTTTAGTGGCAGTGCCGAATAGAGGATGGTTCGCTGTATGCCGTCCCGGCAGTCGATGATGATTTTTTCCGCCAGGCAGGTTTCCCCTTTGATCAGGGCGCGTGAGACGCCCCATTCTTCGGCAGCAACTTGTTGACCGCTGTCATACCACCAACCGCGTACATTCGCGTACCCTTCGACGTCGTCGTAATTCTGAATACCAAAATTATCCAATATCCGCTGAGCTGCGCAATTGAGGTCGATGATCTTTCCCTGGGGGTCAACAACCCAGATCCCCATTGGGATGGTTTCGATGACATTACGAAACAGCGCTTCGCCGTATTGGGCTTTTTTGATGGCCGAGTGCAGCAGGGCGAACAACAGCAGGGCGGTGACGACAACAAATCCACTCCCTTTCCAGGTCTGGATTTTCGACAGAGTTTCAAGGTTAATGCCTAACGCCAGCAGGCATCGGTCAGAAAAATAGATCCACAGAAGTGACACCAACGCATAGGCGCCGGCAATTCCCCAGGCTGTCCGGTGGAAAAATACGCGGGTAAAATTTTTGGTGTAACGAGAGGACACGTATTTACCTCGCAAAGGGGGCTGAAGGAGAAGCTGTCAGTCGGCAACGATTAATCACGTTAGAACAGTTACTTCGATACGCTTTCTTACTCTACATGGATGTCAATAAGAACCCCAGAATAAAAAGTTGTCGCTCAAAGTACATTGCCGAAATAGCGGTGCAGTTGATGAGTCGAGGGGTGGAACGGTGCGGGAGTGGAGGCGTTCTCTCCAATCCCGCACCGTCAAGAGTGTGACAGTGAACGCATAGTCAATGGAGGCTGGATTATTTACCGCCGCCGCGCCCCATTCCCATACCTGGTCCCATCCCTTGGCCCATGCCGGAACCGCGCATCATTCCTTGCCCTGGTGCCACATCGGGTAAAGTCACCCCTTTTTCTTTGGCACGTTCCTGCATCTGGGCATGATGCTCCTCACGGATTTTCTGGCGCTCTTCAGCCGTTTTGGCTGCACGCATTTTCGCCCGAAACTCCATACGCTCCTGCTGAGTCATCAACTGGCTGCCGTAAATCTGTTGTTGCTGCTGCACTTGGGTCTGGGTTGTTTCCTGAAGTGCGGTCTGTTCCGCCAGGGAAACGCCTGCCCAGAACAGCAAACATGTTGCGAGCATTGAAAGAAAAACAATCTGTTTCATTGTACCCTCCTGTGTTAGTGCGTGAAGAAAGTAAGCTGTGGATAAGCCACATAGTTCATGTCATGTAATGAACTTTAGATGGCTTTCAACGTTCGTCAAGGGAAATCACTACTTTGGTGAAGATCTTGTTATGTAAACGATGTTATTGAGTAAATCATGTTTTTGGTTGATCGCGCAGTTTTGATCTGCGGGTTTAGAAGATTTTTGTTCAGACTGTTTGATCCGATCCATACCTGGGGGAGAATCTCGCCGGAATGGTCTGAGATTAAAATGATTGAATGCTCAGCGGGGAGACGATTATCATGCGTTTGGTTGATTCACGGCTGTTCCGTTTAGAAAAAGGACTGCTTGAGGTGTGAGAACCGCGTAGTGGTCAGGTGATATGGTCGATGTCGAGGTGGTGACCGCGCTTGATGATCTGTCTCAGGTTGCCTGAGCCTCGCGCGTTTTCTCGCAATTTCGGCTCTTGTCTGCCCTGATTGAAATCGTCTTTACGCGTGAAATTTAACACGCTGCAGACTGGCCATTGTCTATTCAGAAGAGTATCATGCGTTTCGTGTGGCGGGATTGCCTGTCTTTGAAATAGCCCTACCGAGGAGTTTGTCTTTGTCATGAAAACTTGGTTTTCCGTCGCAGTGACCATCGTGGCCGTCGTCGTCCTTTCAGCGCTTTCCGTCTCTCTCTGGTCTGAGAAAGAGGAGGTCCTTGGCGAAGATGTGCCCTTGCAGATTAACGCACAAATGAGCGTGTCGGAGTTTTCCGAACTGAATCACTTGGCAAAACCGTTGCTGCGCGAGGTTTTCTCCCTGCAGTCGCCGGAGCAGCTGCAGCAGCCGGTGACCGGCTTTGGCCTTACGCTTGAGCAGATTGTCAACGCTGTTCAACAGCAGCAGGCGCTGCAGTCTGAAGAGGCCAGCAAAAACTGGTTTAAAATTCCTCTCAAATTTGCCATGTGGCTGGTGTTTCTGGTGCTGTGTTTCCGAATGCTGGTGCGTAAAAAAATGACCAGAAAAACACGCCTCATTCTCTATGCCTGCAGTTTTACCCTGTTTGGTGTCATACTCGGAGCCGATCCCAGTCCCATGGGGACGGTCAAGGATGCCATCGTTCTTTATGGAGCCAAAGGTGTTGTATTCAAGCCGCGGCTGGTGGCGTTTGGTGTTTTTACTCTGACCGTGGTACTGGCCAACAAGTTTATCTGCTCGTGGGGGTGTCAGCTCGGCACGCTTCAGGATTTTATCTTTCGCCTGAACCGCAATCGCAGTGACGCTGCATCTGGATCGTTGCCTCAGGTTAAAGTGCCGTTTGTCATCAGCAACACCATTCGCGTGCTGTTCTTTGTCGCGCTGATCTGGGTAGCCTTTGCCTGGGCGTACGATATTACCCATGAAATTGATCCGTTTAAAATTTTCAAACCGCTGAAATTGTCGGTATGGGGCTGGTCCTTTGTCCTGACGCTGCTCGTCGGCAGCTTGTTTGTTTATCGACCCTGGTGCCATTTTTTCTGCCCGTTCGGTTTGACCGGCTGGTTGTTTGAGAAACTCAGCCTGTATAAAATCAAAGTCGATTACGAGACCTGTATTTCCTGCAGCGCGTGTGAAAAAGCCTGTCCCAGTTCGGTAATGGGAGCTATTCTCCATCAGGATAAAGCGGTTATTCCCGATTGTTTTTCCTGTGGCGACTGTCTTGACGCCTGCCCGACGGATGCGGTGTCCTTTTCCCGCGGGCGACGCACCAAACCGCCAGCACAATCGTTGCAAGACGACGCATCCAGATGAGAGTGCAATGTTGAAGGGTGAACTGAGCCGGAATATGGTGATGGCGCTGGTCACGGTCGTTATGGTGCTCGCGGCGCTGCTGGTCGCTTCTGGGGGGCAGGCGCAGCAGGACAAAATCTGGGTCCACGAAAGCACAGAAGAGGGGATTGCCCTCTACCACCAGCAAGACGCGCCGGAGGGGTTGCTCCCTTTCAAAGCGGTGGCGGTGCTGGATGTTCCCAGCGATCAGATTGTGCTGGCTCTTCTCGATGCCGAGGGGAAGCCGCTGTGGGCACCCAAACTTAAAAGCACCACCGTACATGCCACGCTGTCCCCCAATCGCTTTCTTTACAGCGAATACTATACGACCCCCTGGCCGTTTAAGGACCGGGAGTTTCTCTTGCTGGGGACCGTGGCAATGGCGGATGACAGCATTGTCTTTTCCGCCGTCGATGCCCGGGACCGGCACTATCGTGAACCGAGCCATGTTCAGGCGAATATCCACGAATTGACTTTTGTCATCATGCCTTTGTCCGCCGACAGAACGCGGGTGGAATTTACCTTTTCCGGTGACCTGGGTGGTTGGATTCCTGACTTTGTGCAGGAAATTATTCAGAAACGCTGGCCGGTGCGCTTTATCCAGGCCTTGCAGGGGTATCTCCAGAACCATCAGCTGGTTGCCAGCGAGCGCTATCTGCAGCTGCAACAGGCGTCACCCTCACCGTGAATGAGCATCTGGGCGTTGCGGTCCATATTCAGTCGTAATAGCGTTTTCCCGGTAACTCAATTCTGAAGTAGCCGCCGCCGATATTGGTTAAATCTGCCAGGGCGTCACCCACCACAGCCCAAAAGCCGCTGGAAGATGTGCTCTCACCATTGAGTGCTGCCATGGAAATCGTTTCCGGGTCGTGAGTGGTGACAATCACCAATCCCTTCAAAATAGTGTGATCGAAGTAAACCTTGACCACATGGTAGATCTGCCCCCGTTGCCAGCGTACCTTGCTGACCTTGAATTGATAGCCCTTCGCAAAAAATCCACCACCATCAGCTTTGTTCTGGTTGATGACCAGCGCTGCGACTGTATGGTTGGGCGGCGTGCAATAATTGTCGCCAATGGCGGTGTAGACCGTGTCCGTAGGATGGCCGTGTTGATTGATCACGGCCACATTGCCGTGACCCTGCTGAATGACCACCGGTGGCGCAGGTGGCCCTGGAGCTCTGACATACACACGGTGCCGTTGCAGACAATTGAGATAGGTTTGCTCGTAACTCTCAAACAGCCCTTGATAATAAGTGGTAAAAGTCAGGTAGCCTGGCTGGTGTACTCCTGTGCCACAACGAACCAGAGGGCGCCCCGCCTGATCGTTCAAGACCTGGCCGCTGGCGTTGAACGCCTCATCCAGTTCACTTTGCCCCAGCAGGATGAAATCGCGATTTGCCGGGATTTCCAACTCTTCCAACAGGGTAAACACTGTACCCTTGGGAATCTCAACAATCGATTGCGCCTCCGCGGTTGATGTCAGCAACAATTGAATCACAAACCAGACGGCC
>PKUE01000166.1 GCA_002869685.1 Desulfuromonas sp.
CAACCTGCGCTGGCAGGTCGGCACGGCCCTGCCCCTGCCCTATGCGGACAACAGTTTTTCCATCGTGGTGACCCGTTACAGCTTTCACCACTTTCTCGACCCGCAAGCGGCTCTGGACGAAATGATTAGGGTCTGCCAGCCGGGTGGCCGGATCGTTATTGCGGATGCCGCACCGTCCGCGACAAACGTGGATGCCTACAATCGGCTGGAAAAACTGCGCGACCCCTCCCATACCCGCGCCCTGGCTCTGGAAGAGTGGCAGCAGTTACTCGGTCAGTCAGGCCTGAAAGAGCTCAAGCGCGGTCACTACACCGTGGAGATGGAGCTGGAGAAACAGTTGCAGGCCTCCTTTCCCAATCCGGGTGACGACGAAAAGATCCGCGCCCTGTTTTATGACGATGTGGCAAACAATCAGTTGGGCATGAACACCCGTCGTGTCGGCAATGAGATCCAATTTTCCTACCCTATCGCCATCTTTGCCGGACGCAAGGGTTGAAAACTCAGGACAACAGTGACTTAATAGGGCTGGTGAGCCGCCGTTACACAGTCACAGCGGCCCACCATGTCCCTCCCACACAACGAGTTGCCCATGAAAAAATGTCCCTTTTGTGCCGAGTTGATTCAGGACGAAGCGATCAAGTGCAAGCATTGCGGTGAATTTCTCGACGGTCGCAACCGCAACTTTCAGTTCTCTAAGCCAGCCAGCAATCTGCCGTGGTACTTTCGCACCTCGTCGATCTGGGTCGCATTGGCCTGTGTGGGTCCGCTCGCTTTGCCGATGATCTGGTGGCACCCCACCCTGACGCGCAAATGGAAAGTTCTCTCGACGGTTGCCATTATCGTGGTCAGCTGGTTGTTGTACAAGATGACGGTGCAGTCGATCCACAATCTCGAAGCGTATTACCAGCTACTGGAAGAGATCCGCTAATTCGCCATTGTTTCCCAATAAAAAATCCCCCGAAAGAGTGTTGCCTCTTTCGGGGGATGATTGTTTCTGCCGGGAACCGTTTGCTTACAGGGTCAAATCAACTTCACTGCCATACAGTTGTTGCCGCAGCGCGTTGACATCGGCATTTTCCAGATAGTCATCAAAGCTCATCACCCGGTCAATCAATCCACCCGGCGTCAGTTCGATAATCCGGTTGGCCACGGTTGAGACGAACTTGTGGTCGTGCGAGGTAAACAGAATCACCTCGGGGAACTGGATCAGGCTGTTGTTGAGGGCGGTGATCGATTCAAGGTCAAGGTGGTTGGTCGGCTCGTCAAACAGCAACACATTGGCACTACTGAGCATCATGCGCGACAACATGCAGCGTACTTTTTCGCCACCGCTGAGCACTGTGGTCATCTTGGTTGCTTCGTCGCCGGAGAACAGCATGCGGCCGAGGAAGCCGCGGGCAAAGCTCTCCCCTTCGTGGGGCGGAAACTGGCACAGCCAGTCGATCAGGCTCATCTCTTTTTCAAAATAAGCGCTGTTTTCCTTGGGGAAATACGCAGTGGTGATGGTCACGCCCCAACGGAAGCTGCCACTGTCGGGCTTCAGTTCGCCAGTCAGAATCTGCATCAAGGTGGTTTTGGCCACGCCGTCGCCACCGACAAAGACGATTTTGTCGTTTTTATTGACGACAAAGCTGATGTTATCGAGCACTTTGACACCATCAATACTCTTAGTCAGCCCTTCCACTTCGAGAATGATATCGCCACAGGGACGTTCCGGCTTGAACACCACAAAGGGGTATTTGCGCGACGACACCGGTAACTCTTCAATATCGAGTTTATCGAGCAGCTTTTTGCGCGCCGTGGCCTGCTTGGCCTTGGAGGCATTGGAGCTAAAGCGGGCGATAAACGTTTTGAGTTCGTTGGCCTTATCGGTGGCTTTTTTGTTGGCGTCCTGTTTCTGCTTCAACACCAGCTGACTGGCTTCGTACCAGAAATCGTAGTTACCAACATAGGTGCGGATGGTGCTGAAATCGATGTCGGCAATATGGGTACACACCTGATTGAGGAAATGGCGGTCGTGCGAGACAACAATGACGGTATTCTGAAAGCGACCGAGGAACTCTTCGAGCCACTGAATCGATTTAAGATCGAGGTGGTTGGTCGGCTCGTCAAGCAACAGGATGTCGGGATTGCCGAACAGCGCCTGAGCCAACAGAACGCGCACTTTTTCGCCACCCTCAAGCTCTTTCATCTTCTTCTGGCGCAGCTCTTCACCAATGCCGAGACCGTTGAGCAGCACCGCCGCCTCGGATTCGGCCTCGTAACCGTTCATTTCAGCAAATTCAGCTTCCAGTTCCCCGGAGCGAATGCCGTCTTCTTCAGTAAATTCCCCTTTGGAGTAAATCGCCTCGCGCTCGGCCATCACCTTATAGAGTCGCTCGTGACCCATAATGACGGTGTTGAACACGCTCTCTTCGTCAAAGGCAAACTGATCCTGGCGTAACACCGCCAGTCGCATCCCTTTATCGATGGTCACTTCGCCCTTGTCGGCGTCGGCATCACCGGCGAGTATTTTCAAAAAAGTGGATTTTCCGGCACCATTGGCCCCGATCAGGCCATAGCAATTGCCGGGAGTGAACTTGATGTTGACGTTTTTAAAAATGGTGCGCTTGCCGTAGGCAAGACAGATATTACTGGCGCTGATCATAATCTCAACTTTCTTTCTCAAAAAAAACAGAGCGACTCTCGACCCGTTAGCGGGCCAATGCTGGGCCTCTATAGCATTTATCACGCCGGGTCGCAATGGTTTTCAGTTTGACGCCCCCCCAAGCAAAAGCGCACTTTTCGGGATGTTACTTGCCGTGCCCCGGAGGACACCGTATACTGGCTTTTCATCTTGCAACCCTAGAAGAAAGCCAGCTTTATGATCCTTCTTGACCGCCCGTATGTCTCGTCTTTTCTCCTCCAGAGCTTACATCAGCACGGCATCCGTGCCATTAACACCCCGGCCCTTGAAGCCATGCAGCTCCCGCACGAGTTTCCGACCATCACCAGTGAGCAGGCGGTTGAGGTGTTGCGCAACACTCCTGCCAAGCGACTGTTATGCAACTCGGAAAATGCCATCGATTGGATCAGTGAACATCTCAGCGATACGGAATTACCGGAAAAAATCCGCCTGTTTAAGGACAAAGTTCTGTTTCGTGACTTAATCAAGGCTCATTTCCCTGATTTCTTCTACACCGTTATCCCTACCGAACAGCTTGAAACCACCGACATCACCAACTGGTCATGGCCCGTCATCGTCAAACCTGCTGTCGGCTTTTTCAGTATGGCCGTCCATCACGTTGCAAGTGCCGAACAATGGCCGCAGACCATTCGCGCCATCCGTGAAGAGATTGCCTCCTTCCGCTCCGAATACCCGCTGCAGGTTCTCAACGCCAACCGCTTTATCGTTGAGCAATGTATCGAGGGTGAAGAATATGCCATCGACGCCTATTATGATGAGCAGGGGAAACCTGTCGTACTGAACATTCTCCACCACCGCTTCAGCAGCGGTGATGATGTGCGTGACCGCATTTACACGACGTCGTCAGAGATGGTTCTGGAGTTACTCACGCCCGCCCAGGATCTGCTCGCCATGATTGGCGCCGCAGCGCAACTGCATGATTTCCCGGTTCATCTTGAAGTACGCATAACACCTCAAGGACAGATGGTCCCCATTGAGTTGAATCCCATGCGCTTCGCTGGCTGGTGCACCACCGATATCGCCTATCACGCCCATGGCATCAACCCCTACTTCTATTTTTTCGACAACCTGCGCCCCGACTGGGAACAACTGGCGGCGCTCAATGGTGATCGACTGACCAGCTTTATCATTCTGGATCGCCCCGCCGACGTGCCCGTGGAGCGGATCAAGGCATTTGATTACGTGAGAATACTTGAAGATTTGGAACAACCGGTGGAACTGCGCAAAGTAAATTATCGCCAGTACCCGGTGTTTGGCATCGTGTTCACCCACACTCACGCCGATGAGCAGGAGGAGTTAGCCCACCTGTTACAGGCGGACATGCACGACTATATTGAATTGAGTTGAAACACTTCGGGGGGCAACTTATGAAGTTGCCCCCCGAAGAAATTCTGTGGTTAGCTACGCTTCCACAGTTTGCTTAAGCCGAATTTGCTGCCCAGAGATTTCTTCATTCCTTTCTTCAACAAAAACGGTCCGTATTTTTTATCTTCGACCATAATGTGGTTGGTAATCCATTTACGCAGGAAGAACAACAGTTCCGGAGTAATCAGCCGCTCACCGCTCTGAACTTTGAGGTTGATTTCATACACTTGATTACGCAGGTCCTCATGCATGTCGCAGTGCTCCGCGTAGTCGGGATATTCAAAAATGCGGAACAGACACTCTTCAACAGCAAAGTGAATCACCGTGTACTGCACCAACTCGTTTAACACTTCTTTGGCCACAGCAACCTTATCTTCCCCTTGCGTCATGGCTTCATAAAGTCGATTGATCAGTGCCACCAGTTTTTGATGCTGTTCGTCAATCTCCTGAATTCCCACACTGATCTTGTCAGACCACTCGATAAAATCCGCCACAATGATTCTCCTTTGAACAATGATGAAAATTAATATTGGTAAATGAATAAGCGGGAAAAGCTTAACATGAACCACCTTTAAAGGTCAACCATTACCCAACTAAACACATGTAATTATACAAATTTTTAACAAAAAAAGGCGCCACGACCAACGTGACGCCTCATGGAAAAACTCTTTAAAAGAAATCGTAACTTATTCCGACCATTGCCGAAACGGACTCCCAGTTCACCTCATTCAAACCGGTCTCGGAAGAAGTGCCATCGCTGAAGAATGTCGTGTCTGAGCCATCCTCGGCTTTCCATTTGCTGTAATTGAACGTCGCACTCAACTTCCAATGTTCGTTAAACAAATAGGTCAAAGTGCCTTCGGCAACAATTCCTTCTGCGTCGGCCTGATGATCAAAACTGACCGGATGAGCAAAGTCATCACGCAGATTCCAGTTGGCCGTGGCATCGTAATCGACATCATGGTACTCGGCAGTCCCGTCAAAAACCAGCCGGGGAGAAATCTGCCAGGTAATGTCTACCCCCACCCAGGGTCCGTGCCATTCGGCATCATAACCCGAATCCAGATCAGGCATAGTGGTTCCCGCTGCCGGGACATAAAACCCATCACCAATAACCTGCACACCATCTCTGATATTGAGTTGCTGTTCGTGACGGGAGTAACCGATCAATGGAACAAGCTTGAAGCGGTCGTTAAAAAATGAAAACTGAAAACCGCCACCAATACTGACATCCCAGACATCGCTTTCATCGGCATCAGCCGTAGAACGGGAAAACTCCAAGGTGCGATTGTCGCCCAGGTAATCAGAATCCTGCACATCGCCATCGGTCGCCCAACCATAATCCGCTTTTAAGCGTACATAGGTGGCAAACGGAACTTTATTGTTTTCTACAATCAATTTACTGACGAAACCGATCTGATAGATTTCCAGATCGTCCCACTCCAACTCAGACAGTACATCCGGGGTATTATCAGGACCAGAGATATTCCAATCCAGACTGTCCTGACGCATACCGGCATCAAAGCGAAAGGACAATTCAGTAAAACGGTCTTGCGCCCAACCCATTGTAGATACCATGAGCAACGCGCCGACCAGACCGGCAACCATCATTGTTCGAAGCTTCATAACTCTCCCCCCTAAATTAAAAGATATAAACGATGGCAGAAGATTAAAGTGAATCCTTGAAATAGACAATAAAAATGTTACAAACGGTAGAAATTTCTCGCCCTGTTAACCGGATAGTCTCAAGGCCATCTGGTCGAATTCATGATCATAGCGCGGCGCCATCGCCGACCAGTCGTAACGGGATACGGCATCACGCATTGAGCTGACATCGTTGGCCTGCTGCGCCAGGCACAACGTCGCCAATTTAGCCACCAGATCATCAAAGTTCTGATAATAACAACCGGGAAACAGATTCCGCTCAAGATGTTCCGGATACGCCAGCCGCTCAGGGAGCAATGGAAAACAACCGCAATAAACAGCTTCAACCACACTAATGCCAAAAAAGTCATGTATCGAGGTCACCGGCAGAATATCTGCCAGCCACAGCCAGTGAACATAATCGGCATAATCATCGGCATAGCCCCAGTGGAGGATTTGTCCGTCAAGACGTTGGCGAGCTTCGGCAAAAATAGCGGGTTGTTTTTGGTACGATTCGCCAAGCACTACAAGTTTGAAGTCGATGCCACGCTGCTGTAACACAAACAGCGCCCGGAAAAAATCATCAGGATTTTTATCGTATTCCCAGCGATGATTCCACAGAATGATCGGCACTTTTCCACCACAAGAAACGTCTTCACTTGAGGGTTGCCATGCAGCCAGCCTGTTCAGATCAAGACCGAGGGACAGCGTATGACATTTCTGTGCAATTTCACCTACGGTCTCTAAACCACGATGATCGGGAAAGGTTTTAAGAAAGTTAGGCAATTCGGCCAAAAAGTCCTTGCGATGGTAGTCTGAGTTGAAAAATACTCGATCAGCAGTCAGCGCCGAGGTGTAATTGATAAAACAGTAATGGGCATCGCGTTGTAAACCCGGGTCGGCGTCGTCCGGTGACCAGGGATAACTCAACTGGTTTTCATGGCAGTACAGCGCACACGGGATGACGCCGGTTTGACGCCGGGTTAGAGCCAGGAACGTTGTCAGATCAAGCATATCTGAGGCCAGCAGCAGATCGGGGCGCAGATCACGCTCAATAAATTGCCGCGCCAGACTGACCGCCCCGCCATGCATGCGCCACTTCCAGTACTTCCCTTCTAAACCGAGTATTTCAACATGATGGCGACTGAACGCCGCATATTGTCTGGACCAGCTGGCGTGGGAACCAACAATAAAGGGTTCAAGCAAGACAATGTTCACACACAACTCCCCTGTTGATAAAAAAGGCCTCCCAAGATAGCACAAAAAAAGGCCGCTTCCAAAGAAGCGGCCTCTCTTTTTTCTCTATGACAAAGAGATTAGATGTCGCAGCGCTTGTAAACAGCGTCGAACTCACCCAGCTCGTCAAATTGGAGGTAATCGTAAACCTCTTCTTTGCACGGAGCAACTTTCTCTTTGTAGACTTCAAGGTACTCAGCAGGAGTCGGCAGCTCGCCTTTGAGAGCGGTGACTGCACCCAGCTCAGCACTACCCAGGTAAACCTGAGCACCGTTACCGATACGGTCATCGAAGTTACGGGTTGAGGTGGAGAACATGTTCACACCATCGGGTACACGGGCCTGGTTACCCATGCACAGGGAGCAACCCGGAGTTTCGATACGGGCACCAACCTGGTTGAAGATGGCGAAGTAGGCTTCGTCTTTCAGTTTCGCTTGGTCCATACGGGTCGGCGGGCAGATCCAGATGCGATCCTCAGGATTAAACTTGTTGCCTTCCCAGATCTTGGCCGCAGCACGGAAGTGACCGATGTTGGTCATACAAGAACCGAGGAAGATATCCTGAATCTTGGTGCCTTGAACTTCGGAGAGCAGCTTGACATCATCGGGATCGTTCGGGCAAGCCAGGATCGGCTCGGTGATCTCAGCGAGATCGATCTCGATAACCGCAGCGTACTCAGCGTTGCTGTCCGCCTTGAGCAGCTTGGGATCTTTCAGCCACTCGTTAACAGCGTCGATACGCTTCTGCAGAGTTGCAGCGTGCTCGTAGCCGTCTTTAATCATGCTTTCCATCAGAGCGACGTTAGAGCGCAGGTAGGTGCAAACAGACTCTTCAGAGAGTTGGATGCAACCGGCAGCAGCAGAACGCTCGGCAGCAGCGTCAGTCAGTTCAAACGCTTGCTCAACCGACAGATTGGGCAGACCTTCCATCTCGAGGATACGACCATTGAAGATGTTAACCTTGTTCTTCTTGGGAACAGTCAGCAGGCCTTGCTTGATGGCGTAGTAAGGGATCGCGTTGACGGCGTCACGCAGGGTGATACCTTCGTTGAACTCACCTTTAAAGCGAACCAGAACCGACTCAGGCATATCCAGAGCCATGAAACCAAGAGCACCGGCGAAAGCAATCAGACCGGAACCGGCCGGAAAGCTGATGCCGATGGGGAAACGGGTGTGAGAGTCACCACCGGTACCAACAGTGTCAGGCAGCAACAGACGGTTCAACCAGCTGTGAATAACACCATCACCGGGGCGCAGCGCGACACCTTCACGCTCGGCAATGAATGCCGGCAGGGTGTTGTGCATTTTAACGTCAGCCGGCTTGGGATAAGCAGCGGTGTGGCAGAAAGACTGCATGAACATCGGCGCCTGAAACTTCAGGCAGGCCAGCTCTTTGATCTCGTCAGCGGTCATCGGACCCGTGGTATCCTGAGAACCTACGGTGGTCATCTTCGGCTCACATGCAGTGCCAGGCAGGATGCCGTCAACGCCACATGCCTTGCCAACCATTTTTTGCGCCAGGGAGTAGCCTTGACCAGCCTTGGCTACAGGGTTGTTTGGCTGAATGAACATGTCAGGAGCAGGCAGACCCAGAGCAACACAAGCACGCTCGGTCAGCTTGCGACCGATGATCAACGGTGTACGGCCGCCAGCACGGAACTCATCACGAACCGTGCTCGGGGCGATCTCGAAAGAGGCCAGTTCAGCACCGTCAGCACCAGTTACTTTGCCAGCAGCGGTGTTGATGGTGATCACATCACCGTGGTTGAGGCTGGAAACGTCCATGCGCAGGGGCAGCGCACCGGAATCTTGAGCGGTGTTGAAGAAGATCGGCGCGATAACGCCGCCGATAATGACACCAGCACGACGCTTGTTGGGAACAGCGGGAATATCTTCACCGATGTGCCACAGCACCGAGTTACACGCCGACTTACGGGAAGAACCGGTACCGACAACATCACCAACAAAAGCAACTTGGTTGCCTTCAGCACGCCATGCAGCAATCTCTTCGTTACCACCGGGGAAACGGGTTTTACCCATCGCCAGGGAGTGCAGCGGAATATCCGGGCGACTCCAGGCATCACCAGCAGGAGAGAAGTCGTCGGTGTTGATCTCGCCGTCAACCTTGAAAACTTTAACCGTAATGGTCTCTGCCAGCTCAGGCTTGCTGGTGAACCACTCAGCGGCAGCCCATGATTTAACAACTTTATCCGCTGCAGCATTGCCCGCTTTACGCAGTGCATCAACTTCATCAAAAGCATCATAGATCAGAACCATACCACTCAGGGCACAGGCGGCTTCATCAGCCAACTCCGCAACTTGCAGAGCTTCGATCAGGTACTTGATATTATAGCCACCCATCATGGTGCCGAGGATCTGTACAGCCTCAATCTTGCTGACCAGAGGAGAAGAAACTTCACCTTTGATGATCTGACCAAGGAAGTCAGCTTTCACTTCCGCAGCGGGATCAACACCCGGGGAGATACGCTCTTTGAGCAGGTTGAGCAGGAAATCTTCCTTGCCTGCCGGGGGATTTACCAGCAGCTCGCAAAGACCTTTGGCTTGAGTGGGATTGAGAGGCAGTGCAGGAATACCCTGAGCTTGTCTCTCTGCCTCATGTTGCAGATATGCTTCGATCATTCTTGATCCTCCTCGAAAAATTACGATTCCGGCATGGGAATCGACGGAATACAAACAACTCTCTCCATCCAACAACCAGCGTGAAAAACACCCGGCCCATTAAAAATGAATCTGTGTACTGTATACGATTTAAATCAGGAATGTCAACCCGGAAACCCGGATTCAAAATCAAGATTCAGTGAGGCTTGAACAAGGTGATCTATGAACGATTCACGAGGTCTCGTCGATCCCTTCTTTCTTCAGTTCCAACGCTTCCCAACGCTCATAACTGTCTGTGAGCTTTTCACTGACACGGGCAAATTCATGCCCGAGTTCTTCGAGCTCTTCAACGGTGCGATTAACAGTCTCTGACAGCGCCTGTTCCAACTCGGCCTGCTGCTGTTCCAGTTCGGCAATGGTTTGCTCAACCTGCTCCAATTCGAGTTTTTCCTTATAGCTTAACCCTTTGCGTGGCCGGTTGGCTTTACGTTCCTGTTTTTTACTGACGGTCGGAGGTGCTGAAGATTCAAGCGCCTGATCGGCTGAGACCTGCTGTTGCAGCAACATATCGGAATAATTGCCTTCATAGCGGATAACCCCACCCTGACCGTCAAACACCAGGGTCGCCGTTACCATGCGGTCCAGAAGATAGCGGTCATGGGTGACGATCACAACACAACCGGGGAAATCGATCAGAGCCTGTTCCAACACCTGCAGAGTCTGGATATCCAGGTCGTTGGTTGGCTCATCGAGAATCAGCAGATTAGCCCCCTGAAGCATCAGCAAAGCCAGCAACAGGCGCGCCCGCTCTCCACCGGATAGCGTCGATACCGGCTTGCGCTGCTCGGCATAATCGAACAAAAACTCTTCGAGATAACCGGTCTTTTGACGCTTTTTCCCGCCGACCGTAACCCACTCCCCCTCGCCAAGCACTTCGGCAACAGTCAGTTCCGGGTCGAGTCCGCTACGCTGCTGATCGATATAGCCAACCTGACTTTTGCGGCCGATCACCACCTCGCCTTGCATCAGGGGCATTTCGCCAAGGATGGTTTTCAGCAACGTGGACTTACCACAACCGTTCGGTCCAAGAACTCCCAGACGTTCACCGGGTCGGAGAATAAAAGAGACATCGGGAGCCAACAACCGCTCTCCAGCCTGAAGTTGAACGTGCTCCACTTCGAGAATAGTCCCGCCGAGTTTTTGCTCGGCATTGAATTGCAGGCTGACATCACCACGCCGCGGCCCCTGCTTCTGCTCCTGCAATTTACCCACCCGGTCAATTCGCGCTTTCTGTTTGGTCGAGCGAGCTTTGGCGCCACGTTGCAACCAGGCCTCTTCACGCCGCAACAGATTCAGCAACCGACTTTGCTGAGTATTCTCAGTTTCATACTGCTGTTGTTTTTGTTGCAGATAGTGGCTGTAGTTGCCGGTAAAAACCTGAAAGTGCCCCTCTTCAAGTTCAAACATCCGAGTGACCACCCGATCGAGGAAATAACGGTCATGGGTCACCAACATCACGGCACCGGGATAGCGCAACAATTCGTCTTCGAGCCATTGAATGCTGCCAGCGTCAAGATGGTTGGTCGGTTCATCAAGCAACAGTAAATCAGGTTGCTGCAATAAGACGCCAGCCAAGGCCACCCGTTTCTGCTGCCCACCAGACATCTGTTCAACCAGCTGATCAAGATTTTCCACACCCAGACGACTGCACACATCACCAATGCGATGGTCAATATTCCAGCACTGATGAAGATCGAACCACTCTTGCAGAACCTGCTGCTCGGCCAACAGGGCGTCACTACTGGCGGCATCGGCCCGTTCGAGACTGGAAAGAATATCATCATAGCGTTGGCGCCGGTCAAAGACGTCACTCAAGCAGCGTGTCAGCACCTGATGTGCCGTCAGCCCCGGATCAAAGCGTGGTTGCTGAGATAGATAGACAACCGTTGCCCCTTTTTTGCGACTCAAATCGCCTCGATCCGCATCATCCAAACCGGCAAGAATCCGCAACAGCGTTGATTTACCACAGCCGTTGCGCCCAATCAGACCGACTTTTTCCGTTTCATCCACGGCAAAAGTAACCTGGGTCAAAATCGTACGGGCACCATAGTGTTTTTCCAGACCGGTGACATCAATGACATTCATGGTTGTTTCATTTCCTCATTATTTTTAATATCCCGATGAAACAGGATGGAATTTATATTGACGCCAGCGGACGGGGCTCCTACTATTAAGAAACGATTAATCCTATTTGAATCAATAAGTTTCCTCAACTTCAAGGCGATTCATGCCCCAGACAACAGCAACAACCAACATCGGCCAGAAGATCACCGCCATTGTCATGCTCACCAGCACAATTGTTCTGCTGATGTCACTGGCCGCCTCAGTCTATATTCAGGGCACTACCTTCCGCGACAGCATGGTCGACAAGCTGTCAACCATGGCACAAATTATTGGCGAAAACAGTAAAGAAGCGCTGGCGTTACGCAAAAACTATCTGGCTGAACGGGTCATCGACAGCCTGAAGCTGGAACCCACCATCCAGATTGCCTATCTGTTTGATCGCAATGATGCCGTGATGGCCCAATACCGCAACACGGCGCAAGCCAGTCTGGCGGAAGAGCTCAAGAACAGCCCGTTTAAGGAAACGCGTGTTCAGGAGGCCCACGACAGCGCAAAAATGCAGAATTTTCTTGATCTGCGCCACCTGACCATTTATTCCCCTGTGTTTCATGAGGGGGATTACATCGGCTGTGTCTACCTGCAAATGGGACAGGATCTGATCATCCGAAATCTGTTGCTGTTCGCGATCGCCGCTCTGGCCATGCTGGGCATCACTCTCGGCGTGGCCTATCTGTTGACCACCCGACTGAAGCGGCTGATCACTCACCCGCTTCATCAACTGGTCGATCGGATGAACGAGGTTTCCAACGAACAGAATTATTCCTGTCAGAAACTCCCGAGCATAAACAGTGACATTGTCGAAATCAAGGAACTGCTCGGCGGCTTCTGCCACATGCTTAAACAAATCGATAAACGTGAAACATCACTGCAGCAATACAGCTACCGGCTTGAAGAGCAAGTGCGCGAGCGGACGAAGGACCTGCAGCAAACCAATGACGAATTACACGGCACCATTCAGGAACTGGATGAAGCTAAAAAGTCTGCCCAGGAAGCCAGCGCGGCAAAATCCCGGTTCCTCGCCAATATGAGTCATGAGATCCGCACACCGATGATTGGCGTGCTCGGCATGGCAGAGCAACTGATATCCCACGAACTCGCCGAACAGGAAGCGGAACTGGCCCGCACCATCTACAGTTCGGGCGAATCACTGCTGGCCATTCTTAACGACTTGCTGGATATTTCGAAAATCGAAGCCGGAAAACTCGAACTCGATCTGCAACTGTTCAATCCGATTGAGACGCTCGACCAGGCCGTTGAGCTGTTGGCGGACAACGCATTCCGCAAAGGACTGGAACTCACAACCATCACCCATACCACGATCCCGCCGACCCTTACCGGTGACTCGGGACGATTGCGCCAGATTATCCTGAATCTGCTCTCTAATGCCATTAAATTCACCGAGACAGGACATGTTGTTGTTGATATGGACTGGCACAGTAAAGAGCTATTATCAGGCCAACTGACCATTGCCGTACGTGACAGCGGTATCGGTCTGGACACGGCAGCAAAAAAACACATTTTCTCGGCCTTCAACCAGGCCGACAGTTCTACCAGCCGAAAATATGGCGGCACCGGTTTGGGACTGACCATCGTCAAGCAATTGACCGAGTTGATGGATGGCAAGGTAACAGTTGCCGACAACGAAAAACAGGGCTCGGTTTTCACCGTCACGATCCCCTTTACGCTCAACGACACGGAGACAACTTCTGCCCCCATGGCGACTCAACCCAACAGACTGGGTCTGATTGCCACCAGCAACCCGCTGCTGGCCCAGATGCTCACAGAGCATCTTACCGCCAGTCATATCACGGTGATTCAGGCGACTAATGATGTTGAAACCCAACACCGGTTCAGCGAAAAACGTGATATTGATCTGCTGTTTCTCGATAGCGCGCTGTCTGGCGGCGCGATCGCTGTGCTTAAAGCGATGAAAAACACCGCAGCACCGACCATTGGCAAAATCATTTTCATCGGTCCACGCGCTCAGATGTTCACCGAAACAGAATCGAAAAACCTCGGCATTGATCTTTTCCTGCCAAAACCGATCCAGACTAAAGCCCTCTACCAGGCCATTAACGACTTAGGTCCGACCCAACACACCAGCAAAACCGTTGGAGAAAGGAATGCGATACTAACCGGCCAGCACCATCTGTTATTGGCGGAAGACAACGATGTCAATCAACGACTGGTCGAACTGATCATCAAGCCGATGGGCTACAAATTGACGATGGTCTCCAACGGTCAACAGGCGGTGAACGCCGTTGCCGAGCAGGATTTTTCACTGATTCTGATGGATTGCCAGATGCCACTGATGGATGGTTACGAGGCGGCCAAACAGATCCGCCAGCAGGTTGATACGCCAATTATTGCCTTGACGGCTCATGCCAGTGACGAAGATGTGGCCCGCTGTCGTGAAGCCGGCATGGTGGATTATCTGTGCAAACCCTACCGCCAGATACAGCTCCTCGAAATGATTGAGAAACATCTGCCCCAGAAGGCTGACCCATGTTAACTGGGTCACGGCACAGAAAATTAGTCCTGAGCGTCGGCTTTGGCCTTTATCTCACCCTGAGCGCTGCAGCTCTGTTGTGGGTCCTGAAACTGACGCCACAGCCTCAACCAACCATTTCGTCCGTTGAATTACAACAGGCAGCGCCCACGCTGACCCTTCACGGCACCGACCTGAATTCTCGCTGCGATGCTGTTCTGGTAGCCAGTTCCAACCTTGAGGATTCCGTTATTGCCAAGCGGTTCACCTGGGGAGATGCCTTTGATATTAAAATTAAAAAGGGGATCGCCTGGGTCGCTAACCACTCGAAGGGGCTGATCGCCTACAATATTGATGACCCGGCACATCCTTTCGCCATCAGTTCTCTTGATTTCCCGGTCGAGACCCGCGCCTGGAGCTTAGCGTTCAGCGACGAGTATGCCATTATTTCAGCATCGCTACACGGCCTGTATATCGCAGACCTCCACGACCCACAGCAGCCTCGCCTCATATCCCATCTTGCATTGCCGGGAGTTACTCAACAAATTACCACCCAAGGAGATCTGGCTATTGTCGCGTCGGGAAATAGAGGGATGCATATTGTCGACATCAGCAACAAAAAAGCGCCAGTTCTTCTGTCCAACCTGCCCCTGGATAATTATCTCCACTGCGTCACGGTCAAAGGAAATCGTGCTTATCTCAGCGGTGGAGCTATTAATAATGCCAAAGCCAACGGCTGTACCTACATTGTTGACATCTCGACACCGGAGAAGCCATTTCTGGTAAAACAGATTCTCCATGAATCAAAGGTGTGGGATTCCCTGATCGTTAATAACACGCTGCTCTGCGGGACGACAAATGGGGTCTTCCAACTTGATTTATCATCAGGCAAAACAGATGTTTTCATCCCCGATGTCTATGTCACCCAGCTTTTCTACGATGATAAAAAACTCTTTATCATTACGCGCTATCAACGCATTTACCAATATACGGTGGATGGCACACCATCCTACCAGAAGACCTTTACAACGGATCACAGGGCGTGTCGAGCCATGGACATTCAGGGACACTATGCCTTCATCGCCAGTGGAGCCTTCGGTCTCTCTGTCCTTGATCTGACCGGCCGCGGCGAACAGAGCGAACCGGCTCTGCCCACATATGATGTCCTGCGCCCCAAAGATCCAATTTATGTTGTCCCTGGCCAAATTGCTCTGTTTGATAAAAACGCAGTGTTACTGGCGAGAAAAAAAACGGAAGGGTCCAATTACACGATTATAAATACCATCCAATTTCCCGAGGAGATCAAGGAAATCTGCCAAGAGGGGACGACTTTGTACCTCGCCATACAGGACCGAGGAATCTACAGTCTTGATATCAGCCCGTTACAAAAGAACATTCCGCAACTGTGCTGGGAAACCAAGGCTCTGGTTAAATCCCTTTCGGTCGAAAACGGCATATTGTATCTGTCGATTAAAGATGAAGCGACGATGGTCATACCTCTGGCCCGAAAAACATTCGACCAACCACAAAGAATCCCTGAGCAATCCCGGAGCATTACAGCTGACAACAATGTTGTTTATCTGACCAAAGACCCTAACGGCCTGGCTATCTATCAACTTTCAAATGGATCCGTTCCTCCCAAACGCATCAGCCAGATCAACTATCCGGACCGCCTCGAAAAGTACAACCTGAATAATGGTCTGTTTTTACTCGGAGATACACTGTTCATCAGTAATTCCAAAGGAATTCTCAGTATTGATGTTTCACAGCCCTCACGCCCCAGGATTCTCGATTCATTTGAAGTGACCAAGCACTGCCGCTCGGTTCAGATTGCCGACAACATCGCCTATCTGAATTATACCCACGGCGGAGCTGCGCTGATAGATCTCAGCGACCCGGCCAATCTGAAACAACTGTGCACGGTTGATGAGATGAAAAAGATCCGTGTCAGTGACGGGAAGATGTTCAATCTCGACCTGATCGGCAATGTGACCGTGGATATCGCACCGTTGAAATTAGACAAGCATCAGCACAGCAGCAATAAAATCTGCTATGCCCTGCCCTCGTCCATTCCGGACGGGGAGTATGATCTCTATATTTCAGACGATCTGGAAATCAGGGAGATCAGAAAAGCACTGCACTTTGAACGTGGGCGTGGTTGGAAATTCGACAAAAAAAAGGCGATGAGCCAACTCACTTCGCGTCAGTAAATAAATCATCTGACACGAAGCCGGGCATCGTCGAAACAGCAAAAAACGGCGATCAGAAATCGTACGTCATCCCCACCCAGAGTTGGCGACCGAGTTCGTATTCCCCTTCAGAGCCCGTGTAAACCTTTCGGTTGAAGACATTATAAACATCGAAAGTTGCCGTCAAAGATTGTGTGTCGGTGAAAACATACGTCCATTCCAGCTTCCAATCAAACACAGTCGAACTGGAAAAATCTCGTTTCTCATAAATATCGACTTTTGTGCCATCTTCTAGAACATGATTGTCCCCGCTATCGACAATTCCCTCATAGCCTGAGCGGTAACGTGTCACATTGGAGAACGAAAAGCCGTGATCCAAATCGACTCTGTAAACAAGATTGGCACTCCATTCACGGTTATAATCGCTACGCGGGAGATTTAAGCGATAAACGAGATGATCGTTATACCAGACCATATCTTCCATGTCCTCCAACTCAAGAACATCGGTATAGCTCTCATTGCTATTTTCACTATCCTGCCAAGTCCCATCAATCAGGAGATAATGTCTTTCCCACTGCCGTGACCAACTCAGACTCACTTCCTTATGGCGACTTTCGCCATTGTTATTCCACTGTGAATAAGTGTAGCCATTTTCGTCTTTATCCAGCACTTCCTTGGCCAACTGGTTTTCACCGTTTCTATCGAGATAACAAAGAGTCAAACGACCACCCAACAGGTCCTGTTCAAGACTAACACTCCACTCATCAACATAGGGTGTGTCCAGCTCCCCAACTCGGGTAACCGAAAAAGAGGTTCGCTCCTTCAACTCCCAGTCAGTCAACGTGCCATCACCATTGAGACTACGGCGCAACAGATCGGTCTGTGCCTTTTCCTCATCCAAAGAATAGGTTAGGAAAGATTTCCCATAGTAGCGATTCGCACCAACACTGAAAATTGAGGTTCCGTTACCAAAAACATCATAAAAAAGAGCCACACGTCCCGCGTAGTCGGTATTCTTGAGAAGGTCATTGTAACCGACATGAATACCGGGACGCAGTGCAAAGCGCCACCAACTCAGAGTGTCTTCCAAGTAAAGGTCAATTGAACTAATTTCGGCATCGGCATCATCTTCGGGATAAACAACCATGCTGTACGCATACTGTTCCCCCTCGAGGCAAAAAGGATCACCTTCTTCGCACACCACACTATCACTGGTTTTCCAGCCACTGTTCGTCGCTTCTTCACGTTGATATTCACCCTTGGAGCGCTCAAAAGTTATACCGCTTATCCAGGCATGTTCAATCCCCCATACTTCAAACGGATGCCATTCAACATGGGATGCCAGGGACAGTGTCTTCTGCTCCGTGTCAATATCTCCATAGCCTCCGGCCCGACTGTATTTGTCTCCCCAGTCGACAGAGGAAGTCACTCGATAATTGTAATAATCGCTCGGTGCGCGTCGACTGTTTTTGCTGGTCCGGTACCCCAGTAGCCATTCCGTTTTAGCACACGGGAAATCATGCTCAAGGCTCATCAAAAACGACCATCCGCCTCCTTCGATATGATAATCACTGTCCTTCACATCATCGTGAAAATATTGACCATCATAGGGTGAGGATAGAAAGGTAACACGTAAGGCCGTAGAATCGCTTGGTTCATAAAGTGTCTTGACGAAATAATTCTCCAGAACACGCGATTGATCGTGTTTATCTCCCAATGTCCATAAAGGGATTTTTGAATAGCTTTTTGAATAAGCCATCAACACGCCCATGTTTTCATTCAGCGGGACATCAACACTGGCATTCCCGTAATATTTACGAAATTCAGGCTGACGATCTGCTTCTTTTGATGCGTAAAAATCTTCTTCATCTTCAGGATCAACATAAAAACTCGTCCACTCAGAACGCGTGGAACGCATTGACAGTTCCCCACCAAAAGTTTTGGACGGATCGCGTGTTTCAACGGCAATGACACCACCACTGAAACCACTGTAACGTGCCGAAATATTGCTACGATAAACAGATATCGTGTCAACTAACGAGGTATCGAGAAAAAGTTCTTGAGAATGCCCAGGAACATTAACTGAGCTAGCGGGATTATCCGAAGAGGGATCCAGCAAACTATTATTACTGATACCATCGATCAGAAAGCTGTTGTCGTAGACACGCCCACCGGAAATGGAGATTTCGGCCGGGAGAATTTCACCGCCGGTCAAAGAGGAATTGCTGGTTTCACTGAATTGAATGCCCGGAAGGACTTTAAGCAGGTCGGTAATCGCCCCGTCACCTTGAGGTAAGGCCTGTAGCGTTTGTTGTGACAATACAGATTGCCCCGGAGTCGTCACTTTTGCCGTATCAACCACAGTGATATCAGGCAACGTTTCACTGGGCGATACATCCTCACCCCAGGCAGACCCCGACACGAGCAGAAGGAATACCCCCAGCCAAAAAAACAGAATATCACGCAAAACAGTCTTCCTCTCTTCCTTGTGATTTTAGCGATGTGGACACACTCAACCCGACAAAACAGGTTAATTTTGACACGGTGGCAGTCGTATCAAAGAGCGGAGTCTTTACCGCAATTACGGTAAAGATAACCACATCATGGGCAGCCTTCTGGTCAGATTCAAATGTGAAACATAGTGTTACATTAGCACGTTGTTTACTCATTTAAAACAACCGATATCACCAAGAAACAACGCTATTCTGAACAATTAGAAGATTCTTGCCAATAAAAATCACTTGCAAAAACGTCTCATAAAAGGCATTGTGTAGCTCCACATTTCACAATTTAGTCAATAATTTCATAAACAAACACAATATCGGAAAGGCTGGCATGAAGGATCTCACGGCTCTGGTCAGTGGTTTTCGTCGTTTCCAGGAAAACTTTTTTTCCGAAGACACACGACTCTTCGATCAACTCAAAAAAGCCCAACGTCCCAAAGTTCTGGTTATCGCCTGTTGCGATTCCCGTGTTGACCCATCACTGTTAACGGATTGTGATCCGGGTGACCTGTTTGTTATTCGCAACGTTGCCAATCTGGTCCCGCCCTATCAACCTGATGCCCATTACCACGGTGTTTCTGCGGCAGTGGAATATGCCGTGTGTTTTCTCAATGTCGAACATATTCTGATTATGGGACACTCTCAGTGTGGCGGCATTCAGAGTCTGATGGAAAAATCAGGCGGTTGTGAGGATGGCGATAACGAATTTATCGATAACTGGGTCAGCCTGGCGTCCCCGGCAAAAGAGATGGTGCTCAAAGAATTGGCCGACAAACCCAAGGAAATTCAGACCAGAGCCTGTGAACAGGCCTCCATTCTGTTATCTCTTGAAAACCTGCTGACCTTCCCACAGATTCTCAAACGTGTTGAAGCCGGGACTCTGTCGCTGCAGGCGTGGTATGTCGACATCCAGACGGGCGCCCTGCTCAGTTACAATCCGAAAAGCGGTGAATTTGAGGTTCTGGTCAACCGCCCTCAATAGACAATCATCCGATCACGCTACGCTGAAAACAAAAAGCCGCTCCCTGTTTGGGAGCGGCTTTTTGTTTTCAATCTCTTTTGACTTATTTAAAAGTGGACTTTCCCGCCGAGATAGAAGGATTGCCCGGCTGTCGCATAACTCCAGGCTTCTTCGTAATGCTCGTCAAACAGGTTGTCAACGCGCGCATAAAGAGTCAGGAAGTCGTTGACCTCATAATCTGCGGCCAGATTGACCAGAAAGTAATCGTCCAGACTTGCGACCGTATTGCCATTCTCATCCATGGCACTGCTGATGGCTTCGCGCTCATCAACCCAGTAACCATCAATATTGCAACCGAAAGCCCCTTGATTATAACGAAGACCGGCATGGATCTTATTCAAAGGACGACGTTCCATACGGGCACCATCGGGATCTTGCGTATCAATGTAGGTATAATCAATCCGGCAACTGAGCGGTTGTTTGGCAAACAGAGTCACACCAACCTCAACGCCTTGGGTTTCACTTTTTCCGTCCAGCTGAGCATAACCACCCGGCCACGCCATCCCCGGAATCACCCGGGAGTTATCCCAACCAATACGGTCTTCAAAACGGGTATGGAACCAGGTCACTCCAAAGACGGCCTGTTCATCAAGCAGAGCCTGATCTACACCGAATTCCCAGGAGCGACTTTTTTCTGGATCCAGATCGCTGTCGCCATAACCGGAATAGAGTTCGTAAAGCGATGGGGTTCTGAAGCCCGTCGCATAGCTGGCTCGCAGGGTTGTGCCAGTCGCCTCAAAGGTGTAGGCCGGAGCAATGCGCCAGGTCGCTTTGCCACCAAACTGGTCGTGATGGTCATAACGCACACCGGCAATCAGATCAAAACCACCGACAACATAGTGATCCTGCAACCAGGTACTGAGTGTTTCAGCATCGTCTTCATCTGAGGAAGAACTCTCCGAGCTCTCGTTGAGGTAACCAACACCAAGAGTCAATTGATTCGACGGAGTCATCTGCCAGGACAGCTGCCAACTTAACTCGTCGGTTTTCCCCAGATAGTCATAGGAATCATTATCGTCGTTATCGTAGGCATCACGCTCTTGACGGCTGAATTTATAATCCACGTCCGAAACGACCTGACCATCGAATAACAGGGCATGAAGATTCAAGCGGGTAAACAGGCGTTGGGTTTCAAGGGAGTTATCTTTAACGCCATCTGGACTTGGCGCATAAGACCAGGTCATGAAATCATAATCAAAACGGTCACCGGCATAGCCGCTGCCCCAATCGTCGAGCTCCATCTCGGCATCGGTGTAACGGATCACTCCGGTCAGACTGGCGGCCGGACACAGTTGAGCCGTAAACTTGCCGCTGAAGGTGGTATTCTCCCAGGCATCATCTTCCGAGGTATTGCCAGCATGGGGAATGGCATTGTTGTCGGCGTTTGCCAGTGAGTACCCTTGCGATGTCAGGCGTGAGATCGCCAGTGAGAAATCGTGCTCACCAACGGAACCGTTCAGACCACCGGAGAATTTTTTGCTATTGTAGGTCCCCGCTTCAACTCCGGCATAGCCGTGAACCCCCTGCGAACCGGAACGGGTAATAATGTTGATGACCCCGGCAGTGGCATTGCTGCCGTACAACACACTCATCGCCCCTTTTACCACCTCGATCCGCTCAACATTATCGAGCAGGATGTTGGAGAAATCGGCGCCACGATTAACATCGGTGGGATCATTGGCGGCAATGCCATCA
>PKUE01000135.1 GCA_002869685.1 Desulfuromonas sp.
ACGGCCTGACCGCTGACCACCATCTCATCCATTTGCATCCCCTCACGGCCAAAATCGATATTGAGGCTGCTGATGCTGCCTTCGGCCACCGTAATCTGGCGGCTGACGGTGCTGTAGCCGAGGTAGCTTAAGTCCAGAGTATGATCCCCGGCACTAAGGTTGATTGTATAATTACCGGCGCGGTCAGTGACCGTTTTGGTCTGACCGCTATCCGCACTGACGAGGACTCCCATCAAATTGATGTTGTTGACGGAGTCTTGGACCTGACCGGCCACGCGGCCATTGGCAGCGAAGACGCTTTGAGCCGAGACGGCCAGTAAGATGAACGTCATCACCAAGGCGGTGATGACGCGGGACTGTCGAGATTTCATGTGGTTCTCCCTTGTGATATGGCAGTAAAAGGCTTGTTTCTCCTGTTCTTCGTTGAACCTGTGGCAGAGAACGTGAGTTAACAAATGCAAGCCGGTATCATTAAGGGGAAATATTAAGTGCGTGTCACTGAATTGTTTCTTTTGTGTTAAACAGTTTTTACTGAGTGGAACCAGTTTGTGGGTATTGTTTTTACTCTTTTGTGTACACTATTGTGTGAATATTTTTATCAGTGAATGGTTAAAAAATAATCAAAGAGGCGGAATTGTGGGTATTTTACCCTTTGGCATTGATTTTGTAGAAGGTGTTAGCGTGAAATTTATTGTTGAGTGATATCTTGTGATGAAAATTTAAACATTCTCTGGAAGGAAAAATCATGTCACCTACTTTTGATGAAAAGATTGAACCCATTTATCAGGAAGTGTTATCGCGCAATCCCGGTGAGACGGAATTCCACCAGGCCGTGCGTGAAGTCCTCGAATCCTTTGGCCCGGTCATGGTCAAGTATCCGGAATTTCTTGATCAGCGTATTATCGAGCGCATCTGTGAACCGGAACGCCAGATCATCTTTCGGGTGCCCTGGCAGGACGATCAAGGCCGCATCCAGATCAATCGCGGTTTCCGCGTCGAGTTCAACAGCTCCCTCGGTCCTTATAAAGGCGGCTTGCGCTTCCATCCTTCGGTCTACCTCGGTATCATCAAATTCCTTGGTTTTGAACAGATCTTTAAAAATGCTTTGACCGGCCTGCCCATTGGCGGCGGCAAGGGCGGCTCCGACTTTGACCCCAAAGGCAAGTCCGATGGCGAAATTATGCGTTTTTGCCAGAGCTTCATGACCGAACTGGCTCGCCATATTGGTGAACATACCGATGTTCCGGCCGGTGATATCGGTGTCGGTGGGCGAGAAATCGGTTATCTGTTCGGCCAGTACAAACGGATCACCAACCGCTGGGAAGCCGGCGTGCTGACCGGCAAAGGTCTCGACTGGGGCGGTTCGCTGGTACGCACCGAAGCCACCGGTTACGGAGCGACATTCTTCGTTGAGGAGATGCTCAAGGTGCGCGGCGATTCTCTGGAAGGCAAAACCTGTGTCGTTTCCGGTAGCGGTAATGTCGCCATCTACACCATCGAGAAAATTCACCAACTCGGCGGTAAAGTCGTGGCCTGCTCCGACTCCGGCGGTTACATCTACGATGAAGCCGGTCTTGATCTGGAACTCATCCAGCAGCTCAAAGAGATCGAACGGCGTCGCATCAAGGATTATCTCAACTACCGTAAAGACGCCAAATACGTGGCTAAAGGCAATATCTGGCAAGTACCCTGTCAGGTGGCCATGCCGTCGGCCACCCAGAACGAGATCAACGGCAAAGATGCCGCCATGCTGGTGAAAAACGGCTGTATCGCCGTCGGTGAAGGCGCGAACATGCCGACCACGCCCGAAGGGGTGCGCGTGTTTCAGGATGCAGGTATCGCTTACGGTCCGGGTAAGGCCGCCAATGCCGGGGGCGTAGCGACCAGTGCTCTGGAAATGCAACAGAACGCTTGCCGCGATTCGTGGACCTTTGAATATACCGAAGAGCGGTTGCAGCAGATCATGCGCAACATTCATCAGCTGTGCTACGAGACGGCGGAGGAGTTTGGCACGCCGGGCAACTACGTTAACGGTGCCAACATTGCTGGCTTTATCAAAGTCGCTAAATCGATGACGGCGTTAGGCCTGATTTGATTTTTAAGCAATCGTGCTATGCTTTGGCTCCGATCCCTCTTTGTAGGGATCGGAGCCATTTGTGCATTCAGAAAATGGGGGAAAATTGTTCATATAGCACCAACGCTCTCCCGTACTGCAGCGCTGAACGCAAGGAGTGTCGTCGTGATGATCGTCGGCAACTGTCTGAGCGTTAGCGAGTTTTGCCGACATCACGGCGTAAGCGACTGAAGTGAGGGTACTCGGAGAGCGCTGGGTTGTTGTTAATCAGATGAACGAGAGATGTTGCGAGAGATTTTTTGGGTCAGCAAGGCAGAAGGAGGAGCCATAGTTATTCTATGGCGACGACGGATAACGCAGCGGACACGAAAAAGATTCGCAACAGCACCGTGAGATCTGATTGATACCAACCCCCTGTCGGGAGTCGATTTTGCGTCCCTTTTGTCGACGCAAAAGGGGCCCGAGGTGTGGGCGCGGAAGCCCACGTCATGTGCGTACCAAGTAACGCGAACGGATGAAGTTCGCCGATGCAATTTGTTCCGTATTATGGACCACCGAAGATCAACGTCAAGGTCGCCGGGTTTCGCCCCGGCAGGCGCCATCCTTTTGGCAAGCCGCCCAAAAGGATGCAAAAGCCAGCTAGGGCTTCACAGTGATTTCTTGACTTAGATAGGATGAATCACTTTCCGTTATGCTTCACAGATTCGGCTCGTCGCCCTTGAGGTCAACGAATCGTGCGCTTCATCTGCTATGGCATTGACGTTGATAATAAGCAAAACCTTGATCAATCTAGTTGTGCTGGCACCTTGGCAAGAAGGGAGCGGGCTACGCCCACCCCCCGGGCATTGAGGTGAAACAGCTAGTGAGTAACGAACAAAGAATCTTGCCAATGAGGGAGTGACCGCACCGCAACCAGGCCCTCCCGTTCAGCAGTGTGGGCACCCGCAGGGCGCAATGGTCGGGAGTCGTTTTCCCGTCTCTTTTGACGACGCAAAAGGGACCCGAGATGTGGGCGCGGAAGCCCACGTTATGTGCGTACCAAGTAACATAAACGGATGAAATACGCCGAAGCAAGCGGCCTCAGAATACGAACCACAAAATCTCAAACAAGCTACAGAGGAATTCAAATGGATTCAGCATTACGTGTCACCTCCGGCTACGACAGCCTCGACCAGATCCTCGACGGACTCCGCATCGGCGACAACGTGGTGTGGGAAGTCGACAGCATTGATGACTACCGCTATTTTATCGGCCCGTATGTTGATAATGCTCTGAGG
>PKUE01000139.1 GCA_002869685.1 Desulfuromonas sp.
GACCATTGATGAGGGGATCGAGATTCTGACAGGAAAAGCGGCGGGTATTCCTGAGGACGGTGGGTGGACGGAAGGGTCTGTTAATGCTCTCGTTGATAAGCGCTTGCAGCAGATGACCGATACGCTGCTTTCCTACAGTCGTCAGGGTGGTATGGAAGATGAAGAACCCAGTCCTGAAGCTTCTCAGGGAGATTAAGCCGGGGTAAGGTTTTTGTCGTCCGTATGCACTTCTTAGTAGTGGTTCCGGGGCAGTTTTGTTATGTTACATGTTCCCGGATTTCCCGGTGGAGTTTAATGGCCTAACCCAGGAAGCTGAATCCACTATGCAGGACTTCTTCATCGGCAGACAACCTATTTTTGACCGGCATATGCGCGTTTATGCCTATGAGTTGCTCTATCGACACGGCTTTGTGGATCGGGCGGTCATTACCGATTTCGACGCGGCTAGTTCTGAAGTGGTGGTGAATGCTCTGACGGAATTGGGCCTCGACCGCATCGTCGGCACGCGCAAGGCGTTCTGTAACTTTACCCGGGCATTTCTGCTCAAAGGATCCCAGGTTCCGTTCAGTACCAGTCAGTTGGTTGTTGAAGTTCTTGAGACGGTTACCGCAGAGCCCGAAGTCATTGAGGCCATTCAGCGACTTGCTCGGGGTGGACACCTGATTGCTCTTGACGATTTTGTGCTTGATGACGGTCTCGAACCGCTGGTTGAGTTGGCGGATATTATCAAAATTGACGTTCTGGAGCTCTCTCAGGATGAGGTTCGCAGTCAGGTTGAAAAGCTGCGGCGGATCAAAAAGCTGAAATTGCTGGCGGAGAAGGTTGAGACCAACGAAGATTATATGTTCTGTCGTCGGCTTGGCTTCGACTATTTTCAGGGGTATTTTTTCAGTAAGCCGCAGGTTGTTTCAGGGCGGCGTCTTCCTCCCGGCCGTTTGGCCATGCTGCGTTTGATGACTGAGTTGCAGCGTCCCGATATTGATCTCGGCAAACTCGAGGAGATTATTGAAACGGATGTCAATCTGTGTGTCAAATTGTTGCGCCAGATCAATTCCAGTTTCTACAGTTTGTTGTCCGAGGTGAAGTCCATTCGCCAGGCCATTATCTATCTTGGTCTGTTTCACATTCGCAACTGGGCCTGTATCGTTGCCATGGGCAGTGTCGATGATAAACCCCAGGAGTTGATGACAATGGCACTGATCCGGGGGAAAATGTGCGAGCTGCTGTGTACGGACGATGACGCTGAACGTAAAGGGATGTTCTTTACCGTCGGCTTGTTTTCATTGCTCGACAGTATGTTCGACTCGCCCATGGACGAGGTGTTGAATAATCTGCCTTTGGCAGAAGAGGTGAAGCAGGCATTGTTGCTCCGCCAGGGGCCGTTGGGCACTGCTCTGGAGTGTGTCGAAGATTATGAAAAGGCGCGCTGGAGTGAAGTTGCCGATAGTGGCTATGAGAAAGACTTGGTCCGCGATGCCTATATCGAGGCCATTGCATGGGCACAGGCGGTGATGGATAGCCTGGAAGCGTAATCTCTTGGAACGTTGTCTGAACGGATCCCGTTAAGAAAGTGAGACTGTGATGGAATGGCGGACCTTTTATGCTCCGGCCAAGGTGAACTTGTGCTTGCATGTTGAAGCACGCCGTGCCGACGGTTATCATGAACTGTGCATGATCATGCAGAAGGTTTCGTTGGCGGATACGCTGGACATTTGCGTTGAAGAGGGACACGGGATCGAATTGATCTGTGGCCAGGTCCCGCTGGCGCCAGGCGAAGAAAATATCGCCGTAAGGGCCGCTCGACTGTTGCTGGCTGCACAGAATCTTACGCGCAAAGTTACAATTCGTCTGACTAAAAAAATCCCCATAGCCGCTGGGCTGGGGGGCGGTTCCTCTGACGCTGCAACAGTGTTGCTGGCGTTGAATGACTGGTTACCCCACCCGGTGTCAAAGGAGCAACTGGCGGAATTGGCATTGAAGCTGGGAGCCGATGTTCCGTTCTTTTTGCAGAATGATACTGTTTGGGCGCGAGGAATTGGTGAGCGTTTCTCTGTTGTTCATGTCGATGCTGACTATTGCCTGTTGCTGGTCAATCCCGGAGTGCCGGTGGCAACGGCTGCTGTTTACGGCGGCTTAACGCCGGAAGACTTTTCAACCTGTGCTGTTGTTGACCGTATTGCCGGTTTGGAAGCCCTGTGCGGCTATCTTCACAATGACCTCGAACGGGTGGCCTTGCAGGTCCAGCCGGTAATTGCTGCGGTGAAAAATGTTGTAACTGCCCACGGAGCCCAAGGCGTTCTCATGTCAGGAAGTGGGGCCACTGTTTTTGGTCTTTTTGCCGCGGAAAGTGACGCGGTTCGTGCTGCTGAAAGTATACGCCAGGAGCATGATTGGTGGTGCGAAGTGGTTTACGTGGCGTAAACACAACAAAGTTTCCAGTCGGGAAATTTTTTTGTTTACACCCCACAAGCTTTGTTGTATAACGCCTCCACGACTCGCTCAGAAGAGCTCGATGAGTGCATGAGTTTGTTGGTCGTGACCTATAAAGTCAATGATGGGGCGTCGCCAAGCGGTAAGGCACCGGATTTTGATTCCGGCATTCCCAGGTTCGATCCCTGGCGCCCCAGCCACTTTAAAACCTCTTACGATGATAGTTTGGTTGCCCGAGCACACCATGCGTTGAGAGGTTTTTTTTGTTTGTGCCGTCTGTCTGCAGGCGGCGTGTCGTTTTGCTGCTGCATCAGGATGTGACGTGAACAAATTCAAGATTTTTGCAGGGAATTCGAATCTGACATTGGCCCGAGATATTTGCGGACACCTTTCCGTTCCTCTGGGCAGTGCCAACGTAAAAAGTTTTTCAGATGGCGAAATCATGGTTGAGATCGGTGAAAATGTCCGCGGCCGTGATGTGTACCTGATCCAGTCCACCTGTGCACCTTCCAACGACAATCTGATGGAACTGCTGATCATGGCAGATGCGCTCAAGCGGGCATCGGCAGCCAGTATTACGGCAGTTATTCCCTATTTTGGTTATGCCCGCCAGGATCGGAAAGTTGCTCCGCGTACTCCGATTACCGGCAAGCTCGTTGCTGATCTGCTGTCGACCTCTGGAATTAACCGTATTCTGACCATGGACTTGCATGCCGGTCAGATTCAGGGCTTCTTCAATATTCCCGTCGACCACCTTTATGCTGCTCCCGTGCTGTTGGAGGATGTGCAGTCCAAGTTTGATGAGCGAGTTGTTATTGTTTCCCCGGATGCAGGTGGTACCGAGCGGGCTCGGGCTTTTGCCAAGCGCCTTGATGCCGGTCTGGCCATTATCGACAAGCGTCGCAGCGGGCCGAATGTTTCAGAAGTAATGCATATTATCGGTGATGTTAAGGATCAGGTGTGCATTATCGTTGATGATATGATTGATACTGCTGGCACCTTGTGCCATGCTGCTGAGGCTTTGAAGAAGGAGGGGGCGCGCAAGGTATATGCGTATGCGACGCATCCGGTACTGTCAGGCCCGGCGTTGGATCGGATTCGCAGCAGTTGTCTGGAAGAGGTTGTCGTTTCGGACACAATTCCTTGTGCGGACAAGGTGGAGTGTTGTGAAAACCTGCGTCAGTTGCCGGTATCCAAATTGTTAGCTGAAGCGATTCGCCGTATTCATTCGGACGATTCGGTCAGTTCGTTGTTCGTTTAGTCAAATAAAGCGCTGCACCACAGGTGCCGCGCTGATTATATGGAGGAAGTAAAATCATGGCACAAGCAGAATTGAATGTTGCCCTGCGTGAGCGGGTTGGCAAAGGTGGAGCACGAAGTGCTCGCCGTGACGGACTCGTTCCTGGTGTTGTTTATGGCCCGGGTGTTGAGCCTTGCACCATCAATGTTGAGCCTAAAGCGCTGCAGAAGGCGATCAGTGGTGAAGCTGGTTGGAATACCCTTCTGACATTGAAGGGCGATGGCCCCTTTAATGGTGTGCTGGCTGTTGTTAAGGACATTCAGGTGGATTCGATTCGTCGTAACCCCACCCATGTTGACTTTCAGGCTATTAATACCAATAAAGCGGTCTCATTCATGGTTCCGGTGAACACTGTCGGTAAATCTGCTGGTGAGAAAGCCGGTGGTAACCTGCAGTTGATCCGCAAGGAACTGGAAGTGGTATGTTTGCCAGCAAACGTTCCTGCACACATTGATATTAACGTTGAGGCGCTTGAGATCGGCGACGTTGTTCACATTGACGACGTAACTGCTCCTGAGGGTGTTGAACTGCCTCACGATGTCAACTTCACCGTTATCACTGTTGTTGGCCATAAGCCTTCTGACGATGTTGACGGTGCAGAGGGCGAAGAAGAAGCTGCAGCGGAAGAGTAACTTCGATGGTGATTGCCGGGCTGGGAAATCCGGGGGAACGTTATGCCGATACGCGGCATAATATCGGATTTATGGTCGTTGATCAGCTGGCCGTGCGTCACCAGATTCCGTTGAAGAAAAAAGGTCACCAGGCACTCTATGGTATGGGGCGCTGTGGGCAGCATCAAGTGATGTTACTTCAACCGCAGACCTTCATGAATCTCAGTGGTGCCAGTGTCGCATCTGCGTGTAAATCCCTCGATGTATCATCGGGGGATTTAGTCGTGGTGCATGACGAAATCGATTTGCCGTTTGGAGAGATACGGGTGAAAGTCGGTGGTGGTCATGGCGGACACAACGGGTTAAGACACATCGATCAAGCGCTGGCGACTCGCGACTATATTCGAGTTCGAGTCGGTGTTGATCGCCCTCCGGCCGGGGGCGATGTCGCGGGCTACGTGTTGCGATCTTTTTCGAGCAGTGAAAAAAAGCAGTTGGATACTGTGCTTGGTTATGCCGCAGAAATTGTTGAGACCATCCTTGAACGGGGCGTCCAACAAGCCATGTGTGACTATAACGGGCGCAATATTTTAAACCCATAAACAAGAATTCATAACGTAGAGGGGGAGATTGGCAATGGCGTATTTTGCCGTAATTCTAGGGATCGTGGGCTTCGCTGCCGCGGTTGCACTGTACAACAAAGTTAAGGCTGAGCCTGTAGGTAATGAGGTCATGGCGGACATTGCGGATTCTATCCATAATGGTGCTATGGCTTTTTTGCGTCGTGAGTATCGTGTTCTGGCGATTTTTATCGGTGCAGTATTTCTTTTGATCCTTGCTGGTATGGGCATCCAAACCGCACTCGCTTTTGTCGGCGGTGCACTGTGCTCTATGACCTGCGGTTTCATCGGTATGAAGGCGGCAACCCGCGCCAATGTTCGTACCACGGAAGCTGCCCGTCTTCATGGTCAGGCCAAAGCCCTGGAGGTTTCTTATAACGGTGGTGCTGTTATGGGCCTGTCCGTTGCCTCTCTTGGTCTGGTTGGCGTTGGTATCGCTTACGGTTTCTTCGGCGGCGATCCTGAGACGGCGCGTTACATCAATGGTTTTGCCATGGGTGCTTCTTCCATCGCACTGTTCGCTCGTGTTGGAGGTGGTATTTACACGAAGGCTGCGGATGTTGGTGCTGACCTGGTTGGCAAGGTTGAAGCTGGTATCCCTGAGGATGACCCACGTAACCCCGGTGTTATTGCTGACAATGTTGGTGACTGTGTTGGTGATACCGCGGGTATGGGCGCTGACATTTTTGAATCCTATGTTGGTTCAATCATCGCAACCATCGCTATTGCTGCGGCAGCCAGTCCTGAACTGCTGACCAAGCTTGGTGGTGACGATGTTCAGTCGGCTGCCATGGCGCTGCCGTTGATGCTGGCAGCCTTCGGCTTGGTGTTTTCCGCTGTCGGTATCTACTCCATGAAGCGCTTTGTGCATAAGGACCCTGCTGACGCTCTTCGCCTGACCACCTTTGTTGCCGCCGGCTTGTTCCTGGCTGCGTCCATGTTCATCATCTTGATCATGGGTCTGAGCTTTGGTGTTTTCCTGGCCCTGGTTGGTGGTTCGTTGGCCGGTATCGCCATTGGTCTGATCACCGAATACTACACAGCCGAAGCTCCGGTTCGTCGTATCGCTGAAGCCAGCAAAACCGGTCCGGCAACCAACATCATTGCTGGTCTGGCTGTTGGTCTTGAGAGTTGCGCTGCTCCGATTCTGATCATCTGTGCCGGTATCCTGGTGGCTAACTACTTTGCCGGCTTGTACGGTATCGGTATTGCCGCTGTCGGTATGCTGGCCACTGTTGGTGTCACCATGACAGTTGACGCTTACGGTCCTATTGCCGATAACGCTGGTGGTATCTCTGAAATGGCTGGTCTTGGTCCCGAGGTTCGTGAAATTACTGACGGGCTGGATGCGATCGGTAATACCACTGCGGCTGTCGGTAAGGGGTTCGCCATCGGTTCTGCGGCTTTGACTGCGCTGGCTCTGTTCTCAGCTTATGCAACCACGGTCGGTCTTGAAGCGATCAACCTGATTCAACCACGCACCGTTGTCGGTCTGCTCATTGGTGGTGCCTTGCCGTTCTTCATCGGCGCGCTGACCATGACCAGTGTCGGTCGTGCTGCCGGTCAAATGGTTGAAGAAATTCGTCGCCAGTTCCGTGAAATTCCTGGTCTTCTCGAAGGTAAAGAAGGTGTTAAACCTGAGCCTGAGAAGTGTATTGATATCTCCGCGCAGGCGGCACTCAAAGAGATGGTTCTTCCCGGTGTCGTTGCCGTTGTTGCTCCGGTACTGATCGGTTTTGTTCTGGGCAAAGAAGCGCTGGGCGGCATGCTCGCCGGTGCGACCCTGGCTGGTGTTCTGCTGGCTCTTATGATGTCCAACGGTGGCGGTGCCTGGGACAATGCCAAGAAATATATTGAATCTGGTAAGCTCGATGGTGAGAAAAAAGGTGGCGAAGCTCATGCTGCTGCCGTTATCGGTGACACCGTAGGTGACCCGTTCAAAGACACCTCTGGTCCAGCCATGAATATCCTCATCAAGCTGATGAGTGTTGTTTCTCTGGTTATTGCTCCGTTGCTGGCCTAGTAAGAAACGACGCATGTCGATAATGGATAGCCGGGGCAACCGCCCCGGCTATCGTTGTTTGGAGAACCATTATGGGATTCAAGTGTGGCATTGTCGGTTTGCCGAATGTTGGCAAATCGACCATTTTCAACGCGATCACTTCGGCTGGTGCCGAATCCGCCAACTATCCTTTTTGTACCATTGAGCCCAATGTCGGAGTTGTTGCTGTTCCCGATAAACGTCTAGATGCGTTGGCTGAAATTGTTAAGCCTCAGCGCATTTTGCCCACCACCATGGAGTTTGTCGACATCGCTGGCCTGGTAAAAGGGGCAAGCAAAGGTGAGGGGCTGGGGAATCAGTTTCTTGGCCATATTCGCCAGGTCGATGCCATTGCCAATATTGTACGCTGCTTTGAGGATGATAACGTTGTTCACGTTGATGGCTCCGTTGACCCACTGCGTGATATTGACGTTATTCAGACCGAGTTGAATCTTGCCGACCTGGAGTCGGTTGAAAAGCGGAAGGTACGTATCCAGAAATTGGCTAAAAGTGGTGATAAGGGCAGTCAAGCTGAACTGATTGTGCTTGAAACGCTGGAGGTTTGCCTCAATGAGGGTAAACCGGCGCGTGTTGCTGAGTTGAGTGATGAACAGCGTAGCATGGTGCGCGATCTGCATCTGATCACAATTAAGCCGGTTCTCTATGTGGCTAATGTTTCAGAAGATGATCTGAACGGTGAACACCCCCACGTTCAGAAAGTACGTGACTATGCTGCTGAACAGGGTGCTGAGGTTGTTATTATCTGCGGCAAAATTGAATCCGAAATTGCCGAACTCGATCACGATGAAAAAAGTGACTTTCTCCAGGAGATGGGGCTGGATCAATCTGGTCTTGACCAGATGATTCAAGCCGGATACCGGTTGCTCGGATTGATTACCTATTTTACCGCCGGTGTGAAAGAAGTTCGTGCCTGGACTGTGTGTAAAGATGCATCGGCTCCGCAAGCCGCCGGTGTTATCCACACTGATTTTGAAAAAGGTTTTATCCGTGCTGAAGTTATCGCATATGATGATTTTATCTCAGCAGGCGGCGAAGCTGGCGCCAAAGAGAAGGGTCTGTTGCGCGTAGAGGGCAAAGAGTATCGTGTCAAAGATGGCGACGTAATGCATTTTCGCTTTAACGTTTAGTCGTAGCGTTGAAAACGCTAGACATCTTTTGGACACTGTGTTAAAAATCCCAGTTCTGCAAGTCGGGCATTTAAGGTGAGTGCTCGCTCCTTGTTCCGGGGAAGACCGGGGCTAAAATCCATGAGGAGGTTTACGCATGCGTACCTATGAAACAATTTTCATTGTCAATCCTCAGATTGTTGGTGATGACTACACCGCTGTTATTGAGAAGTTCAAAGGCGTGTTGACGGACCAAAATGCTGAGATTCTTAAAGTCGATGAGTGGGGCACAAAGCGCCTGGCTTATCCCGTTAAGAAACATGAACAAGGCACTTATGTTCTTGTGAACTTTAATGCCGAGAATGTTGTCATCAAGGAGTTTGAGCGTCGGATGCGTCTCGACGATGCCATTATCAAGTTTCATACTCTGATTCTTGAAAACGGCCTCGAGGCTGTTGCCGAAACTGAAGAAGTCGTCGCGGAAGAAGACGAAGACGCTTCTGAGGAAGACGCCGAGTAATTTTAACAGACACCATTCTGGAGGATAAGAATTATGGCATTTGCAAAAAAAGGGGCACCCCGTCGTCGTTTTGGTCGTCGTAAAGGTTGCCGTTTCTGCGCTGACAGTTCACTGAAAATCGACTACAAAGAGGTTCGCACTCTGCGCTATTTCATTTCTGAGCGCGGCAAAATTGTTCCTCGCCGTATTTCCGGTAACTGTGCAACGCATCAGCGTAAAGTAACTGAGGCAATCAAACGTGCACGTAATATTGCTCTGTTGTCGTTTACTTCAAACCGGACGGTTGATTAATTGGCAATTGATTTTGCTGTGCAGGAAGACCCGGGTGGGATGCCACGTACGGTGGCCATATTGCTTGGGTGTGTGGTAACGGGTGGCTTGCTGCTCGTTGCGTCAGCGCTGGGGCCCGCATCGGCTCTGATGAGCATTCTCATGGCCTTTCCACTCGCTTACGTCGGGATGCGTTATGGTGTGATGAGTGCTGCCATTGGTGTCTTGCTGACCGCAGTTTTGCAGTTTAGCGTTGCAGGGAGCTCATCCAGCGGTTTTTACCTGGTTCAGTTCTCGATGCCCTCGGTCGTGTTGCCGTGGTTGCTCAAGCGAGGTATAGGGTGGTGGTACAGCGCCTTGCTCTGTACGGTGCTAACAGCTGTGCTGGCTGCCGGTCTTCTGGTCTGGTATGCCGGTGAGCAACAAACAACGGCAACATTGTTGGTGAATCAGTATATTGATCATGAAGTCGCGGCCGCCCGCAGTGTATATCAGCAGGCGGAGTTGCCAAAGGATCAGCTTGACAGCCTTTATCTGGTTCTTGATTCAACCGCTGACTTTTTTCGGCGGGCCTTTTGGGGACTGGCGATTACGGCTTTTATGGTGTTGTCACTGATCACTGTTGGACTGCTGAAAGTGGCACCAGAGCGCAGTTATACTGTTCCTGGTGGTTTGTTTCAGCATTTCAAGCTGTCGGAATATCTGGTTTGGGCATTGATCGCTGCTGGTTTTTCACTGTTGATTGATCAACCGCTGATTCAACAGGTTGCGCTGAACTGCTTGACGGTATTATTACCGCTTTATTTTCTGCAAGGCGTCGCCATAGTGACTTTCTTTTTTAAGAAGAAAGCCTTTTCGACTGTGTCACGAGTATTTGCCTATCTGCTGATTTTCGTGATTAATCCTTTGCCCTTATTGGTGACAGCCATGGGGGTGTTTGATATGTGGTTCGATTTTCGAAAGCCACGCGTAAAGACAACGTAGATCCTTTGTGGAGGAGAACGATGGAAATTATTCTGAGTGAAAGTATTGATGGACTGGGTGAGATCGGCGAAATTGTTAAAGTAAAGCCGGGATACGCTCGTAATTACCTGTTGCCTAAAGGTTTGGCTGTTGTAGCCGATCAAGGCAATGTAAAAGAGTTTGAGCACCAGAAACGTCAATTGGAGCGCAAAGCGCTGAAGATTGCTAAAACTTCTGAAGCTCTAAAAGCCAAGATTGAAGCTGTCTCCTGTGTGTTTGAACTGCGCGCGGGCGAAGAAGGTAAGCTGTTTGGTTCTGTAACCTCAGCGGATCTTGCTGCCAAGCTGGCCGATGCGGATATCGATATTGATCGTAAAAAAATCCAACTCGATGAGCCGATCAAAACTCTGGGTGAGCAGACTGTTGCAGTCAAGCTGCCCGGTACAGTTGTTGCTGAAATTAAAGTTTCAGTCGTGGCTGCTGAGTAGGTTTTCTTCTTCGGCAGTGACTGGATACAGTCGCTGCCGAAGATGATTTCATCTATGACGGAAACACCGACACACCGCTTACCCCCACAGAACCTTGAAGCCGAGATGTCTGTACTCGGTGGCGTTCTGCTCGAGAACGACGCGCTTAACAAGGCGCTGGAGTTGCTCACCCCCGATGATTTTTATCGCGAAAGTCATCGCCAGATTTTTCTCGCCCTGATTGCACTGTCTGAACGTAATGAGCCTGCTGACCTGGTAACGCTGACCGCTGAACTTAAACAGCGTGAACAGTTGGACGCCGTTGGTGGTAGCAGCTATCTGGCCGCCTTGGTGGATTACGTCCCGACGGCGGCGAATATCACCTATTACGCCAAACTGATGAAGGAGAAGTCGGTTGCTCGCCATATGATCAGCGTTGCCACAGAAATCGCAACGCGCGGTTATGAAGGGCAGGAGATCGACAAGACCCTTGATTGGGCGGAAAAGTCTATTTTCGAAATCTCCAACATGAAAACCCGACCATCCTATTTCTCGACCAAAGAGATTATGAAGGACACGTTCAAGGCGATCGAAAAGCTCTATGAACGTAAGGAACTGGTCACTGGTGTTCCCAGTGGATTTACCGAGCTGGATACCATGACAGCTGGTTTGCAGGGTGGCGATCTGATTATTGTTGCCGGACGTCCCTCGATGGGTAAAACAGCCTTCTGTGTCAATGTTGTCGAGTATGCAGCCATGCACGCGGAACGTAGGACTTCCGCTTTGATCTTCTCTTTGGAAATGGGCAAAGAGCAGCTGGTGCAACGGATGTTATGTTCTGTTGCCCGTGTCGATGCAAGTCGGTTACGCACAGGCCACCTTGGTGAAACGGATTGGCCCAAATTGACTAATGGGGCCGGTTTATTGTCCGAAGCGAAGATTTATATTGATGATACTCCGGCGATCTCGGTGCTGGAACTGCGTTCAAAGGCGCGGCGTCTTAAAGCGGAACATGATTTGGGTCTGATTGTCGTCGACTACTTACAGTTGATGCAGGGAAGCAACCCGGAAAGCCGCCAGCAGGAAATCTCTGAAATTTCCCGTTCACTTAAAGCGCTGGCCAAAGAGTTGAACGTGCCGGTGATTGCGTTGTCTCAGCTGAATCGTTCGTTGGAAAATCGCACCGATAAACGACCGATTATGGCTGACTTGCGTGAATCGGGTGCAATCGAGCAGGATGCTGACGTGATCATGTTTGTCTATCGTGAGTCGGTTTACTGTGAGGCGTGTCGCAAGCGGGATGGCAGCTGCGATAAGGGCCATGAGCAGGATGCCGAGATTATTATTGGTAAGCAGCGTAACGGTCCAATCGGGACGGTTCATCTGACCTTCCGTGGTCAGTTTACCCGCTTTGAAAATCAGTCAAAGCGCGACGAATTTTAAACGCCCTGTCGATTTCGACAGGGCGTTTTTTTCTGACTATTCGCCATTCTTCTCTGGAATAATTCCGAGGATCTGAATTTTCTTTCGCAAGGTATTGCGATTGATGCCGAGGATTTCTGCCGCACGAACCTGATTCCCTCGAGTTTTGTCGAGGATGATCCTGATCAGTGGCCGTTCCATCTGGTGTAGGACCATCTCATAGAGGTCGTTGACCTCGACAATGTCTTTTTTTGCCAACGAACAACGTAGTTTCGTTTCAATCAGGGATTCCAGCGAATCGTTCTCCTCCTGTGGCGGAGTGTCGGTTGACTGCTGAGGGAAGTCGCTGGCTCGCAGAACCTGACCCTGGCAAAGCAGACAGGCGCGTTGAATGGTGTTTTCCAATTCACGGATATTGCCGGGCCAGGGATATCGCACCAGTTGGTTCATGGCTTTTTCACTGCAACTGCTGACAATCGAACCGAACTCATCGTTGGCTTTGCGAATGAAAAAGTCGACCAAAAGCGGGATGTCTTCCGCCCGTTCGCGAAGTGGCGGCAGACTGATGGGCAGAACGTTGAGTCGGTAATAGAGATCTTCGCGGAACGCTTTTTTCTCGACGCTTTTCTCCAACTCCTGATTGGTTGCTGCAACAATGCGCACATCAATGTCGATGGATTGATTCCCGCCGGTGCGGGTGATCTCTTTTTCCTGAATCACCCGTAACAGTTTTGCCTGAAGTTCCAGGGGCATATCGCCAATTTCATCAAGGAAGATTGTCCCGCCGTTGGCTTGTTCAAACTTGCCGATTTTGCGTTCTGTTGCACCGGTAAACGCTCCTTTTTCGAATCCGAACAGTTCACTTTCCAGCAGCTCATGGGGGATTGCCGCACAGTTGAGGGCAATGAACGGTTGGCCGACCCGCTTGCTGTTGAAGTGAACAGCGCGGGCGATCAACTCCTTGCCGGTGCCGGATTCACCGGTAATCAGAACGGTGATGTCAGAGGCGGATACCTTGCCGAGCAGTTTATATACCTCCTGCATCGGTTGACTGTTGCCGATGATGCTGCGCTCAGCCTGATTCTGGTTTTTAATCGCGCTTTTTAGACGCAGTACTTCTGCCTGGGTGTTGGCTATTTTCTGAGCTTTAAGGATGATGCCATCCAGGGCGTCGAGGTCGAATGGCTTGGTGATGTAGTCGTAGGCACCCCGTTTCATGGCTTCAACGGCATTTTTCATGGAGGATTCGGCCGTCATCATAATCACTGACAAGCGTGGGTAGTCCTCATGGAGTTCGTCCAACAGGTCCAGTCCGGAGACGTCAGGCATTTTTATGTCGATCAGGGCCAGATCGTAGTCGTTATCCGCTAGAAGTTTGCGTGCGCTGGCGCCACAGTCGGCCAGGTCAACTTTAAGTCCCTGACGGGTAAGGGCTTTTGAAAGAACCCAGCGGATACTTTCTTCGTCGTCAACGACAAGAACGCGGTCGAGAGCCATGGTTTTTCTCCCTGTTGATCAAGAATTGTGGTTAATAAGATCTCGTTTGAAAGGCAAGAAAATACTACAGCAGGTTCCTTCACCTTCAATACTGTTGAAATGAAGCAGGCCATCGTGGTCGGAAACAATTTTTTGACTGATTACCAACCCTAATCCGCTGCCGGTACTTTTGGTCGTGTAAAACGGGGTAAAAATCTTTTTCAGCATAGTTTTACTGATTCCGCAGCCATTATCCGTGATTTTAACCACGACAAAGGGGACCGGGTGCTGCCCGGGGCGGGTCAGGTGGTGCTGGGTGTCAATCCGGGTCGAAATTGTAATGGTGCCGCCGGCTGCGGTTGCTTCCACCGCGTTTTTAATGATGTTGAGAAACAGACGGGTGAGCAGGGTCTGGTCTCCGGTGATCGGCGGAATTGTCGGGTCGAGTTGCAAGTCAAATGTCTTGTTGACGCAAATCTCTGATTGCTGCTGCAACAGCACGATTTCACGGATGACTTTGGACAGGTTGACTTCACTGAGAACCTGCGAACGCGGGGTGGTCAGGTTCATCAACTCTTCGATGATCTCGTTGATCCGGTCGGTTTCCTTGATCATGATCTGGGTGTACTCAAGCAGATCATCTCGGTTCTCCAACTCCATGGTTAACAGCTGGGCCGAGCCTTTAATTCCCCCGAGAGGGTTTTTTATTTCATGAGCCAACCCTGCCGCCAGAGTGCCAAGCATGGCCAGGCGGTCCGCACGTTGGATATCCTGTTCCAGCTGGCGGACGTGGGAGGCATCGTGAAGCGAAAGAATGACGCCCTCCTGTTGTCCGGTGTCGGTGAATAGCGGGGAAACCGTGGCGCTGACAGGGAGGTCCTCTGCCGTTGGCCGCCGCAGTTGGATCGTTTCACGGTCGGAGATGGAGCGGCCCTCCTCCATGGCAGTGTTGATCAGGTAAAGAAGTCCGTCCTGACCCGAAAAGATTGCGTTGATGTTCTGGTTCATCGCCTGTCGGGCTGACATGCCGGTCAGGTTTTGCGCTGCAGGGTTGAGCAGAGCGATTGAATAGTCCTGGTTGATGACAATGATCGCTTCTGTTGTGCTGGCCAGGACATTTTGAGCCAGGCGGTCTGATGGTGTTGTTAAGGACACGATGGGGCGCTTTCCTCAGTAGAAAAAAAATCAAAAACACAGCTTTTCATGGCATTCAGGTCCGGGCAGCGGTTGATTTGGGCACGAAACTCGGTGGCCCCGGTAAGACCGCGCGAATACCAGCACAGATGTTTGCGCATGTCGAGCAGGGTTTTACGTTCGCCATAATAGCCTTCATAGAGCTGAAGGTGGAGCAGAGCGACTTTCAGTCTTTGCCCGGGGCTGACCGGTTCGGGAACTTGCCCTTGTGCCAGTTGCTGGATGTCGTGGAACAGCCACGGATTGCCATAGCTGCCTCGGCCAATCATGACTCCATCGCACTCGGTGATCGTAAGCATGGCGAGGGCATCTTGGGGGCATTTGATATCGCCACTGCCAATAACCGGCAGAGTGGTCAGCTGTTTGAGTTCGCCAATATGGTCCCAGTTGGAGTGCCCACCAAATCCCTGACAGCGGGTTCGCGGATGCAGAATAATAGCGTCTGCACCTTCCTCTTCACAAATCCGGGCAATCTGGCGATAATTCATCTCAGCCACTGTCCAACCTGATCGGAACTTGACCGTCAGTGGAAGTCTGGTAGCCTTACGCATGCCCCGGATGATTTGTGCTGCTTTGGTCGGCTCTTTCATCAAGGCGCTGCCAGCCCCGGAGCGAACCACTTTTTTAACCGGGCATCCCATGTTGAGATCAATCAATTCGCCATAGTCTGACGCGATGCGGGTTGCCTCTGACATTACGGCGGGATCATCGCCGAACAGTTGAACGCCGAAAGGGCGTTCACACTCCGACCGCTGCAACAGTTCGATGGTGCGCTTTCCGTCACGGATGAGACCATTGGCGCTGATCATCTCAGAGTAGGTCAGGGCCGCACCTGCGTTCATTGCGATTTGTCGGTAGGGGGAGTTGGTGATCCCGGCCATCGGGGCAAGAATCAGGTTGTTTTTAAGGGTCAGGGGACCAATTTTAAGTGTTCTAATGCTCATTATTTAGGCATTGTATCACGGGGTAAAATCGGAATGGAACAAAAATGTCAATGGTGTCGGCAGAATACTGTATACAAAAAGACCTTGACGCTATATATTGAGTTTGCTAAAACTTCTAGACGAAATTGACGTCGCTCAATCTGTGTCTTTTTCACCCTGTTTTACTCCTCATGTCGGGTTGTCGGGGGACTCCCGTTTGAGGTTATGTAGTCGGTTGGTGGTAGTTATGCCACCCAGTTTTCTTTTTCATTTTATAAGGAGAGAAACATGTCAACACTGAAGGAAGTATTGAAGCAAAAAATTGATGCTCACCGTCCTCGTACCACCCGTCTGGTAAAAGAGTTTGGTGATGTTTCCCTGGGCGAAGTAAGCATCGCTCAAGCTATTGGTGGTGCTCGTGGTATCAAGTGCCTGGTTACCGATATCTCTTACCTCGACCCGATGGAAGGCATCCGCTTCCGCGGTATGACGATCCCTGAGACTTTTGCGGCCCTGCCCAAAGTTCCGGGTAGCGACTATCCTTATGTTGAGGGTTTCTGGTATCTGCTGCTGACCGGCGATGTTCCGACCATGGAGCAAACTCTGGAAGTTGTTGAGGACTGGAAGCAACGTTCTCAAGTTCCTTCTTACGTTATCGACGTACTGCGCGCCATGCCTCGTGATTCTCATCCGATGGCCATGTTCTCCGCAGCCATCGTTGCTATGCAACGTGACTCTGTTTTCGCATCCAACTATGCTGCTGGTAAGTTCAACAAAATGACTTGCTGGGAAGACATGCTGGAAGACTCCAACGACCTGATGGCTAAACTGGGTCCCATCGCTGCATACATCTATCGTATGAAGTACAAAGGCGATACCCATATTGCTGCTGACCCCAATCTGGATATGGGCGGAAACTTCGCTCACATGATCGGTCAGTGCGACGAGTACAAAGACGTTGCTCGTATGTACTTCATCCTGCACTCTGACCATGAGTCTGGTAACGTTTCTGCACATACCACTCACCTCGTTGCTTCTGCTCTGTCTGACGCGTACTACTCTTATGCGGCTGGTATTAACGGTCTGGCTGGTCCTCTGCACGGTCTGGCTAACCAGGAAGTTCTCGCATGGACCCAAAACTTCATGCAGAAACTGGGTGGCAAAGTTCCTACCAAAGACGAGCTCAAAGCTGCTCTGTGGGATACTCTCAACAGCGGTCAGGTTATTCCGGGTTACGGTCACGCAGTTCTGCGTAAGACTGACCCCCGCTATACCTCTCAGCGTGAGTTCTGTCTGAACACCCCGGGTCTGAAAGAAGATCCTCTGTTCCAATTGGTTGCTATGATCTACGAAGTTGCTCCTGACGTACTGCTCGAGCATGGTAAAGCAAAGAACCCCTGGCCGAACGTTGACGCACAATCTGGCGTTATCCAGTGGTACTACGGCGTTACCGAGTATGACTACTACACCGTTCTGTTCGGTGTGGGTCGTGCTCTGGGCTGCCTGGCTAACATCACTTGGGACCGCGCTCTGGGTTATGCTATTGAGCGTCCGAAGTCTGTTACCACTGCAATGCTCGAAAAAGCTGCAGGTATCGAGTAATTTCGAACCACAATCTAATCGATTCGTTTTGATGATATGGGGTGCCCGACTGGGCACCCCTTTTTTCGTTGACCTGGAAACGACGACTACGCTACTTTGTTACCAATTGGAAACATGGAGGCTGCCGTATGGATCAACCATTTTCATCTATCTATCAAACGATTGTCGAAGAGATGGCCGAAGGAGTGGTTTTCCTCGATGCTGATGATGTGATCTGCATCTGTAATCCCGCCGCTGAGCGCATTCGTCGCGTTAAAGCCTCAAAAATACTCGGCAAAAGTATATATAGTCTCCATCCTGCGCGGATGCATGACCGCATTCGTCAACTGATAGAAAGTCTGAAATCGGGACGGATCTCCTCGGGTAATCGCCTGATTCATGCCCAGAACCGCTATTTCTCTAATTCGTATACGGCAATTAAGTCGCCGGATGGTGTGTATCTCGGCACGTTGTTAATTAGTCACGATGTTACCGAAGAGAAACGTTTGCGGGCTGAAAATGAATCGCTGAAAAATTCAAGCGGCGACGCAAAAATGAAATGTCTGGTGGTTCATAGTGACGCAGCGCAGCGGGTGATGGATATGGCTGTTTCTGTGGGTGGTATCGATTCGACGGTATTGGTCACTGGCGAGAATGGTACCGGCAAGGAATGTGTGGTTGAATTGTTGCATCAGAACAGCCCACGGCGTGATGGCCCGCTGGTGAAGGTCAATTGCGCGGCCCTGCCCGAGAGCTTAATTGAGTCGGAGCTGTTCGGTTACGTTAAAGGTGCTTTTACCGGAGCCAACGAAACCCGCAAGGGGAAGTTCGAGCTAGCCCATGGTGGGACCCTTTTTCTTGATGAAATTGGTGACTTGCCGCTGGCGGCTCAAGCGAAACTGCTGCGCGTGTTACAGGAGCGGACAGTGCATCCTTTAGGGGGGAAGGCGGAGATTCTGGTTGATGTTCGCATTGTGGCCGCGACCAATCATATTCTTGCAGACGATGTGGCAAGCGGTAGTTTTCGGGAAGATCTGTTCTATCGTCTCAATGTCATCCACATAGAGGTTCCGCCGTTACGGGAGCGGCGTGAAGACATTGTTCCCATGGCGGAAATGTTTCTTGAGAAATTTTCTACCCAAATGGGCAAGCAGACACGCCATCTTTCCCAGGAAGCCTTGGAAATTTTGTTGACGCATCATTTCCCGGGTAATATCCGTCAGTTGGAACATGCCATGGAGCGTGCTGTGGCACTGAGCAGTGGTGAGTTGATCCTTCCGGATGACTTGCCTGCTGATCTGCTTAAGTCACCACACTTTCCGCCAATGTCTCCCGTTTTCCCGCCTGGGCAGGCGTTGAAAGATGCCGTTGATATTTTTGAGCGCGACTATCTCGCTCAGGCATTGAAAAATAATGGCTATAAAAAATCCAAAACAGCTGAGGAACTGGGAATTTCTCGTAAAAGTCTGTGGGAAAAAATCCAGCGCTATAACCTTGGTGATATCGATGTTACTTGATGGTAACGTTAAAGTGAGGTTTTTGTTACCATGAGGTAACATTAATTGTTTTCCAAGCTATAAATACTCTTCCTTTTGTCCCGCCAGTAAAAAAAACTTCTTTAAATCAGCCTGTTATGGCGCCACGCTCTGCTTGGCACAGTCGTTGTAACACACCACACAGAACCCACGGTCTCGTCGTGCCTGAACTGCCACCTGTTTTTTAACGACCTGCGTGCCGTGCTTAACCCTGTGTTTGATGGAGAGGAGACAATATGAAGAGATTTGTGACAACCCTTGTTTTTGGAGCACTGTCCTGGTGCTTTGTTGTCGGGAGTTCAGCTTCTGCCGCTGTCGTGGATGATCTTACGACGGCTTTAAAATCCGGGAAAGCTGATGTCGGATTACTGGCCAGTTTTGAGTATAAGAATCGTGATGACGCAACCAGTCCGGCCAAACAGTTCAGCCTGCGCACCCGTATCGGCTATCAGACCGGGAATTTTCATCAGTTCAGTCTCTATGCGCAATTTCACAATCTGACCAATGCCTGGGAAGAATTTCGTCATGCCGATGGTGGTGAAGCCGACCGCGATCTGATTGCCGATCCAGACGGCAACCGTCTCTACAAAGCTTATCTTGATTACAACGGCCTGCCGCAGACCACGGTTCGTCTTGGACGCCAGGAGATCATTCTCGACGATGCTCGCTTGCTGGGCAACATTGGTTGGCGACTCAACGGACAGTCTTTCGATGCCGTCACCGTAACCAACAAGAGCATCGCAGATCTCACCTTGTTCGCCGGTTATGTCAATCAAGTCAATACCATTGCCTTGACCCATGTCGATCTGGATCATTTTTACCTGATCAATGCGCAATATGCCGGTATCAAAAACCACAAGCTTTCCGTGTATGGCTATCTGCTGGACACAGAAAGTACGGCGGATTCCGCGCGTGACAGCGCCACTTATGGCGTGCGTGTGGTGGGCAAGCCCGGCATGTTTAACTATGCGCTTGATTACACGCTGCAGACAGACTTTGCCGATGGCGAGGACCACGATGCCGATATGCTGAATCTCTATGCTGGAGCCACCGTTGCGCCGATCGATTTTGGCGTTGGCTATTCCTACATCTCTGGTCAGGATGGCGACGATCGTCCCTTCGATACCTTGTACAGCACGGCACATAAGTTCAACGGCTTTGCCGATCTGTTTCTGTCAACCAACGGTGGCGGCTTGACGCCTGGTCTGCAGGACTACTACGCCAAAGTCGCAACGACGTTTCTCGGCGTAAAACTCAGTGTCATCTACCACTACTTCGATAGCTATGAAGACGACCAGTTCGATGGTACCTACGGCGACGAGGTGGATGTTGTCGTGGTCAAGCCGATCAGTGACAACCTGAAATTACTGGTGAAATACGCCAACTTCATGCAGAACGATGACGAAAGCAACGGCTTTGCCAATCCGACCGTGGACACCGAAATATTAACGGCTAGATTGGAATATAAATTTTAGTTGAGTTGCCTCTCTGTGCGTCCTCAGTGGGGAACTCTCAACTTTAAGCCGATGGCTTTATGATCGATTCGGAAACTGTGTTTTCCGCTGCCGCCACAGCAGAAAGGATGAGACGGATGAAGCATTGGCCACCTGTTGAACCGAATCACGATTTTAAGCTTGGGAAACAGAAACGTCCCACAACCAAAAAGGCTGCTTATGAAAAATAGTAACGTTATGAAGTATGTAGCAACCTGTTGTGTTGTGGCAGTGATCGGACTGTTTGGGTATGTCGTCTATGAATCCAAGATGCTGTCCTATCTCTCTGGAGATCCAAAGGTTTGCATCAACTGCCACACTATGAACACCCATTATGCCACCTGGCAACACAGCTCCCATCGTGAGCAGGCCAGTTGCATTGACTGTCATCTGCCGCGTGATTCCTTTGCCAACAAAATGCTGGCCAAAACCAAAGATGGTTTCAATCATTCTATGGCCATGACGTTGCGCACCTATGGCTATAACCTGCGGATCACTGACGATGCCGCAGAGAGGATCCAGAACAATTGCATATCGTGCCACAGTGAGGCCGTATCGCAGATGATGGAAAACAGTCAGTTGTACAGTCAGTTTGACGATGATGTCCCCATGGGACGTCGCTGTTGGGATTGCCATCGTATGGTCCCCCATGGCCGCACGCGCAACCTGACGACAACTCAGCACAATTTAGGTGTGAAAGAACTTTAGAAGACTCAACTAGGAGACGAACTTATGAAGAGATCAACATTCGTGACAATTGCTTGTGTGGTGGTCATGGTCCCTATGCTGTTGCTTGTGATCTCCATCAAGGAGAATAAGGCCGAGCAGAACGCGATTAATTCAGTACCTGAAATCAAGAAGTTAGAACCAAAGAGTGCCGAATGGGGCAAATATTATCCACGTCAGTACGATTCCTATCTGGAGACGCGCAAGAGTGATGAAATCAAGGATGTGTTGAAGCAGGATCCCAATCTGGTGGTACTGTGGGCCGGTTACGGCTTTTCGAAGGATTATAACGCGCCGCGTGGGCACTACTACATTCTGGAAGACAACATCAATACGTTGCGTACGGGTGCTCCCGTTGATCAGAAAAGTGGCCCGATGCCAACGGCCTGCTGGACCTGTAAGTCACCGGATGTACCGCGCCTGATTGAAGAGAAGGGTGAGCTTGACTTCTTTACGGGTAAGTGGGCTCGCTGGGGCAGTGAGATCGTGAACCCGGTTGGCTGTGCAGATTGCCATGATAACAA
>PKUE01000165.1 GCA_002869685.1 Desulfuromonas sp.
AAACAAAGAAATGCTGCGAAGAATGAGGCAGTTACGCCACACTACGTGTCCAAATAACCACGATAACGTAAAATAACCGAGCTATTCCCATTGCTCAATTGCGTACTTTTCCAAACGATAGAGCAGAGTATGACGGGGGATTTGGAGAAACGCGGCAGCCTGACTTTTGTTACCATGGCAATACCGCAGGGCCTGAACAACGGCTTCGCGCTCCAGAGCTTCGAGGGAGTAGCCCTCTTTCGGTAGATTTAAGATTTGATGCTTAACGTTTTTTTGTGTCAGGTGGGCTGGCAAATCACCGCAATCCAGGAGGTCCCCGTGCCGCAGGATCAGCATCTGTTCAATCACATTATGCAGTTCCCGAATATTGCCCGGCCAATCATAGGCACACAAAGCCGCCATTAGATCGTCACTGAACCGCACATTCCGTGCCTGGGGATAATTGGCCAGGAAATGGCTAACCAGAATCGGGATATCTTCACGCCGCTGACGCAGGGGCGGTAATTGTAACGGCACGACCGCCAGTCGGTAGTAAAGGTCCTGACGGAAACGTTGCTGCTGCACTTCTTCCTGCAAATCACGATTGCTGGCAGCGACCAGACGGACGTCGATGGTCCGACTGCGCCCACCGAGCGGCTCAATCTGTTTCTCCTGCAACGCGCGGAGCAACTTGGGCTGCAATGTCAAAGGCAATTCGGCGATTTCATCAAGAAACAGAGTGCCGCCGTCCGCCAATTCGAAACGTCCCTTTTGGTCGCGCACCGCGCCACTGAACGCACCACGCACATGACCAAACAACTCACTTTCGAGCAGATCGTGAGGAATCGCCGCACAGTTAATGGCAATAAACGGTGCCATCCGCCGGGAAGATTCATGGTGAATCTGACGGGCGATCAACTCTTTGCCGGTGCCACTCTCGCCACTGAGCAAAACCGGCGCTTGACTGCTGGCCACTTTGCGCACCTGTTCCAGCACACTAGATATCGCCGCAGATTCGCCAATCACCTGGCGGGGCGGATCCTGGTGCTGCAACACGGCATGCAACTGACGATTCTCACGTTGCAACGCCCGGTATTCAAACGCCCGTGCGACAGCAAGGCGCAACTGCTCGCCACTGAACGGCTTGGTCAGGTAATCGTAGGCCCCGCTCTTCATCGCCCCGACAGCTTGTTCAACGGTACTGTAGGCGGTGATAATCATCACAAGAGTTTTCGGCGACTCAGCCAGGATTTTCTCCAAAACCTGATAGCCGCTCATCCCTTCCATCCGCACATCGGTGATCACCAGTGGGGGATAATGCTGACGAAACAATGGCAGCGCTTCTTCACCACTGGCCGCCGTCAAAACCTGATATCCCGCTTCGACCAAAGTGAACTCAATCACCCGCCGCATTGACGCATCATCATCGATCAACAAAATAGTTTCAGACATCTGCTGCCCCCTTGTGGCCATTCAAATGGGCTAATGGCAAGCACAACTCAAAACAACAGCCCTGCTTGAGTAGACTCTCCACCTGAATCGTCCCGCCGTGATTATGAACAATCCGTTCCGTAATGGCCAATCCCAACCCGGTTCCTTTTGAGCGGGTCGTGTAAAACGGCTGAAAAACCTTCTGCCGCTGTTCCTCACTCAAGCCGGGTCCCGTATCGCAAAAACGCAATACGACCCGATTGTCACGGGTTGTCGCGATAATCGACAGGCAGCCCCCTTCCGTCATCACCTGCAGAGCATTGAGAATCAGATTGAGAAAGGCCTGCTTATACTGGCTGGCATCACCTGCCACCGGACTGGTCACATCAACTTCGACGTCGACGACCACCTGATTTTTCCGCGCTTTGACGGCCGTCAGTTGAATCACTTCATCGAGCACAGGCGCCAAAAAGAATTGCTGTTGTTCTGACGGGCTCTGACGCGCGTAGTTCAGATAGTTTTCCAGCACCTGATTGAGACGGTCAACTTCGTTAATCAGAATCGTGGTGAATTCATGGTATCGATCTTCAATGGTAAAAGCGCTCTGGAGGATTTCTGCCGTACCGCGAATGGACCCAAGTGGATTGCGGATCTCGTGGGCCAACCCGGCAGACAGCTCACCAAGAGTTGTCAGACGGTCAGCCTGGCGCAACTGATCCTCGATTTCGAGAATAAGGTCGGCTTGCTGACGCAGCTGATCGTAACTCTCCTGCAACTGCACTGCGGCAGCTTCAGCCCGCAAGCGCTGGGCATATTCCTTGGCCATCAACGTGCCGGTCAAAGCACCGATCACGTTGTACATCATGATCTCCAGGTAACGCTCCGGGGCGGTCCACGGTAAATGGCCCCACTGCATCAGCACATGAGGCAGATAGGCGACAGAGATGAACAGCGAGGTGCCGAGTCCGCCACGCACCCCGAACCAGATACCGCCGAGAACGATGGGGATATAGTACAGACGGCGGTAGACGTCATGCAGGTGAGAATGATGGGTCGTTGTGGTGTAATGCAACGCCGAGATTCCCGCCACCAGAATCAGCAGTAAGATCACGCGAAAAGATGTTTTTTTCCACATCATAGAAGTATCCCGAAGTCTTTGTAGAATATTCTACAGTTTAACGTAAGGTCAGCACTTGTCCATTTGTCGCGATAGCGTGGTGGTTCGCAGCAAGCAACGCATTGCACAGGCCAACTTTTTCCGTTCTCGATACTTAGTACCCACGTGACGTGGGCTGCTAAATAACCCGCTGACGCAGGGTGGGCACCGCCCCTCCCGTTTGGCCGGTGCCACGAAAAAAATAGAGCGAGCCGCAAGATCGTCATCAACGTTTTACGCCAAAGCCGATGATGCGCACGATTCGACGACCTCAAGGGCGGCGAGCCGAATCCGTGAAGCATCACTGAAACCGACTCATTGTCGGTTGAGCTAGGTTCAGGAGAAGTTCAGCCGGCTTTTGCATCCTTTTGGGCGGCTTGCCAAAAGGATGTCGCCTGCCGGGGCGAATCCCGGCGAACTTGATCTTGACCTTTCTGCTACGTGGTCCGCATGATGGAACTCATTGCTTTGGCTAACATCATCCGACCACGCAGCTTGGTGCCCACGTGACGCGAGCTTCCGCGCCCGCACGTCGGGTCACTTTTGCGTCGACAAAAGTGACGCAAAATCGACTCTCAAAGGGTTGTCATCAATCAGGCTTCACGGTGCTGTTGCAGATCTTTTTCACGTCTGCGGCGTTATCAGTCGTCGCCATAGAATAACTATGGCTCCTTCCTCTGCCTTGCTAACGTAAAAAATCTCAAGCAACACCTCTCGCTCACCTGATCAATAACAACCCCATTGCGCCCTGCGGGTTCCCTCTCTCCACTCGCTTACGCCGTGATGGTTGTCGGCAAAAACTCGGCCTGTTTGCAACAGTTCTCAGACAGTTTGCCGACGACCATCGCGGTGACCGTTCTCTTCGTTCGGCGCTGCTGAACGGGAGGGCTTTGGTGGTGTGCGAGCTACATATTTTCACTTGGGCAGTACCGTCTTAAAGGTAAACACCCGCTTCTGGCCATCAGCCAGCACGCTGCCGACGGTAAAGGTGTACTCACCCGGAGTCGCCAAAGTGACATCAGCACCGAAATGTCCCTGCATACCCATCAGTTTCTTTGCCGGAAGCTGTTGCCCGGAAGGCAGCATGACTTTAACCGCGACGGAGCCCTGGTCGAGATTAGTATCAGTGGCCTGATCATGCAGCATCACCATAAAATGATGGGTGGTGGTCATCCCGGCTTCAGACATGGCCTGGCGGACATCCTTGAGGTGCGCCATGGCGGTCACGCCGTGGATCTCCTGCTGGCCGAGCATCATTTCATTACCGGCCATCTGCATGCTGTCCATCTTCATTGTAGTGTCTGCGCAACAATCACCGGCAAACGCAACCATGGGCAACGCAAGAAAAGCTAACAACATCAACGTCATTTTTTTCATGATTCAATCTCCTTGTTATTTATCTAGTTGTTGAGAAAACTCATTATGTTGTACGGCGGGTTGTGCAAGGTCGCGGGATTTCCACACGTACCAGATCACCGGATACACCAGCAGTTCCATAATCGCCGAGGTCGTCACGCCAGCCACCATGGGTGCGGCAATTCGTTTCATGATCTCCGAGCCGGTGCCGTGACTCCACATGATTGGTGCCAGGCCGAGA